>NZ_JBHIQP010000002.1:0-333837 GCF_042196625.1 Bartonella sp. AC535YNZD | reverse complement strand
ACGTGCAAGCGAATGGTTTTGATTGATTCAAGATAAACAGATTTGAAATGAGACAATCTTACGATATTCGGGATTCTCATTCAATATGAATAACGATTAATTATCATTAAAATCAATATATTATATGATATTAGACAAAGTAACTTTGAGAATAGAGATAATTTTTTTGCCTTTTAAAGGGGGGGTATAAGCTTACCTATAAGAAAGAAGAGAAAGGCTTTGGTGAAGAGCCATTGATGTCTCAATTTGTGCTGCATTTTATAAGGTTTAGGTTTGAAAGTTTATCTCTGAACAGTAGCAAAAAAGAGAAACGTTTTTTAAAGAATAAAAAGTTTTTACACGGTATGCATCAATATAAATGTGTATGGTTATTAATGGATTTTTATGCTGAAGTTTCTTATAGAAGAGAGCAAGTATTATTTGGATAATATGCTCTCTTTGATTGGTAATCTTTTGTGTTAAAAGATATAGGTGAGGTGCGATGGATCATTTTTATGTTGTGGAGAAGGATTGATGAGTTTTTTTCGTTGTATTGGCCGTTCTGCCTTATTTATGTTGGATCCAGAGCAAGCACACGGTTTAGCGATTCTCGGGCTGAAAAGTGGATTAAATGGCTGTCAAAAGGTTATCGATAAACGTTTGTGTGTAACTGTTGCTGGGCTTGAGTTTGAAAATTTTATTGGTCTTGCAGCGGGGTTTGATAAAAATGCAGAGGTTGTGGATGGTGTTTTTCGTTTAGGATTTGGTTTTACAGAAATTGGGACAGTGACACCAAAGCCTCAGATTGGAAATTCTAAACCACGACTCTTTCGTTTAAAAGAAGATGAAGCAATTATTAATAGAATGGGTTTTAATAATGATGGACATCAAGTTGTTTACAACAGATTGCGCGCGCGTAAAAAAACTGGTGTTGTAGGCGTTAACATTGGAGCCAATAAGGATACGGTTAATAAGATTGGTGATTATACTGTTGGTATTGCTCATTTTTATGATGTTGCTGATTATTTTACGGTTAATATTTCTTCTCCTAATACACCAGGCTTACGTGATTTACAGGCCCGTGACAGTTTGCATCTTTTGTTGAGTGCAATTTCGCAAGTGCGAAATGAGCAAGAGAAAAAGCATGGATTCTCCATTCCCATTTTTTTAAAAATTGCTCCTGATTTATCAGAGAAAGAATTAGATGATGTTGCTGAAGAAATAAAGCTTTCTAATTTTAATGGGCTGATTGTTTCTAACACAACTCTTTCACGCCAGGGGCTTAGCAATAGTCACCTCAGCAATGAAGAGGGAGGGCTTTCTGGACGTCCACTTTTTGAACGTTCTACTATTGTGCTTGCAAAAATGCGTCAAAAGTTAGGGAAGGAGATTGCAATTATCGGTGTTGGCGGTGTAAAGGACGCACAAACTGCTTTGGAAAAAGTAAAAGCTGGTGCAGATTTGATTCAATTATACAGTGGGATGGTTTATGAAGGTCCAGATCTTGTCATAACTATTCTGCAAGAGATTTTGCAGATGATGCAACAAGATGGAGTTGATAACATAAAAAGCTATCGTGATCATAGTCTTGAGCATTGGGCAAAATTTCCTTTGTAAAAAACGCTTTTTTCTTCACAAAAAATTGCGAGATTTTTTTAAAGGGGCTTGCAAACTTTGTTGATTTTCCTTATGTCACATAAGCAAAGGATAAATGTTTACAAAATCGTGAACAGTTATGGTACATTTTCTTTTTATGCGGTTGTAGCTCAGTTGGTTAGAGCGCTGGTTTGTGGCACCAGAGGTCGTAGGTTCAAATCCCACCAACCGTACCAAAAAATTTTATTGGAAATACTGAAAATGGATGTGCAAGATGAACAAACGCTTGCTAAGAGTATTGTATCACCGACTGTAACTGCTTGGGGGTATAATGTTGTACAAAAAACGCATGGCATTCCAAAAAAAACAATAAGGCGCATTGCGCTTCTCCTCTTACCTTAATGCGTTTTCATTATGCATCTTTTACACAAGATTTGCGATGGAAAGATTTTACGGAACAAATCAATTGTTTTGTTTAAAAGATCCGAGCTTCATACACTTTTCAATATGGAAGGGTATTCACAATGTTTGTTGTGATGAAGCAATTGCTATCTCTTGGCATGCCACTGGCTGTTGGGTTTATCTCTCAGATGATGATTTCCTTCACAGAAGCAGCGCTTGTAGCGCATTTAGGCGTGCAAGCCTTGAGTGGTACAATGTTAGCTCTGAGTATATTTAGTTTTGTTATGTTGTTTGGGCTAGGTATTATTACCGCGGTTGCACCAAAACTTGCGGAAAGTTTTCGTAGACAAGATAGATATGCATTAAAGGCATGGTTTGATCAAGGAATAGGGCTTTCCCTTTTGATTGGAACGGTGAGTGCGATCATTTTACTCAACACGAGGAATATTTTGTGTTTTCTCGGCCAAGATGGGACAATTGCCAATATAGCGCAGGAATATAATAGTGGTGCTGCTATAGGAGTGGTGTTTTTTTATCTTTATGTGAATAGCCGGGGATTGCTGTCAGCAATTGGTAATCCACAGCCTTTAACCTGGGTTATGCTTGCAGCTATCATCGTGAATTTTTTTATCTCTTGGCCGCTTATTTTTGGTATAGGTTCTGCGAGCGGATTAGGTGTCTTTGGTGCTGGAGTTGCGAGCAGTTTGATCCGTATTTTAATTGTTATCGCTGCGGCAATAATTTTGTCCCGCAATTCTGCTTTTCATTCTTTTCGCTTTAATTATTTGAGACCAAAGTTAGAGATTTCACGAATAATAAAATTGCTGCGAGTAGGGCTACCCATTGGTATACGTATTCTTATTGCGGAAGGCTTTCCTTCGGTCATTGCATTTATGATTACGGCTTATGGGGTCGAATCTTTGGCTGCACATACGATAGGGATGCGTCTCGATATGCTTATTTCTGTGGTGGCTTTGGGAATTTCCAGCGCAGCTGCGACAATAGCAGCGTGGTATAGAGCAGATAGGAATAATATGGCTCTAAAACAGTTGCGTATAAGTGTCACAGTTTTTGCTGTAGCTTATGTCTTATTTTTATCAGTGGTTGTTTATCTCTCTTATGAATTTATCCTTACAACTATCTTTAATATTTCTTCAGAACGCATTATTGTTTTCTCTTGGGAGTTGCTTCCGTTCATCTTATTGTCTTTTGCTTTTGGCACTTTAGGAGCTATGCTCAATGGCATACTTGTGGGTTTGCTTGATACGTTTTGGTCAATAATTGTTGTAGCAATAAGTTATTGGGGGTTAGGCCTATTGGGGGGAGCGCTAATGGCGCATTTTTTTGAATATGACTTTATTGGCTATTGGCTTGGCATGATTGGTGCAAGCTTAATCGTTTCTATCTTTAATTATATGCGCGTGGGTTATTTAATAAAATGCAATCCTATGTTTGGGGTAGAGTGAGTGTTATAAAAGCGCTTGTAAAGCACTAGCTGTGAAGGCATAGCTATTCACCGTCCATAGAGGCTGTTTTACTTCTATGGAGATAACAATATAGGTTACAAAACTTGCTTAATATTGAAAAGAAGTGCCTTTGATTGTAGCCTCAATATTCTTTATTGAATTTTAAAATAATATGGATTTATTAAAATCATTCAGCTTCAATTTAAGAGTAAGTTCGGTAGATTGGAAGAGTTTAATACCTTAAAAAATGACGAGAAAAAATGTGCTTATATTCATACGCCGTTGAGGAGGCATTTAAAAAAGTTGTTGTTTTTATAAGTTATTACAATACAATCAGCGGTGCTGAAGTGCATGCATTTGTTAAAACAATTGCAGTCGCTAACGGTGTTATTTTTGCAAATCCTGTTTATTACAGGTCTTATTCAGAGACATTGAAGAATGCTCTTGATAATTTAGATTATGATGCTTTTTGGATAAAGCTTTTGGTCTTCTCTCTCATGACAATACAACCAAAAATGCGCACTGCCCTGTGTATATTTGGTACTAGTTGTGCATATGCTTTATGGACAGGCACTGCAATATCAAGTTGCTTCAGCTAAAGATGGTTTTGCGTTTGAGAATGAAAACCGTACATGGAGACTTAGCAGCGTAAATGTACGGGCTCGCTGCGCACATCTTGTTGATGAAATATATATTTTTAAACAATAAGGGTGGAGGATATGATCAAAAATGATAGGAAATACCGTTATTTAGTCGTTGGTGGTGCAGGACTGTTGGCTTCCGTGTGCCGGTCATTAGGGCTAAATAACGTGATTATTGCAGCGCGTTTTCGTTCTCATCAATCCAAAATCGAGTTATTTCAGATAAGGGCTAAATGTGTATCTTGGAGATTATTATAAGCCATAGGCACAATTTTTAAAAGGGGTACCACTATGGACGTGCTTGAAATATTGCATATTATGGGGGCATTCGCCTGCACATGCATTTTCGTGTAGGTTGAGATTGAGCTTTTGGCCTTCTTACCGAAGCCGCTTGCGTATTGTTTATGTTTTTGGTTCTAATGCAGAGGATAAAATAATCTCTGGATGTGCGCATCACAATAAGATTGATTCCACATCTGTAAAATTAGGTCAGAAAAGGCGATCATATGGCCGGCGGTGGTCAATGAGAAAAGTCTTTATGATCATGTGATTTGTGAGAGCCGTATTGAGAAAGAGTTTGCGCAAAATCTCGATAACGACTCTGATGTAAGATTGTTTTTTAAACTGCAAAGAAGTTTTAAAATAGCTACTCCCATTGGCTCTTACACGCCTGATTGGACGTTTTTTTTAGAGCGGGATGGCGAACAAAAGCTTTACTTTGTGCTGGAAACAAAAGGAACGAATAGCGAGTTTGATTTGCGTCTTAAAGAAATGCTGAAGATTAAATGCGGCAAGGCGCATTTTACCGCCCTTGAGACTGGTGTGGTGTTTAACGAGGCACCGGTGATGAGTTGGCGCGATTCTAAGCGGGGGATGGTAGTAGAGAGAGTAGGGGGGCTGTGGTAGGAGTGGGCGGTACGAATGAGGCTGTCTTTAGTTGCGTACCGACAAGCTAATTTTGTGCTTTGCGAAATTCGCCAAGGCTTTTGGACGTACCGCGTTTATCGCGTAATAAAATCTTATGAATATCATGCAGAAGGCGCGCAGAAACGGGTGATTGCGTGTCTAGCTTCCCAATGCCGTAATTAAGTACAGCCACATAATGAGATAGCTCTTCAATATCATCAGTCGTACTGATACTTTTTTTTTATTTTCAAACAATAATAGGTCAGATGGTAACGATTATGTCCTTTTTATCTGAGAAAAGAGTAGCACCGCTTGCGTATATGTACGAGTAAAAGTCAATCAACATTGGTCTGAGGTAAAAACCGCCAATTATTTCTAATACACCTAAGGATTTCATAGCTTGCTCTAACGGTTTATATAAAACCGCCCTTTTAAAAGATGGATTGGGCGGCAAATTTATTGGGATATAGGCTTTATGAATCTCTCGAACTAAGCTTTCTACTATGCAGGTCCTAAGGCGTGATTGCATATATGGTCGTATCTGTTGCTGCGTTGTGTAGGCAGAGATCCTAAATTAGGAAAGGAGGGCTGCTCTTTTAATTACAAAGGAAGAATACGGCGCGTAAGTGAAGCAAAATGTATTTTGAGGAGCAGTAAAGGGGTGAGGCATTTGATGTCCAGCGGGTGATGGATTAACTGGAGTATACGTAGGCATTGCTAGGGCGGAGTTTTTAGTTAAGAATTGCACTTCGTACGCTATAAGCTCTCTGCATCCTTCATATAGGCGTTGGATCATCGCCCAATGCAACGTAAAGGGGCTGTTTTGTCTTTAGCGTTTGTTTGGCTGCTTCTATAGTGCCGCTGGCTCTATCAGCCATTATGGTGATAATTTTCTCGTCCAAAGAATAAATCAATCGATTGCGTAATAGGGTATGTGTGCCTTTTTTGACCGTGTCTTTTTTTAAAAGCAGCTGTTACCTCGTGGCAGGGTTGGGGGTGTTTATATGATCAGCCTGCCAAAGAAATGGAAGCGTTATCGCGATAGCCACCAATAGTAGTCCAGCGATAAAGGTGGCAGCAAACTGCAATGATATAAAAGAACCAAGGACGCCGACCAAAAAGCTTCCGACCGGCGTTCCAGCATAGCCTATCACCCGAAAAGCAGAATTAGCTCGCCCGAGAAGTTGCTTTGGTGTGAGGCGCTGCCTGAAGGCGGTAACACCAATAAACCATAAGCTTGCTCCAATGCCAGCGATAAAGGTGACGCCCCATACGACGACAGCACTTTTTGAAAAGGCTGGAATCAGCAGCAAGACAACCGTTCCTAAACCGTCAGTGAGAACAGCTAGGCGCACCGGTGCATAGCGTATACGCGGCGCAAATAGGGCACCTGCCATTGTTCCAAGTGCGTAGGCTGCAAACATCACGCCATATTGGCTGCTATGTAGGCCCAGATACCGACTGTCGGTAACGAAGAAGATGAATGAGGTTAGGAATGCTCCAAATACCACCGATAGAAAGAATGTGAGTAATGTAAGGGAGGTAAGATGCCGATTTGAAAAAATGAAACGAAAGCCGGCAATGATATAACGGAAAGTGATGTTTTCTTTATCAGGTGTTGGCGATGTCGGAACAGCATGGCGAGCGGTAAAAATCAATGCGATAAAAAGCACGATTAACAGGCCGAGAAATAGCAGTGTGCTATGCGCTAAAATGCTGCTTGTTATGACAGGGGCAAGAAAATAGGAGACCCCGAAATCTAAAAACAAGACAATAGAGTAGAAGGTCATCAATCGCTCTCCCTCCATGATAAGTGGTGGAATCGTCATTATATAAGCTTCGGCAGAAACGACGATGAATCCAGCAATGGTTGCATAGAAGAAAATTTGTTCGGCTGGAGTAATCTGTATCATGAGCAGTATGAACAGGACAATATGCAGTAGCATGAAGATGAAGAGAGCTGAGGTGGCAAGTTTTATTTTGTCGCAGCGATCAAGTAAAACGCCTGCAAGGATGCCGAAAATTGGCCACGCTAATGAGAAGAGACCTTGCGCCCAACTTACTCCGACTACGCCATATCCAGATTGTCTTGCTAATAGCGGGATGGCAGTGCGCAAAGCACCGCTGAGTAAGGCGAGCAGACTAACGGTTAGGCAAAAATAGCGTATGTTCTTATTGGCAAAAAGCGTGAACATTCTTTTCTCCTTAAGATGCCACACAGGTTTCCGCTGGTCCATCAAGTACGGCGGTTGTATTCAGCATGTTTGCGACATAGCCGTCCAAGATATTCCTATCTGCCTGAGGGAGAAGAAAATACATAAGGTTGGAATACCATTGCCAACCACGCTGAGTGAGCTGGAGATCGTTATCACTTTCTGCGATGAGACCTGCATCTATGAGCTGTTGTAGGTTATTGTATACAAAAGAGGGGAGTGCGGTCCAGTCAATTCTTTCTTTTTTTGCATAGCCGTTATAAGGTAGCCGCATACACAAAGCCTTGGAGGCTTGTTGCTCCGCTGATACCCAATTGTAGTATACTTTGGATTTGCCTTTAAGTTGTATGTCGGTAATGTATCCGCTTCGACTGGGATTGGCTCGTGTGACGAGTGAGCCGAGAATCGACAGTGCTGACGCCCCAAAGCCAACCACATAATCATCATGATAACCATGCAAATATTTGTGATAGCGGAAATAATTAGCTGAACTCGTTTTAGCGAGCGTTAGAGGAGTGTTATTGGCAATTTTGATATAGGAATGCCCATTACACGGCGCATAGCCGCAGCTGCGCATAACGATGTCGCTAAATAATCGAAGCATCTGTCGATGCTGTAGGCTGGACGGTTTCAACCCTTTTTGTGCGTAAGACTTATGCAGTTGCGACGTGATAGCCAGATTGTTGATTGCATAGAGGTTGATGGTTTCAGGGTGAAGCTCGCTTGCTTGCTTCAAATCGTATAATAGTTCTTCGGCTTGTTGGCTGTGCATGCCATATAGTAGGTCTAAACCGACATGTCCAATTATCTCTTGTGACCAAGCTACGGTATTGTTGATTTGTTCACGTGTTGAGGTGAGGTTAAACAATGATCGGAAACGCTCAATGAAACTCTGTATACCGAAGCTGATCCGGTTAACGCCGATCTCACGGGCAGCATAAAGTTTATCACGTGTGACGCTCTTCGGTTCGCTTTCCAGTGTAAACTCGGCTAAGGAAGAGAGCTCAAATTCGGCATGCAATACTTTTCCGATGTGGCGGATATTATCTGCAGACAAAAGCGACGGTGTGCCGCCCCCTATATAGATGCTGCGGATGGGCCCTTTAAGCGAGCGAATGAAATTTCCTTTGTTTCTGATCTCTGTGGTAAGCGCTGACATATAAGATTCGATTTGCTTAACGTGCTTGTAGGCCCCTTTCTGAAAGGGACAGAAGGAACAGATGGTTTCACAAAAGGGAATATGCAAATAAAGAGAAATGGTACGCGCTTGTGGAATCTGCTTACTTTGCGCTAGCTTATTAAAGTCTAGGTAATTGTAAAATTCATTTGAAATAGTGCGAAATAGCGGATATGTGAAGTTGTAAATCGGCTTGGGTTGATTGAATTTCACAAAAGGATGATCCACGAGTTGCATAGCTTATCTCCCCCAATTTCTTAACTCGCACTATATTATTGACGGGCGACTGGTTATCCAATCGCTCGAGTGTATTACCAAAGATTTTCACGGAACATAATGAATCCTCCTTTTGTAGAAGTTATATGTATTATACATATAACTTGTTATATGAACAGGATAGCTTGTTTAAGAGGCAATGGAAAGATAAAAAATGTCTATTTATAAAAGAACTTTCTCTTGCAGTCTTATGGTCTGATATTGTAATTGGTACCCTGTTTTACGTGGTCGGGCTATGAATGCCTAGAGCGAGAAAAAGCAGGGTATTTTAATGGACGTGCGGGACATCATTGTTATGTTGCTGGGTCTTGGAATTTGCGTCTGGTTATGAAATATCATTAGCGCAAAAAGATGGTTTTAAAGGTAGAGATTTTAATATCTCTGTAAAACTTCGAGAAGAGATAGAATTATCTATTAGAAAACATATAAATGTCCAGTGTGATAATATTATCGAATGACATGACATCATCGCTCTTGCTCGCCATTTTGACATATTACCTAAAATCTCATTGAGATTGTGTCATGTACTGGCAAACGGGGATAGATCGCGTTTTGGTATGACTGCGACGAAGTTACGTGCTGCATTGTCTTTACTAGAATCCAATAGGATTAGGCTTAATAGGGTGCATTTGCATGGGGGCGTGTGCTCGGTCTGCACAGTATCACGAGATCATAAGTCAAAGTATGTGAAAGCAACTGATACAAAAAAGATTTTACGATGGTGGAAGATCGACGATGAAGGACGTTAGTTCAAAGAAAATTGATATTATTGTGTTTTCATATCCTGATTTTTGGGCTTTTGAGATATAAATAACACACCTCTTAGTGGGCTGGAGATTATCAAATGTTGAATCACGCATGGCGCAATTAGCAAAAAATCCTATCTATTGGATTTGGTATGCTCTACTGGATTCTCAGCTCTAAATATTGTGTGCGAAGTGCAATGTCAAGCGGTGGGAATTGATATAAGTGCAGAGTCGTACCATCCGCTCAGAACAAGGTTGATAGCTCTGTTATGCAGGCGATGGTTAAGTTTTATGTCGGAAATGTTGAGCGTATGACTTATCCTGAAAATACATTTACGCATATTATGGCGGGGTGAGTGTTTGTAAGCACTAGCTGTAAAGGCTACTCACCATCCTAGGGTGTTTACTTCTATGTGGATAACAATAGAGTTACAAAACTTGCTTCATATTAAAAAAGTTTCTTTTCTTTTAATTAAGCATTGCTACAACCAAAAGGAAATTAAATATCTCGTCTTTATTATTCTCGCCAATGTTTGCTTGTATATGATTATTTGAATCGGAATTAGGTTATGTTCCCTATGGTATTTCGCACTGTTTTATATAAGGAGAAGGTTCGACCGATGTATCGCGTGCAGTACCAATTTTCACTATGGTGATAGGATAGCTTGATGGTGATAGGATAGCTTGTTGAGCGTAAAATTCTTTTACCTTGATGAATCTTATAGTATTCTTCAAAAATATCAGTTGATAAATTTTTTTTGTGTCGTTTATGCATGGGCTGATACAATAAAAATAGGACTTAATTGTTTTTAAAGTTGGTATGTTATGGCTGTAAAAAATGTTAAACAAACGAAAAGTAAGAATTTTAAACCTGTCTCTCGTTTTCTCAAAAGTTTACGTGGTGTGAATAATTGGGAACAGGTTTCACAATGGCTTTCTTTTCGTAAGGTAGAGGATATTGAATGTATTACGCCTGATCAAGCGGGAGTTCCACGGGGTAAGATGATGCTTTCTAAAAAATTTACATCGGAAACATCATTGGCATTGCCTTCAGCAGTTTTTATGGCAACAATTTCAGGGGATTATCCTGAAGATGGTCATGGTTTTGAATATCCTAAAGCAGATGGTGATTTACGCCTTGAGCCTGATCTTTCTACGTTAAGCATTGTGCCATGGGAAGATGCTCCTACGGCACAGGTGATTTGTGATCTTGTGTATCAAAATGGTCAGGTTGTGGATTATACACCACGCAATGTTTTACGAACGGTGGTTCATTTTTACACAAAAATGGGTTTAAAACCAGTTGTTTCACCAGAAATTGAGTTTTATTTGGTACAAAAAAATCCCGATCCTGATTACCCTTTAGTTTCACCGGTTGGTCGTTCTGGGCGTTCAATTGGTGGAGGGCAAGGCTATTCAATTGCTGGTGTGAATGAATTTGATGATTTGATTGATGATATTTATCATTTTTCAGAGGCACAAGGATTGGAAATTGATACACTCATTCATGAAGAAGGAGCAGGTCAGTTTGAAATCAATTTACGTCATGGTGATCCTATTGAATTAGCGGATCAAGTTTTTATGTTTAAACGAACAATTCGTGAAGCAGCACTGAAACATAATATGTATGCGACATTTATGGCAAAACCCATTCAGGGGCAGCCAGGTTCTGCGATGCATATTCACCAATCGGTCGTTGATAAGAAAACGGGTATGAACATTTTTACACAGGAGAATGGTGAAGAAAGTGTCTGTTTTCGGCATTTTATTGGTGGATTGCAAAAACATATGCCAGGGGTTCTTGTGATGCTTGCGCCTTACGTGAATTCTTATCGACGTCTTGTACCTGATAATTCGGCTCCTGTTAATTTGCGGTGGGGATATGATAATCGGACGACAGCTTTTCGTGTTCCTCGTTCTGCTCCTCAAGCGCGGCGTGTCGAGAATAGGCTTCCTTCATCAGATGCGAATCCTTATTTAGCTCTTGCAGCTTCTTTAGCGTGTGGTCTCATTGGTTTACAGCAAAAAATTGAGCCAGATGAGCCAACGACAAATAATGTGAATGCTGATAATATTGAGTTACCGCGTGGACTCATTGAGGCAGTTAATTTGTTTGAACAAGATACAGCAATACATGCTATTTTAGGGGATGTGTTTGTCAGTACTTATGCTGCAATCAAACGACAAGAGTTTGAAACTTTTATGGAAGTAATTAGTCCGTGGGAGCGTGAATATCTCCTGCTGAATGTTTAAATTTTATGACAACGATTGATGATAATCCAATTTCTCCAGGAATTTCTTGGTATGAAGATACTTTAAAAGAGCGCCCCTCTTATCCATGTTTTGATGAATACAGACAGTGTGATGTGGTCATTATCGGAGGTGGATTTACGGGACTTTCAGCTGCTTATCATTTAGCCAAAGCTGGAGTGGATGTTGTTTTGTTTGAAGCATCACGTTTTGGTGATGGCGCTTCAGGGCGCAATGGTGGTCAATTAGGAACGGGGCAACGGCAGTGGGTAGAAACATTAGAGAAAAAATATGGTTTTGAGCGCAGTAAGGTTCTGTTTGATTTAGCAGAAGAAGCTAAAAAAGATATTTTATCGTTATGCGCGATGCCTGATTGTCAGTGTGATTTGATAGTAGGACAACTTTCTGTGACCCATAAAAGGCGTGATCTTCTCTCTTATCAACGGCATATTGAGGTGATGCAACGTTACGGTTATCAGGCTCTTACTTTTATGGATAGGGCTGAAACATCTAGGCGACTTGGATCGCTTTTTTATTGTGGTGGTATTTATGATGCGGATACCGGCCATATAAATCCCTTAAAATTGGTTGTTGGATTGGCAAAAAAAGCCCAAGATGCTGGTGCTAAGCTTTATGAGAAATCACAAGTAACGACCATAAGGCGCAAGCAAGCCCATTGGAAAGTGATAACAGAAAAAGGCAGTGTAACAGCAGAACATGTTTTACTTGCAACAAATGGGTATAAACTTGGTCTGGAGCGTTTTATTGAAAAAAATATTGTTTCTATTCGCTCTTATATTGGAGCAACGGATCCATTACCAAAGCATAGTTCAATTCTTATAGGGGGGGAATCGGTTGATGATTCCCGTTTTATGGTTCGCTATTTTCGCAAAAGCATTGATAATCGTCTCTTATTTGGTGGTGTAGAAAGTTATGATAATAAGCATCCTCTAAATTTAGATGAACGTATAAAACGGCAAATTGTTGAAATTTATCCTCAATTACATTCTATCAATTTAAGCCATCGGTGGGGAGCAACGGTAGCGATTACAGTTGAGCGCATGCCCTATGTTCGCCAACTTTTCTCAAGGATAACTTATTGTGGTGGTTATTCAGGGCATGGCGTTATGTTGGCTCCTTTCGTGGGAAAATTATACGCAGAATGGTTAACTGGAAAATATGAACGTTTTTCCTATTTCCAAGACTTAAAGATTTCATCTTTTCCGGGGGGACGCGTTTTGCGTTATCCGCTTATATTTTTAGCAATGCATTGGTTTTCTTTAATGGATCGCCTTTAATGGAAACATTGCTTGAAATGAAGAAAATTAATGGCTTATTTAGTATCTGTCTGCTTTAATGATGAAAGCTTTTATAAGTGATATGGGATTTCATAATCGAATGGAAAATAAACAAGTTCATGGTGCGTAAAATTATTCCAGTTTCTTCCTTTGATTGTATTGTTTTTGGTGGCAATGGTGATCTGGCGTCGCGCAAGCTTTTGCCGGCTTTGTATCATTGTCAGTGTGCTGGGCAATTCAATGAGCCAACACGTATTATTGGGGTTTCGCGCACTTCCCTAAGTCGTGAAGAATATCAAAATTTTGTCCGCATTTCTTTAGAAAAACATATCCATCCAAAAGATCTAAATTCAACAGAACTCAATCGTTTTCTTGCACGTTTAAGCTATGTTTCTGTTGATGTTTCCTCGAACCGAGGATGGGAGGATTTAGCCCTCCTTCTGTCACAAGATTCAGCGGATATTCGAGCTTTTTATTTGGCTGTTGGTTCGTCACTTTTTACTGATATTGCGATGAAGTTGGGAAAAAATAATTTGGTGACAGCACAAACACGGATTATCATTGAAAAACCAATTGGTTGCGATGTAAAAACAGCTATTTCACTTAATAATGTATTTGCAAGCGCCTTTAATGAAGAGCAGATCTTTCGCATTGATCATTATCTTGGGAAGGAAACTGTTCAAAATTTAATGGCATTGCGGTTTGTTAATACACTTTATGAACCGCTATGGAACTCCAATTATATTGATCATGTTCAAATAACCGTTGCTGAATCTTTAGGGTTAGAGGGGCGTACAGAATACTATGAAAGCACTGGTGCTCTACGCGATATGGTTCAAAACCATATGCTACAGTTACTTTGTTTGGTTGCGATGGAAATACCATTTATCAACAGTGCTAATGCTGTGCGCGATGAAAAACTTAAAGTTTTACATTCTTTGACACCGCTTGATGTCCATAATGTAGGGCAGCATACTGTACGTGGGCAGTATCTTTCTGGTCTATCAAATGGTATATCTGTAGAGTCTTATTTTGATGATCTGGGAAGAGCGAGTGAGAGCGAAACATTTGTTGCGCTTAAGGTTAAGATTGATAACTGGCGCTGGGCCAATACGCCTTTTTATTTACGAACAGGTAAGCGTATGTTCACGCGAATGTCTGAAATTGTTGTCGTTTTTAAACCTATTCCTCATAATATTTTTAATGTGGATTTAGATGAAATTTTTTCTAATCGGCTTGTAATTCGTCTCCAACCTGATGAAGGTGTAAAACAATGGTTGATGATTAAGGATCCAAGTTATGGCGGTATGCGGTTTCGTCACATTCCATTAGACATGAGTTTTGCTTCCGCATTTTCTGAACGTAATCCTGATGCTTATGAACGTTTATTAATGGATGTTATTCGTGGAGATCAAACACTGTTTATGCGTCGTGATGAAGTTGAGGCTGCTTGGCGTTGGATTGATCCAATCATTGAGGGATGGGAAACAATAAAACAGCCTGTTCACAGTTATAACGCTGGTTCGTGGGGGCCGTCTGCTTCGATGAGCCTCATAGAACGTGATGGACGTATATGGAACAATTTAGTTTAGAGCAATAAGTATGTATAGAATGAATATTGATCGTTTAGACTTTGAAACCCCTCAGACTTTAGCTTTGGCATTAGCAGATCGAGTAGCCGCAGAGCTTAGTATATCTGTTCTTGAGCGTAATAGAGCAGTTTTAGCGGTGTCTGGTGGTAAAACACCAGAATTGTTTTTTCATTATTTGTCAAAAGCGGATATTGATTGGCAAAAGATCATTATCACTTTGGTCGATGAACGTTTTGTTCCTACACACGATGAACGTTCAAATGAACATATGGTACGGTGTCATTTGTTACAAAATTTTGCAGAAAAAGCACGTTTTGTAGGGCTTTATCATAAAGCAATTACTGCTGAACTTGCTGCTTTTTCAGCGGCGAGTCGTGTTAATACTTTGCCTAAACCCTTTGATGTTGTTGTTTTAGGAATGGGGGAAGATGGACATACGGCTTCTTTTTTTCCTGATGCTGATCGTTTAAAGCAAGCGCTTGATTTACGAACACAAGCACTTGTTTTACCCCTTCATGCTAAGAGTGCTGTTGAGCCAAGACTCTCACTAACTTTGCCAGTTATTATGCAATCTCGTTGCATTATTCTCCATTTCGAGGGTCTTCAGAAACGCGATTGTTTTGAGGAAGCTTGTCAAGATGGGGCTGAAACAGAAATGCCTATTCGGGCAATTTTGCGTAATTCCCCTCATCTCGTTCAGGTTTATTGGTCGCCTGCAGAAAATGAAATAAGTGAATCAAAATATGCGACACAAGGTGAATAAAACGTAATCTCTCTCAATGAATGAGGGGAAGAAACAATGAAAGGGGGAGAGAAATATGGCACTTTCCAAGACAATTGCCACAGTTACACGAAGGATTTATGAACGTTCTCGATCAACACGAGAAATTTACTTAGATCGTATTGCAAAAGCACAAGTTCATCGCCCCAAACGGAGTTTTTTAGGATGTGCCAATCAGGCTCATGGCTTTGCTGCTTGTGGTGCAATAGATAAAGAGCGCTTGAAGGGAAATATCGTTGGGAATATTGGCATTATCACGGCATATAATGATATACTTTCAGCACATCAACCTTTTGAAAAATTTCCTCACTTAATTAAAGAGTCGGCCCGTACGGTTGGTGGTGTTGCACAAGTTGCAGGGGGTGTTCCCGCGATGTGCGATGGTGTTACGCAGGGAAATGCGGGGATGGAGCTTTCCCTTTTTTCGCGTGAAGTAATTGCAATGGCAACAGCTATAAGCTTATCACACGATGTCTTTGATGCAGCATTGTATCTTGGGGTGTGTGATAAAATTGTGCCAGGTTTATTGATTGGTGCCCTAACATTTGGTCATTTACCAGGAATTTTTATAGCTGCTGGTCCTATGACAAGTGGTCAAGGTAATGATGAAAAAGCGAAGATACGTCAACTTTACGCCGAAAATAAAATAGATCGTCAAACACTTCTAGCATCAGAAGCACGTTCTTATCATGGACCAGGAACATGTACATTTTATGGAACAGCTAACTCTAATCAGGTGATACTGGAGATGATGGGGCTTCATATGCCGGGAGCTTCTTTTATTAATGCGAATACACCGTTGCGTGATGCTTTAACAAAAGAAGCCACGGAACGTGTACTTGAAATGACAGATCTTGGTGATCATTATAGTCCACTTGGTATGATCATTGATGAGCGTTCTTTTGTGAATGCCATTGTAGGGTTAAATGCAACAGGGGGATCTACCAATCATACGATTCATTTGATTGCTATAGCTGCGGCTTGCGGTATTCAGTTGACATGGCATGATATTGCAGAAATTTCATCCGTTGTGCCTCTTTTAGCGCGAATTTATCCGAATGGTTTGGCTGATATCAATCATTTTTATGCAGCAGGGGGGATAGGATTTATTATCCGCGAGCTTATCGAGGCAGGTTTAGTGCATGAAGATGTTTCTACGGTTTGTGGTCAAGATCTCAATGCTTATGCAATTGAAGTGAAGCTTTCTGCTGATGGACGTGTGGTGCGTGAAGCTGCTCTCAAGGAAAGTGGTGATCATAAGGTGTTAGCAGGATGGAGAAAACCATTCCAGCCTGAAGGGGGTATTCGCGTTTTATCGGGAGATTTGGGAACAGCTATTATAAAAGTTTCCTCTGTTAAACCAGAGTATTGGCAGATTAAAGCACCAGTCTTTGTTTTTAATGATCAAGAAGAACTACAAAAATCTTTTAAATCTGGAGCGTTGCATGATAAAGATTTTATCGCTGTTATTCGCTATCAAGGACCAAAAGCCAATGGTATGCCAGAGCTTCATAAGTTAACGACCATTTTAGGCGTTTTACAAGATCGCGGTCAAAAGGTAGCATTGATAACGGATGGGCGTATGTCAGGAGCGTCAGGAAAAATTCCTGCTGCTATCCATGTGACACCAGAAGCAGTGGATAATGGCCCCATTGCACGTTTGCAGGATGGTGACATTGTTTTCCTTGATGTTCATGGGGGTAAATTAACTCTTTTGGAAGATTTAGCAAAATTTAACGCGCGAACAACCACGCCTCCTGATCTTTCAAAAAATGAACATGGTGTTGGACGCGAACTTTTTCATGTGTTTCGTCAATCCGTTAATCGTGCAGATCAAGGGGCATCTGTTTTTATGACATGACGAATGTAAAAATGGTAAATCATGTGCAATGAAACCATGCAAAATGAATTGTTACAATTCTTAGAATTTTGGTATAGGAAGATTGTGTGATCGCGCAGCGGCTTTGAGTGTATTAACCATAAGCATGGCAATTGTCATTGGTCCAACGCCTCCTGGAACAGGGGTGATCGCAGCAGCTTTTTCTTTTACATTTTCAAAATCGACATCACCAACAAGACGTGTTTTCCCTATACCTTTTTCTGGTGCAGCAACGCGATTAATACCGACATCAATAACAATTGCACCATTTTTCACCCAGTCTTTTTTAATCATTTGTGGGCGGCCTACAGCAGCTACGAGAATATCAGCGCTTCGACACACATCATCAAGGTCACGGGTACGACTATGGGCAATTGTCACAGTGGCATTGGCTGCTGTTAAAAGGGCAGCCATAGGTTTTCCAACAATATTAGAGCGTCCAACAACGACAGCATCAAGTCCAGATAAATCTTGCCCACATTGTTGTTCAATCATCATCATGGCACCAGCTGGTGTGCAGGGAATAATAGCATCTTCAAGTGCATTTGCCGCGAGTTTTCCTACATTAATATAATGAAAACCATCAACATCTTTTTGAAAAGCAATGGCTTGTGTTACGCGGTTTGTATTCATATGAGCAGGGAGAGGCAGCTGTACCAAAATACCATGAATTTTTGGATCAGAGTTTAATGTTGCAATAAGTTGAAGTAGTTCTTTTTCTTGGGTTTCTTTGGAAACGACATGTTTGATTGAAAGAAACCCACATTCTTCGGCTTTTTTATTTTTTGAGGCGACATATACTTGACTTGCGGGATCATCTCCAACAATAATAACGGCGATACTAGGTTGTATATTATAGTGACGGCGGAGCTTTGTTGTTTCGGCCTTAACTTTTACGATAATCTCTTCAGCAAGTTTTTTCCCGTCGATAATATTATTCATTCAGAGATCCTTTCGGTAAGGCTGTTTGTTTTTTTGTAAAGCATTTTCTAATGATACGATAGAGTTTTATAGCAATAACGGTAAGAATGGTTTGATAAGGTTGTGGATTTATAGTTTTAGAAGACTTTTAAATAATTGCTTTATAAAGAAGCAGCAACATTGCTGTTTGAATAAACTTTGGATAAAGAATAAAAATAATGAAGATATAAAATATATAAGGCGAATTATAAGGATATAAAAAATCTTTTAACGATCATTTAATTTTGTATTTAATCTGTTATAGGGGGATAACTGCAGAGGGATGTTGTGCACATCAGAATAATAAAATTTTTGAGCGGAATTTTTATTACAATTATCTTTTTATTTGGAGTGGGGATTCTCGTTTTACCTTATCTTGTCTCTACAGATGCGATTCGTATTCATTTAGCACAGGATTTGAGTGCATGGACGGGTTATAATGTACAACTGCGTGATCCACCGCGGTTACATCTTTTCCCTTATCCTAAAGCATTTCTTTCCGGCGTTACTTTAACATCAAAAATGGATGATGTTACGCCATTATTGGAAGCTGAATCAATAGAAGTTGATCTTTCTTTAATAGATCTTCTTTGGGGACATGTTTCTTTTTCCGAGACGCGGATTGTGCGTCCTCAATTTGTTATGGAAAAGCCCGTTGAAACAATGGCAGATTTTTTTGATAGATTTTCTCGCTCACAAGGTGCATTAGGATTGGCAATACGCAATGCGCGTGAAATATTAAAAAATAATCCTGAACATCCAGAGCTAGAGCATCTTTTGAAACAACCTTTTGGGAGGATTGTTATTGAAAATGGTGTTCTTGTGTATCACGATAGTTTTTCGGGAGTAGCAGAAAAAATAACAGGATTAAATGCGACTTTAGATTGGGCTGAATCGACTGAGGAAGTACGCTTGCGTGCAGATGCTCGTTGGCGCGGAGAATTTACAAAGTTATCAATTGATGCTTCTCAAGCATTGCTGCTTCTTGCAGGAGGGAAAAGCCAGATTAAGGCAAGTCTCAATTCTGTGCGTGGGGGAATAACGTTTACAGGACAGGCTCGGTTATCTGAATATTATATTTTTGATGGAAAGGTATCGATGCGTTCTCCGGGATGGAATCAGACATTGTCTTGGATTGGTGGGAATCAGTTTTGGGGACATAAATTAAAAATACCCATTGTATGGGAATCTCATTTTTTAGCGCAACCAATGCATATCCAAATGAATAATGTTACCTTTACGATGGGGCAAACTAGTGCGCGTGGGGCTTTAGAACTTGATTTCCAAGATTCTGTACCAAATATCATGGGCTCTTTAGCATTTGATAACTTAGATTCTAGCACTTTGGGCTCAATGTTTTTTTCAAGCAAAAAGAAAAATTCATTTTTTGATATGACAAATTTTGATTGTATTGGGGTGGATGTACGACTTTCTGCACCACAAACTAAAATAGGGAATATTTCACTCACAAATTTAGCTGCTGCAATACAAATAAAAAATGGGCATGGTATTTTTGATCTTGGGCATGCGAATATTTGGGGTGGATCCATTCAAAGTAATATTGAAGTTACGCCAGTTGGACAGAAAGTGCGTATTGGAGGAAATATTTCAGGTGCTTCTATTGATATGCAGGAAGCTCTAGAAGCTTTAGGATTTATTCCATTTATACAAAGCAAAACGAATTTTACTGCAACGATACAGACACTGGCTGATTCTTGGATGGAAGTTTTTACAAAAATGCAGAGTGAATTAACATTAAAGATGTCTTCTGGTCGGCTATTAGGGTATGATTTGAATGAATTACAAACAAGACTTTCAAACAAACAACAATTTCTTTTAATAAATGATGATTCTCTTTCCACAACTTTTGATCACTGGAATATCCAGACAAGCTTTTCAGAAGGTGTGATGAAAGTGACAGAGTCATTGATGCATACAGCAGACTTGAGTTTATCCATTCAGGGAGCTATTGCAACTGCTATTTCTCAAGGGAAGCAGAATGAATTGATACTACAGGCACAATTACGAAAAAATTATAGATCAGACACTTTATGTAAAGATGTTCAATGCCTTGCTAACAGCCTTACATGGCCTTTTACATTTTCTCTGAGCTCTAAAGGACAAGATCATGGTAATTTTTTAATTACAAAAGCCACTGATACAGATTGAGTATTGTTTTTCGTCTATACAACATTTTATTTTATAATTATAACTCATCCGTTTACAATTTAAAGTTGTTTTTAAACTTAAATAAGAAATTCCACTATCGTAAGATTCTCTCATTTTAAATCTATTCGTGATAAAGTCATAAAAATCGTCCTCTACGTTATAAGCGTGGTTGGTATGTCGATAAATGAGTGAAGAGAGGAAGAACAACGCTTCTTATAAAATCTTTTAAATACAAGAGATTCATAATATTGATGCAAGTCTTAGAAGGTTGCTAGCAATATTTTGTTACACTAAATTTTTAAGGGATGTCGGTCAGTGCTTATTGAATCTCAGAAGAAATACCATAGCCATCTTTGGTAACTGTATGCTTCCCGTCGGCTCCAACAGAACCAATTCCCACTGTAATCAAAATAAAGGCTAAGAGGGTTGTAATCGTAATAATTGTAGCTTTTTTAGCAGACATATCTTTTTCCTCCACGGATGCATCAATGACCCAATTCAAAGATGAACGGTGTATTATCTAAACTTTTATGAAAGCAGAATCACTTAAAGACCGATAGGTTCCTATTATCATCTCATAAAGCTAAAAAAACTCTATAAATTTTTCATATATTATAGTTCTATAGATATATTTTTTTCTTTTTGTTATATATTTTTCTTCATTTTCTCGATGATGATAGTGAGCTTTGGCAAGATTTTTATGCGCATAAATTATAAACTTAAAAGATTATTTATTAGACAGACATTGGCTTTGAATGAAGAAATAAAGATAGAGGGGGCGCAAGCTTTTTATCTTGTGCATGTTTTGCGGATGAAAGAAGGAGCAGAAATTTTACTTTTTAATGGACAGGATGGTGAATGGCTTGCTAAACTTATCATTGTAAAAAAAAAATTTGTTGTGGTTCAGCTTATCCATCAAGAAAGATTACAAACGAGGCATTCTAATCTTATTTATTGCTTTGCTCCACTTAAAAACGCGCGGTTGGATTATATGGTGCAGAAAGCTGTTGAAATGGGGGTATCGATTTTGCAGCCTGTTATAACGCATCATACGCAGGTTACGCGTATCAATATGGCGCGTATGGAAGCCAATGTTATCGAAGCTTCTGAACAGTGTGGCATTTTATCTCTGCCTGAATGCGTATCTGCTCTATCATTAGCAGAACTTTTAGCACAGTGGGATGAGACACAGCCTTTATTCTTTTGTGATGAAGAGCATAAATCGCATAATCCATTACCTTCTTTTAAAAAGCGTGACGTTACAACACCTGGTGTTCTCATTGGACCAGAAGGTGGGTTTAGTGAAGAAGAGCGGAGCTTTTTAAAAAAACATCCTTTTGTGGTTCCAATATCATTAGGTCCGCGTATTTTACGCGCTGACACTGCCGCTGTCGCTGCTTTGGCTCTTCTTAATGCTACCGTGGGGGATTGGGCAATGGATTGAGAAGTCTGTAAAATCATTCTAAACAATTCATTTAAGACGATGATAGGATATGATAAGTTATGGCGCTTGATATAACCGATGAAAGTGAAATTTATAACTTAGATTCCTTGGTTAGCTATTTCCAAGGGGGGTATAAACCAGAAGATGATTGGCGTATTGGTACAGAACATGAAAAATTTCCGTTTTATAGAGATGGTTTTCTTCCTGTTCCTTATGAAGGTGAGAGAGGAATCCGAGCGCTTTTAAAGGGGATGCAAAGCGTTTTAGGATGGGAACCTATTTTAGATGAAGGGAATATTATTGGGCTCGTAGGATCAGGTGATCAGGGGGCTATTTCTTTGGAACCTGGGGGACAATTTGAATTATCGGGTGCACCATTAAAAACAATAGGTCATACTTATAACGAGTTGATGCAGCATTTAGCTCTTCTCAAGAAAATTTCAGAACCATTAGGGATTGGTTTTTTAGGTCTTGGTGCTAGTCCAAAGTGGACTTTGGCTGAAACGCCGAAAATGCCTAAGTCACGTTATCAGATTATGACTGATTATATGCCGAAAGTGGGGCATAATGGTCTTAATATGATGTATCGCACATCAACGGTTCAGGTTAATCTTGATTTTTCATCTGAAAGTGATATGCGGCAAAAAATGCAAGTATCTATGAAGTTACAGTCTATTGCGACCGCATTATTTGCAAGCTCACCTTTTACAGAAGGACGTCCGAATGGCTTTTTATCTTGGCGTTCTGAAATTTGGCGTAATACGGATAATCAGAGGACAGGGGTTCTCCCTTTTATATTTTCTGAGCGCTTTGGTTTTGCTGATTATGTTGAATGGGCCCTTGATGTTCCAATGTATTTTGTTGTTCGTGATGGTCGTTATTATGATTGTACACACATAACGTTTCGTCAGTTTATGAATGGAGCATTAAAAGGACAAGTTGCAAATTCAATTCCAAATATGGGAGATTGGATTAATCACCTATCAACGTTATTTCCTGAAGTCCGCTTAAAAAGATTTTTAGAAATGAGAGGAGCGGATTGTGGTTCTTGGAAGCGTATTTGTGCGTTGTCAGCTTTTTGGGTTGGGCTTCTTTATGATAGAGAAGCACTTAATGAGGCGGAGGCTTTGACAAAAGATTGGTGTTTTGAAGAAGTTTTAGAGTTGCGCCAACGCGTTCCAAAAGAGGGGTTAAAAACTCCTTTTCGTCAAACCATTCTGTTAGAATTAGCACGTCAAGCCCTTGCTATTGCACGCAAGGGCCTAAAAAATCGCAAACAGTATGATGCGAATGGTTTTGATGAAACAAATTTTCTTAATCCTTTAGAAGAGGTTGTTGCAATGGGGCAAACAGATGCTGAAAAATTGTTGTCCTATTACTATTCTATTTGGAATGAGTCTGTAGAACCTGTATTTTTAGAATGTGCTTATTAAATTTGAGGCAAAGACATTTTGTACTTTTTTAAAAATGCATATCACTGTGGTGGCTCATTCATTCACTTATCTTAGAAAGAATATTTCCCCTTGCTTTCAACATTGTCTCGTAAATCATACAATACAAAGATCTCTTAGTCCCTGTTATTTTTATATCCAGATTAATACTGTCACGATATTTCCGTAACCTCAATCTTGTATCTTTATCTTAGAGATGGATCATAAGAGATATATTTAGCTTGTTATCAAATATTTTTATCCACTTGGCTCATCACGCTTATGAATAAGTCTGAAAACAATATTTTTCACTTTTTAATAAAGGAATAAAAATATTATTTGTGTTTAATAATCTTATCCAATATTAAATTATTATCATTCAATATACGATGTTTATATGAATATGAAGTATTTTTTATGTGGAACAAAATACAAAAATTTAGTTGTTGTACAGGCAAGCTGCAAATACTTATTTTGTTCGCTAAACATAGAGTGGGCTGCTTAACTTTTTGTTGCTTCCATTTTTTATTAGCCAGATCTTATAAGGATTCTTATCCCTTTTTTTATCATTATACGATATAATTACGCTGTCATTATGCAGACAATAGCTGTATTTTTAAAACGGGTAAGGAAATTACATGTTATTATTTTCTCTGGACGCATAATTTGTTCTTTTCGGTTAATGAGAGTTGGAGAATCTAGAAATTTTTTTCTATATTCAGCCATCAGATCATGAAAGTCTTCTGCAAGTTTTGCGAGAAAAACATCTTTTTTCAATGAATCAAATGAGTATTGTATTTGATTAGTGAGCAGATCTTCATCTTTGGATTATTTGCCAAACAACAGCAAAACGTCCACAAAAGGCAAGTATTGTGTGATAATGCTTTAAAATATCCAATTGTGGAGGTTCAATTTGTAGTTCTATTAAATATTTTTAAAATCATACCTTATCATATTCTACAGATGTAACAGGTTTTGTCTTACTTTGAAAGACTTTTATAACTTCTTTTGCTATTTCCTTTTTTTCACGATATTCTAAGTCTTTATGGTTTTGACTGATAAAGTTCATTGTACGGATTCAAATCGTTCACTTTAGTATATCCAAATGATATTAATACAGCAAACAAAAGTATCAATAGAGAAGATACAACAATAAATGTTATGGTACGCTTCATGAGTAATTTAACTCCTTATCTTCAATAAATAGACCGATATTAAATACGTCTATGATGACGATTGATATCATTTAGTTTTGTTATATCAACAGGATATATGGTATTTTTGTTGGTATTGTGTTTTAGGGTGTGTTGAGTAATGTTTTATATTATTAGTTGTATTGCATTTTATAGGTATTGTGGTTTTCGAAGTCTTCACATTTGAGATTTTTTTGTTATTGAGAGGGCATATTTTTATGTCTATAAAGAGAATTTCGAAAAACAAAAAAGCTTCCATTGAGAGCAGAGAAAGAATGTGTAAAAGGTGTTATCCATAAAATAATTATATTTGAAGTGCTGATCAAAATTGTTGAGAGTGCCGTCCATAAAATTGGCAAGAGTGGCTTGATCTTGTATTTTTCAGAAAAGTTATGAATGTTCGATTATTAATTAACCATTGTTTGGAAAGTTCTTTTCAATTCAAAGAGCAAAAGAGAGTGATAAGGGCATTTAGAGTGATAAGATATGTTGGAGTTATTCAGTATTAAGATGCTATGAGTGCTGTTTATATTTCTCTTTTTAAATTATTTAATGAGAGTATAAATTTAAATAATAGGAAAATAATTTTATTTATTTTCTTTAAACATTTATTAGTAGATAAAAAATTCTCTTTTAATCTATAAATTGAAAAATAATGGTTTTGTAAAAACCTTGTAAGTTTTATACTTTAACTTTCAAATATCATGCATTGATTTTGAGGTATGTATGTTATTTACATCAATCATAAACAATAGTGGATATAGACTGGGCATAGACAATGACATTTAATTTTTTTATCAATTTATTTCTATTTGTTATTTTTTTATTGTGGATTGCTCAGAGTAAGAGAATGCAATGGAGTCTTTCACTCCGTGTTATGCTAGGGCTTATCCTTGGCTTGATTTTTGGTAGTATTTTACAGTTTGTTTATGGAGAGGGTGAAGGCACTTTATTGAAATCCGTTGAATGGTTTAACATTGTTGGTGAAGGCTATATTTTATTGTTACAAATGATTGTTATGCCACTGGTTTTTGTCTCTATCGTTTCAGCGGTTGCTCATTTACATTCTGTTTATGCTGTTGGAAAGATGAGTATAATAACAATTTCAATATTGCTTTTTACAACGGCTCTTTCAGCATTGGTTGGCGTGCTTGTGGTTAATTTCTTTGGATTAACAGCAAATGGTTTGGTGCATGAAGGGCAAAATGTTTCTGCTATTCTTGAAGGTCATATTTCTCAACTTGGAGATATGAATATACCAAAGATGATTTTGTCTATGATTCCTAAAAATCCATTTGCTGAATTGAGTGGAGCTAAACGTACGTCAATTATCAGTGTTGTGATTTTTGCGTCATTTTTAGGTGCAGCGGTTCTTCTTTTAAAGAAAGATGAGCCAGAAAAAGGAGAAAACGCGCTTTTATTTATTCAAGTGGCACAAGCTTGGATTATGCGGTTGGTCCGTATAGTGATTGCTTTGACGCCTTATGGTATTTTTGCTCTTATGACGAAAGTAGGAGCGATATCACGTATTTCAGATATTTTAAATTTACTGGTTTTTATTATTGCCTCTTATGTCGGTATTATCTTAATTTTTGGTATTCATGGTGTACTGCTTGGCATTTCTGGGATTAATCCCTTTCGTTTTTTCAAAAAGGTTTTACCGGTTTTAACATTTGCTTTTAGCAGTCGTTCAAGTGCTGCAAGTATTCCTTTGAATATTGAAGCGCAAACGCAGTGGATAGGAGTCCCGCAATCCATTGCGAGTTTTGCAGCTTCTTTTGGGGCAACAATTGGACAAAATGGTTGTGCCGGTCTTTATCCAGCGATGCTTGCGACCATGATTGCACCCTCTATGGGTATTAATCCTCTTGATCCTACTTGGATTGCTACGCTTGTTGGGATTGTAACGTTGAGTTCTATTGGTGTTGCTGGTGTGGGGGGAGGGGCTATCTTTGCTGCATTGATTGTTTTACCAATTATGGGATTTCCTGTTACTTTGGTTGCTGTACTCATCTCTATTGAACCGCTAATTGATATGGGACGTACTGCTCTAAACGTGAGCGATTCAATGGTAGCTGGAACAATTACCAGTCAAATGTTACGAACAACGGATAAAAGTATTTTAAAAAAATGATTTTAGGTTATGTTTTTTTAGATTGTAAAACATCTGTAAGAGATATTTGCGCTGAACCAGGTTGTAGGGGTTTTTGTTGATTGGGGTGAGGGGCCCAACCAGAGAGCCAGATGAAAGAAAAATGTGCACGAATACGTCCATCAGGATCACTAAATCGTTGTGCATAGATTTCAGCTGCGCGGAGAAAAAAACGTTTGGATACAGGGCGTCGTGAACGATTTATGTGTGCATTTTGCATTCCCATAGCTTTAAGATCGTGCATAAGATCAAACATTGTATTATAACGTATTGTGATATCTTCAACGTCTGCTACAGGAAGGGCAAAGCCAACACGCTGTAAAAGAGCGCCTGCATCACGAATGTCGGCAAAAGGGTAGACCCTAGGGCTTGCTCCATCATAAATTTCACTTTCAGCTTGCAGCAGGCTTTCGCGCAATTCTCTTAATGTACCAGCTCCTGCCATAACAGCAAGAAATAAGCCATCTGGTTTAAGAGTATTTTTTATCTGGCTTAGAACACCAGGGGTATCATTGGTCAATTGTAATGAAAGAAGTGAAACAATAAGGTCACAGTAACTTTGAGGTAAATCAAGAAATTCTCGATGACGTAAATGAAATTTTTTATCATGGCTTTGATAAAGCGTATCGGTTTCAATACGTTCTATGGAACAAACTTTTCCAGACTTCATTAAAGCTTGCGCAGCAAGGTCTGTATGGCTGTGTAAATCGAGAGCTAATGTAAAGAGGCGATCAACAGTACTAAGACGTTTATAGAGATCTTCTGCTATGTGAGAGAGTAAAAAGTCATATCCTTTTTTTGCTTTTTGGAAAGCGCGTTTGCGGAATTGTTCAATGCGGTTATGATCAAAAATTAAAGGATGCGACATATTGTAGAACACTTTCTCTCTATGAAAGAATATATTTTGAAAAGGTTCATTATTTGTGCAAGCTCTGTCAAGTTTATAATATGAAAGAAAATAAATTTATAGAAGGTAAGAGTTTTTAAAGGAATTAAAATTATAAATTGAGGAAATACAAAGGAACTTTTGTTCTACGGGGAACTTGTAAAAGCCTAGATTTATAATGTTGTACTTTCGAGAAGCGGCGTTAAATAGCAACGATATACTAAGTAAATGCATTGAACGCTTGAAAACAATGCTTTATCCCCCAATTTGTCCTGGATGTAAGCAAAATGTTTCTACTTATGGTACGATTTGCTCCGAATGTTGGAAAGAACTTCAATTTATCACAAAACCTTATTGTCCTGTTATGGGGACTCCTTTTGTTTGTGATATGGGGGAGGGGTTTCTCAGTGGTGAAGCACTTCGTAATTCTTATCCTTTTTCACGTGTTCGCTCGGTCATTGTTCATAAGGGGCTTGCACGAACTTTAGTAACGCGTTTAAAATATGGTGATCATATAGAATTGGCATCATTTATGGCCAAGTGGATGATGTTTGCTGGACGCGAGGTTATTGATGATTGTGATGTTATTATCCCCATTCCATTGCATTTTCGTCGTTTTTGGGAGAGGCGTTATAATCAATCTGCTGAGCTTGCACGTTATATTGCAGAATCACAAAAAAAGCTTTTAAAACCGGGGTGGCTTGTTCGTTGTCGGCATACCCGTCCGCAGGTTAGTCTTTCTTCAAGAGAGAGAAAACTTAACGTAAAAAATGCTTTTAAGGTTTCGCATAAGGTTAAAAAATACCTTAAAGGATGTTCTGTTTTACTGATTGATGATGTTTTTACAACGGGTGCAACAGTTACGGCAGCAGCCTCTGCATTAAAAGATGCAGGTGCACGACAGGTTGATGTGCTAACATTTTCGCGTGTCCTCAAAGAAGATTCTATTTATCCCTCTTCTTAAGAGAAACTTGAAGTGAATATTATAAAAAATATTGGAGGAAACTATTATGAAAGAGATAATAATTTATACACGTCCCGGTTGTCCTTATTGCATAAAAGCTCGTGATTTACTTGATAAAAAAGGCGTAAAATATACAGATATTGATGCTTCTACATCCCGTCGCCAAGAAATGGTACAGCGCGCAAATGGACGTAATACATTTCCGCAAATTTTTATAGGTGATTATCACGTGGGCGGTTGTGATGATCTTTATGCTTTAGAGGCTGAGGGAAAGCTCAATTCTTTATTACAAGGCATACAATAGTTGTAAATGAGATATTCTTAAGACCGTTTTGCGAGAAGGAGGTAGTTAACGTCCATGTCTTTTGAGCGATTCCAGCTGTCGTTTAATGGGTTATAAGTAATACCTATCTCATCAATGACAGCTAGAGCATTTTGTGATAAGAAATTTTTAAGTTCTAGAGGTTTTAGGAATTTTTTATAATCATGTGTTCCTTTAGGAAGCCAACGTAGGATATATTCAGCGCCTACAATAGCAAGCCCCCATGCTTTCCATGTACGGTTGAGTGTCGAGACAAACATCAACCCTTGTGGTTTCAGCATTTTTGCTGTAGCTTCTATGAAGAGATTAACGTCAGCGACATGTTCAACAACTTCCATATTAAGGATGATATCAAATTTCTCTCCTTCGTTGGCGAGTGCTTCTGCCGTAGTGGTACGGTAATCAATTAAAAGATCATTTTGGGTTGCATGAATTTTTGCGACTTCAATATTCGTTTGTGAAGCATCAACGCCTACGACCATAGCGCCAAGACGTGCCATTGGTTCACATAACAAGCCTCCTCCACAGCCAATATCAAGAATTTTCAAATTCTCAAAGGGTGTAAGTGAAACAGGGTCACGATTAAACTCTAAACAGATTTTTTCTCTGATGTAAGCAAGGCGTGTTGGGTTAAATTGGTGAAGAGGTCGAAATTTTCCTTGTGGATTCCACCATTCTGTAGCAATACGTGAAAAGTGATCAATTTCACTTTGATCAATAGTTGTCCGCATTTTATCTATCATTTTGCTTTCCTTTTATTTTTTAATGATCACGTCAAGTTTTTTTATAAAAAGTCAAGAGAAATTAATATAATCATAATGAAACTTGCACAAATGATAGATATTCGCTATGTCGAGTAAATGATTAGTTGATAGAACATCTTATTCTCGTTACCGTTTGAGATAAGAGATGTAAAGATAGAGTATTATTAATGGCGCGCATTGTCATGAAATTTGGTGGAACATCTGTAGCAAACATTGAATGTATTCATAATGTTGCAAGGCATGTCAAAAGAGAGGTTGATGCAGGTAATGAGGTTGCCGTTGTCGTATCTGCGATGGCTGGTAAAACCAATGAACTTGTTCAGTGGACGTGTGATGCTTCGCCTATACATAGAGATGTTCGTGAATATGATGTTGTGGTTGCTGCTGGTGAACAGGTTACTTCTGGTTTGTTGGCTTTAACACTTCAAACAATGGGCGTGAATGCACGTTCATGGCTTGGTTGGCAAATTCCTATTCATACAGACAATGCGCATGGCCGTGCACGTATTACTGATATTGACGGATCTTTTTTAATAGAGCGTTTTCAGGAAGGTCAGGTTGCTGTTATTGCTGGTTTTCAGGGGGTAACTCCGGATAATCGAATTTCTACCTTAGGACGTGGGGGATCAGATACAAGTGCTGTTGCTATAGCAGCGGCTGTACAAGCTGATCGCTGTGATATTTATACGGATGTGGATGGTGTTTATACAACGGATCCACGTATAGAACCGAAAGCGCGTCGTTTACCAAAGGTAGCTTTTGAAGAGATGCTGGAAATGGCTTCTCTTGGTGCAAAAGTTTTACAGGTTCGTTCTGTTGAATTGGCAATGGTTCATAAGGTTCGTACCTTTGTGCGTTCAAGTTTTGAGGATCCTGATGCTTTAGGCATGGAGGATCCAATGAGTTCTTCTGGAACACTTATTTGCGATGAGGATGAAATTGTGGAACAACAAAATGTTACTGGTATTGCTTTTGCTAAGGATGAAGCACAAATTTCCCTTCGTCGGCTTGCCGATCGTCCAGGGATTTCGGCAGCAATTTTTGGCCCCTTGGCTGAAGAGCGCATTAATGTTGATATGATTGTGCAAAATATTTCTGAAGATGGCTCAAAAACTGATATGACTTTTACGGTACCATCAGCAGATGTAGAAAAAGCTGTTGCACTTCTTGAGAAAAATCGTAAAGAAATTGGATTTGATGTTCTCCAATTTGAAAGCGATCTTGCCAAGGTATCTGTGATTGGTATTGGAATGCGCAGCCATGCAGGTGTTGCTGCTACAGCTTTTAAGGCTTTGGCTGAAAAGGGTATTAATATTCAAGCAATCACCACCTCAGAAATTAAAATTTCTATTTTGATTGATAGTGCTTACACTGAACTTGCGGTTAGAACATTACATGCTGTTTATGCTCTTGATAAGGGGTGAGCATTTTTTAGCTCCAATAAAGTTTCAATAACGTAAAGCTTTAATATATATTAATAATTTTTATTAAGGATAACTTATATTTTGAACTTAAATGAGAACTATTCAATACAGCAAAATGCTCTCATTTTAAACTTATTCGTGATCTTGAAAACGGGAAGACAGTTTAACACTGGGAGACTATGAAGTTGTAAAGGTAAAAATCAATACTCATCTTTACGCTTATAAAGGAGAAAGTGAGCCGCACTAAGGCTATTTTCAGTTTCCAATATTGTGCAACTTTTGCTTTGAAATAAGGAAACCTTCCGGTATTTTGCTTTCTTACCCGAGTGATAAGACGACAAATGATCCTTAAAAATATATTTGCTCAAAAAATAATATGTTTTTTAAAGAAGGCTAGGATTAAAGCTGTTGATAATACTGACAATAAAGTCAGTAACGAAAAGATGGATTTGTTGGAAAAATGAGCTACGGGATTACTTAACTAATTATTGGGTCTGCTTGCTATGTTGACGTTATAAGTGATAGGTGAGGTTGGAAGAACTGTTGTGGCTATAAAGGGCAGTAAAAAACTTATATTATTTCAATAAATTAACGTCTATATACTTTATTATAAAAACAGAAGCTTGTAAGAATTGTGATGATGGAGTTAAGGTGTTTGAAACAACTCTCTATGATTTTTATACACACAGTTATGGTGAGAAAGTTATTTTGTGTTGATTAACTCAATATACCTTATTCATGTGCATTGAGTAGCCAAGATCTTAATGATAGCTTCAAATGAAGATATATTATTTACATTACTATTAATTATTGTTTCTTATTTTTTTGTTATAATTAAATATAACATATTGATTTATAATAGGAATTCATTGTTTCTTCATAGTGGATAATAGCTTTGACGAAAGATCGCTTCTCCTATCACAAATCCCTTTATATTAAATCAATTAAAATTATTTCTGTATACGCTACAAGTGGGACTGGTATGTGAGTAAACTTTATTGAAGAAAGGAGTAAAAACGTCTCTTACGAATTCTCTCAAGTGTCAAAAGTTGTTGCAACATGAGAGGTTGGCAAATAATATGATGATGTCAGTTTACATCTTCATAGATGTAAAGATGAGGTAAAACAACGGCTTTTACGTTCAATATTGTCCAAATCCAACAAATGAATAGAATCACTTTTTAAAAAGCTCGTATAAAAGTCTATTTTTAATTAGTTTATTGGGAACTATGAGCAACGTCTTTATTGCGCTTAATATAAATAAATCCATATCCTAGACCGATAAGAGCAGATAAACCAGAGCCACAAAGTACTCCAATTTTTGCAGCATCAAGAAGGATAATATTTTTAAAAGCAAGCATTGAAACAAAGATAGACATTGTAAAGCCAATTCCTGCTAAAAAACCAATGAGTAAAATACCTGTCCATGTCATATGAGGAGGGAGGCGGCATAGACCTGATTTTACAGCTAGATAACTGGCAGTGATAATGCCAAGCGGCTTACCGATGAAAAGCCCAATAACAACACCAAGAACAATCAAGAATGATTTATCGGAAGAAAGGTCAAAGTTTGCAAAACTTACTCCTGCATTTGCAAAGGCAAAAATCGGCATTACACCGTATGCAACCCATGGATGCAATGCTTTCTGAACACGGGTTACTGGAGCAATTATGGCACGCTGTCCTTTGCGCATTTTTTTCAATGCGGTTGAAATATGATGGAGATCTGTTTTAATATTTTTTTCTTGAAGAATTTGCATAGCATTGCTGAGCGTGGTGAGTGGCGCTACAAGAGTCCGAGTAGGAAAAACGGGAGTCATCATCCCTAAAATTACACCAGCAAGTGATGGATGAACGCCTGTTACCATTAAACCCCACCAGATGATTGCACCAGGTAAAATGTAAAGCCATGCTGATGCAAGCCCAATCCATTGAAAGAATAGCACTAGAGCAATACCTGCTCCTGCAATCATTAAACCACTAAGATCAATGTTTGTTGAGTAGAAAAAAGCAATAATAAGAACAGCTATAATATCATCAATAATCGCGAGTGATAGAAGAATGATATGAAGATTAGAAGGAATTTTTTTTCCAAGAAGAGCAAGAATACCGAGAGCAAAGGCAATATCTGTTGCTGTTGGTACGGCCCAACCATGTATATGCCCATCATTAAAGTTGAAGATAAAATAAATAATTGCAGGGAAACAAACACCCCCTATTGCAGCAACAATTGGTAAGATTGCTTGTTTAAAATCGGCAAGAGCACCTTCATGAATCTCGCGTCGGATTTCCATTCCTGCAACGAGAAAAAAAATAGTCATAAGGGCATCATTAACCCAAAAATGCAAATCCCATGAAAGAGTGAAATGCCCCAAATTAAAACCAAGAGGTGTATGCCAAAAAGATTCATAGAGATCAGCATATTTAGAATTGGCAAAAATGAGTGCAGAAGCAGCAGCTAATAAAAGAACAATACCACTAAGAGCTTCAATATGGAGAAAACGCTCGATAGCAGAAAGCGCTTGATTGGTGACACGAGAAGCGCGATTAGGCAAGCGATTTGAAGATAAATCAGACATGAACAACTCCAAGTATCGACAATTTTATAATTCTATATTCTCTTATGTAAATGACTCTGTGTGAAGCCTTCTGTATCATATAAAAGCAAAAAGAGGAATAAAGTTCTTAATTTATAGACAAGATCATCATGTTTAAAGCACAAAATGTTCAAGGCGATGCTTCATTTTTAATAGTGAGATCTACTTTGCTTAAAGCCTTGGATAGATCATTTTGTAAAGCAGATTCGAGATCAATTATTGTGAGCCCTTTATTATCTTTTGCTTTAATTTTAACGCTCAATGTTTGCGGATTTTTAGCAAATTCACCTAAGGATTTTGAAATTTTTTCTGCTTCGTCATGATTTTTTAACAGAATGTTAGGGGTCTGCGTCATCATTAGATAGAAATCGTCATAGAGTTCCTTTTTAAGATCATGTTTGCTGTCATTAAGAGTTTGCGCAAGATAAGAAAAAAGCTTATCAATGAAACCTGCATCCTTATATTGTATATCAATTTCATTGATGCCAAGGTCTTGAGAAGCAGCAATCATTACATTTTTCTGACCAGAAAAAAGCTTTTCATCAACATCAATAACCTTGGCTGATATGTACCCAGATCCAACGTCTTTCATATCGAAAGACATTGCATCAAGAAAGAGCATACGTTTTTTTTCATCATAAGAAATATCAATTTTTCCTGAAATGTTAAAGTGCTCAAAGTTCAAATTTTTGAAGAGTTCTAAGTCTTTTTCATTCATGTTTTTAGGTAAAACGGAAAGGTTATTGAGGGAAAGAAAAAGTTTTTTAGGGATAGGTTGTTTCCACAAGCTTGGTTTGAATTGGAATGATTCGAGTGTTGCTTTCAACTGTGGTATATCAACGGTGACGTTATCAACTTTGGCATCGGCTGAGGTAATGGCGAGCAATATGTTTAGAAGTAGACCATTTTGTGCTATTTTTTCAGCGGTTTTATTATTCTCTTTTCTTGCATTAAGATAAGCTTTGATCAATTTTTCAGGAGTTTGTTCAAGTGGCTTCATCTTTAAACCAGATGTTTTAAACTGTTGGAGAAAGAAAGAGCTGTTTTTTTCTGCTTCTTCAAAAATATCAACGCTTATATTATTCAGAGCAATGGGACCAGTAACGGTTTTACCTTGATTGAGAGTATTGTTTTTTCCAAAGATGATAGAATAGGCGTAGTTGATGTCGATGTCATGGGCTTTTATTGTATCACTTTTAGCCATAATCTGCATCTGTTTGGCACCATTGACTGCAACTGTTTTAAGATCCATACTTTTGATACTAACTGAACGGATATGGCCATTTCTAAAATCAGAAAGCTGGAAATTATTGACTTCAACCGTTTCTATTTGCTTATTTTTATTTTCTATAGAAAGTTGTATATTGGGAGCAATAATTGAGGAAAGCTCAATACGCATCATTGATTGTAAAAGACGTGATGTTATCGTTCTATCTTTTTCTTTTAAAGATACACTTCGAAGAGAAATTTGGGGAATTTGCACATGAATATTATTATGCTTTAAATCAACATTATAGAGTGTGAAAGTTCCAGGAATAAAGGAAAGAGGAGGACGGGCAGAAATGGCACCAATTTTAAGTGATGTACCAGCTGGAACAGGTATTGTCACATTCTTCAAATTGATTTTACCTAGAATGCTTACTTCAGATGTTTCGGCTTTTATGGAATGACGGGCTATTTCTTTTCTTACAAAACTGTCAAGATAGGGTTTTGCAATATAAAATCCACCAACCATTATAATTGCCAAGATAGCAACAAATCCAATAATGCAAGTGAGCCAATATCTGAGGTTACTTTGATACCCACTATTAAGATTGACCATTCTTTCTTCTTTCATTTTTATCACTCTTTGAATTGAGAGTGAAGATAAATTCTTTTAAGCAACGACAAAGGTTTAAATATAGCGTGTACCAGTTTCAACAATTATCTACGCTCTATATTAGAGTTATTCTCATCTTTTTTGCAATATAGCTTTATCAACTTTTATCAATTTTCTTTGGGTTCAGCACTTTATAGAAAAGCACGCATAATAAGGAGAGGCAAGTTTATGCGCATCATAATTTTTTATCACTTTAAAATTATCCTAAAATATTTCGATGTCTGCTTTTATCTTGCTGCTGTTTATAGGAATATTTAAAACATAAAAAATATGTTCTTGTTCATTATAATTTAATGGGGAGAGGTAAGTGTTATGACAGAAAATCAAATAATGGCTTTTTCGATCATTGGTCTCATGATGGTTGTTTTTATTTGGGATCGATTTCGTTATGATCTTGTTGCTATTTGTACGTTATTAATAGCTTGTGCTCTTGGTCTTGTCAGTCCGAAGGAAGCTTTTAGCGGTTTTAGTAATGATATCGTTATTATCGTGGGGAGTGTGTTTGTTGTCAGTACGGCCGTATCGCGCTCTGGTATAATGGAATTTATTATTCAACGGGTATGGCCAGATGTGAAATCGGTGCGTCTTCAATTAGCTTTTTTGGTTATTTCTGTTGTCGTGTTATCAATGTTCGTTAAAAACATTGGTGCTTTGGCTATTATGCTTCCGATAGCTTTTCAGTTTGCTCGTCGTTCTCAGGTTTCTCCTTCTGTCTTTTTGATGCCCATGGCCTTTGGTTCTTTATTGGGGGGGCTTATGACACAGATAGGAACATCTCCCAATGTTGTTATTTCAGCGATGCAAGAACGCTTAGCAGGAACACCTTTTACGATGTTTGATTTTACACCAGTTGGTGCGGTTATTGCGACGGCTGGTGTTTTATATTTGGTTCTTTTTTATTGGCTTTTGCCTGTGCGTGTGCGTTCAGGTGTATCGTTTGATGATGCCATTGATATTCGTAATTATGTTGCAGAAGTGCATATTCCAATAAATTCACCGATTGTGGGAAAAAATATTGTTGATTTGGTTAAGCCATCAAGTGGTGATGTTATGGTGATTCAAATCATCAGAAACAAAGTATCTATTTCACCATTACCAGATTTTGTTTTGTCTGAAAATGATATTATTTTGCTGGAAGGATCACATACAGGGTTAGATAGCGTGATGAACTCTGCTCGTTTAGAGTTTTCTAAAGGGCGAACTATTGCTGCAGGTGATAAGGACAGTGATATTGATATTATTGAAGCCGTCATCACCCATAATTCACCTCTTATCGGTATTAGTGCGAAAGAGTTTTCCTTATTTGATCGCTATAATGTAAATTTGCTTGCGTTAAGTCGTCAGCATGAAAGGGTGCGGGGAAGACTTGATGATATTATTTTCCATCTTGGAGATGTGATTGTTTTGCAAGGACAGGATGCAGTTATTCCAAATTTGTTAAGGGAATTGAAATGCTTACCCCTAGCAAAACGAAATATTGTGTTTGGAAATTTACGACATGGTTTTATATCTTTGGCTATTTTATTTATAGCAATTATTTTTACAGCTTTTCATATTGTTCCAGTTGCTTTTTCTTTCTTTTCTGCTGCTGCTGCAATGGTGATCTTTCGTGTTTTGCCAGCGCGTGATTTGTATCAGGCATTAGATGGTCCAATATTAGTACTATTAGCGGCTCTTATTCCAGTGAGTGAAGCGTTAGAGAAAACAGGATGTACGGAGCTCATTGGTCAATGGCTGAGCCAATTGGCAATATTTTTCCCGCCATCCGGTGCTTTAGCGCTTATGTTGGTGACAGCTATGTTGGTTACGCCATTTTTGAATAATGCAGCAACAGTGATGATGGTAGCACCAATTGCGTCAAGTTTTGCTCATTCTCTCCATTATAAGCCTGAAGCTTTTTTAATGGCTGTTGCAATTGGTGCAGGTTGTGAATTCCTTACACCTATCGGACATCAAAGCAATATGCTCGTGATGGCGCCAGGAGGATACCGTTTTAGTGATTATCCACGTTTGGGTGCTCCATTGGCGGTGTTGATCGTTATTATTGCTGTTCCAATGCTTATGTGGGTTTGGCCATTACAATAAGATATTTTCAGAAGCTTTGAGTATCTATTACAAAAGGTTATTAATTGTATAAAGATAAATTGAAGGGATACACTTTCTTTGGCAAAATTTTATGAAAACTTCGCATTGATCATTCAGAACGTCTTTCAAATATAGTTGATAAATTAGGTTTATCTGTGTCATTTTTATCTTCTGTAGAAATTGGTAGAAAATCTGTTCCAGTAGGCATGGAAGAGAAAATCATAGAACTCTATGCTTTAGATCAAGAAAAAGCTTCTCTGTTAAAAAAGAAGCCTATCTTTGTCGAAAGAATTTTACAATCAAACCTTCTAATCCGTTGCAACATGAAACTGTTGTTGCATTTATGCTACTTTTAGATGTCTTATTTTAAGGGGCGTTAGCAGATTTCAAAGAAATGTTAGAAACACTCCATGAAGTATGCTTTTTGTAGAGGCTATTGCGAAATTCTATTCCCCAACTTTTATTTACGCATCCCTCATATTAAAAAAGATATATAAATACAGTAAGCTAGATGAATAAAGAATGGTATTAAAATCCTATAATCGAATACAATACAATGATTGTGTTAAAGACTTTAAAAGATATCTTTCATATAATAGAGAGGGAAGGGTGCTGAAGATGGTAGGCAATCATGGATAATATTAAAGCAGTGATTTTTTTATAAGATTCAAAAGTTGTGATGTAAGCTTAAAGAACATTTACATCGTTTTTGACTAAGACAGTTGCAAAAATCCAATTGATTTGGTTACATGTCAATTTGAAATAAATAAATCAGTAATTTAAAGATTTTAGTTGATTTAGGCTACCATCTTTGTCCATTTATGCGTAAAAGCGCAGAGAGTAAATTTTTACAAGGTATGATATATGTCGTATGATAGTTTTATTGCTGAAGTTAATGCTGAATTTCGTCAGGAAAAGGCGCTTGCTTTTTGGAGACGTTATGGTTTTTCAATTATTGGAGCAGTCCTTCTTTTCATCATCATGATAATTATTTATCAAATTTATTATCATGCACAAATAAAGAAAGCTGGTTATATTGGTGACGCATTTATAAAAAGCCTTAATTTTGCGGATACACGTCATTTTGATAAAGCGATAAAGCAATTGGAGAATGTTAAAGACTCTAACTTTGGAGGATATCCTTTTCTTGCTCGTTTGCGGGAGGCTTCTTTACTCATGGAGCAAGGTGATATGATTAAATCAGTGGAGATCTTTGATTCTGTTGCATCGGATGAGAAAGCACCACAGATTTTGCGGAAAGTTGCAAAAATTCGAGCAGCCTATATTTTAGTTGATACAGGAACTTTGGAGGATGTCAAAAAGCGCGTCAAAGAGATGGCAAGTGATACCGATCCTATGCGTATGTCTGCAAGAGAAGCTTTAGGCTTAGCTGCTTATAAGTCGGATAAAATGGATGAGGCGGTTTATTATTTTAAGAAAATTTCTGAAGAAGGTGCTTTGGGTTTAAAAATAGCAGATCGGGCTCGAATGATGCTTGAGCTCATACAAGCCGAGGGCAAGACAAATAAGGAATAAATTGATGAGCCTTACCATTGCTATTGTTGGTCGTCCCAATGTTGGGAAATCAACACTTTTTAATCGTTTGGTTGGGCAAAGGTTGGCTTTGGTTGATGATAAGCCAGGTGTAACACGTGATCGGCGTATTCATGCGGCAAAACTTCAAGATCTACGTTTTGATGTGATTGATACGGCTGGGCTGGAAGAAGCAGGTGATCATACACTTGAGGGGCGTATGCGTTCTCATACAAAAGTTGCAATTGATGAAGCTGATCTTATTTTATTCGTATTTGATGCAAAGAGTGGAATAACACCAAGTGATTTAAACTTTGCTTCATTGGTTCGCAAATCAGGAAAACCAATAGTCCTTGTTGCTAATAAGTCTGAGTCAAGAGCGGCAACGGGAGGAGAGTATGAGGCGTGGTCATTAGGTTTGGGGGAGCCGTGCCCAATATCGGCTGAACATGGTTTGGGACTTAGTGATCTTCGTGATGCAATTATAGAGGCTGTTGGGGCTGAACGCGCTTTTGACAATAACAAAGAAGAAGATATTACGATACGGCCTGCATCTGTTGGTGATGATATAAACAATTTGGAAGAAGAGGGGCTTATGTACGATGAAAATAAGCCTATTCGGATTGCAATTGCGGGGCGCCCCAATACAGGAAAATCTACTCTTATCAATAGTATGCTGAAACAAGAGCGGTTATTAACAGGACCAGAAGCAGGACTTACGCGTGATTCTATTTCTGTAGATTGGGAATGGCGTGGTCGTCATGTTAAACTGTTTGATACTGCGGGTTTGCGTCGAAAATCGAAAATTCAAGAAAAGTTAGAAAAATTATCCGTTGCTGACACTTTGCGTGCTATTTGTTTTGCAGAAGTGGTGATCATTGTTTTTGATGCAACGATGCCTTTTGAAAAACAGGATTTACAAATTGCTGATCTTGTGATTCGTGAAGGGCGTGTTCCAGTTATTGCTTTTAATAAGTGGGACCTTATTGAAAATAGTCAGGCTACATTGATTGATTTGCATGAAAAATGTGCACGATTTCTTCCTCAAGTTCGTGGTTTGAGGGCTGTTCCTTTATCGGGACAATATGGTCAAGGAATTGATAAACTTATGGAAAATGTGATGATGATGCACCGTGTATGGAATCGTCGCATTTCAACAGCTAAATTGAACCAATGGCTTGAAACTGTTGTGGCACATCATCCACCTCCTGCGGTTTCTGGACGTCGACTTAAGGTTAAATACATCACACAGGTTAAGACACGTCCTCCTGGATTTATGATTTCTTGCTCGCGCCCCAAAAGTATGCCCCAGTCGTATTTGCGTTACCTTGTCAATGGGTTACGTGAAACATTTGATATGTTTGGTATACCAGTTCGCATATCATTACGAGCCTCTGATAATCCTTTTGCGACACGTTCCAAGAAGAAATGATAACTCTTTAATTTTATTGATAATCATTTATCATGAGCGCTATTGAATAGAGCTCTCTCATCTTGATAAAGGTCATTTATTTGCATGTCATGAGAAGAGTTTAATAGGGAGTATTTAAGAAAGAGTACATAATCCTCTTAATGGGTTATTATAAGTGCAAGAATAGATGCAATATGAGGGTAGGGGAATATAATTATGATGCTTGTTTGAAAAGCAGCATTAGATTATCGTTTCATAAAAATAAAGCTTATGAATAAGCGCTTTTGCTTACGATAGTTTGTTTGAATAAAAAGCAAAAATATTTGCTGAATCTACGGATATTCAATTGTAAAAAGCGAAGTTCATAAAAGTGGATTAAAATTGTATAAAGTGGTATGGTAATCGTATTTAAAATTTATTATGTTCTATTGGCTTAATCTATTTGAAATTTTAGATTTATTAATATCTTGTATTTAAAGGAACTTCTCTTAATACCCTCAAGCTCATTTCGTGGTGGGGCCTTTAATGGCGTATGTAAAATACTTTGCGAATAGGATCATATAGAAACAATTGATTATTATTATTTTCATAAAATAAAAAGTGCAAGTTTATTCGAATAAAAGGAGAAAACCAACGCTCTCATACTGTTTTTAGCTTTCTATGTTCTCTTTCAAAACTAGGACTGATATAACATTGGGAGTCGGAAAATAAGATGGTATTAGTTTACACCTTTTGTTAAACGTAAAAATGGTTGTTCTATGAGTTTTATATTATTCACGTGAACTTTTCGTTATACATTCACGGGTGCTGTCGTGAAATCGGTTTAGGTGCTTGGAATATCTTTTTAAGAAAGCATGTAAATTGAAAAATACGTTATTTCTGCAATAAAATTTATACGATAACTTGTGATAGATTTCTTTTAGTATCTTGACGAATAAATTCGGGAACAATATGATGCACACGGTTTTATGAAATGTATTCTTACGTTGCTTTTTAATTAAGGAGCCAATGATGGCGATGGGCGAGAAACCCGTTATGAGCTGTAAGGAGGCTGAAGAGGAAAAGCAAGGAGAGTGTCTTCATTCAGAGGATTTGGAATGCCGTAGTAGGAACTTAAGCGTAGCTTTAGTACGCAAGCAAGCATTAAAGAAGCGGGAGCATAGGAATAAGCGGGAAAAATCACAAGGAAGGATGGCAGGTGCAATTAAGCTTTCCAGTGAGTTTCTGGCAAGTGTTATAGTTGGTATTGTTTTGGGGTTGGGGTTTGATAAGTTAGCAGGTTCATGGCCTTGGGGATTGGTATTTTTTCTCTTCTTTGGATTTGCTGCTGGTGTATTGAGTATTCTTCGGTCTGTGGGGTATGTTTCCTCCAGTCAATTAGGAAAAGAAGGCGTATTGCGCCAAGATAAACAAAATAAAAGGGCCAATGAGAGGTCCGATAAATGAGGTTGAAGTGACAGCGCACGCTCCAGATCCTATTCATCAGTTTGAGGTTTTAAGGCTGATTAAGATTTCCATAGGAAATATGGATTTATCGTTTACAAATGTATCATTGTTTACAGTCCTCACGGTTGTTGTAACTTCTATTTTTCTCTTTATTTCATCATCGAGTCGTGGATTGGTTCCAACGCGGATGCAGTCTCTTTCGGAAATGGCCTATGAGTTTGTAGCATCGACTCTGCGGGAATCATCTGGTGTGCAGGGAATGCAGTTTTTTCCTTTAGTTTTTTCTCTGTTTACTTTTATTTTGGTTGCTAACTTTATTGGTCTCTTTCCTTATTTTTATACGGTTACGTCTCAAATCATGATCACGTTTTCGTTAGCAATGGTGGTAATTTTGACGGTGATTGGGTATGGCTTTTATAAGCATGGGGTCAGCTTTTTGAAACTGTTCGTTCCCAGTGGAGTTCCTGTTGTGGTTTTACCTCTGGTGACAATGATTGAGGTTATTTCTTTTCTCTCCCGTCCAATTAGTCTTTCTCTTCGTCTTTTTGCGAATATGCTTGCTGGTCATATTACGCTTAAAGTGTTTTCTGGGTTTGTTGTTTCAATGATTGGGGTAGGGCTCGTAGGTGTGGGTGGTTCGATTTTACCGCTTATTATGACTGTAGCAATTACTGCTCTTGAGTTTTTGGTCGCATTTCTTCAGGCTTACGTCTTTACGGTTTTAACTTGTATGTATCTTAATGATGCAATTCATCCAGGACATTAATAAAACTGGCGGTTTTCCGTCGAATAATGCAATTTCGCTTTAAAGGAGAATAACATGGAAATGGTGCTTGCAGCAAAATATATTGGCGCTGGTCTTGCTTGCTTTGGTATGGCTGGAACAGCTTTAGGACTTGGTAATATTTTTGGTAGCTATCTTTCTGGTGCATTACGAAATCCATCAGCAGCAGATAGTCAGTTTGGACGTCTCGTCTTTGGTTTTGCTGTTACAGAAGCTTTGGGAATTTTTTCATTGCTCATTGCTTTATTACTTCTTTTTGGGGTTTAATCATCATCAAAAGGGTATATCTGTTCTTGCATGAGGAAAGATTTACCCTTTTAGGCTCTTAACCAGAGAGATGCCAGAGAGATGTTTGTCAGTTATCATCGGTTATAGAGGGCTTTAATAAGCTATTTAAAGGATGAAAGAAGATGTTTGTTTCAAGCGCTTATGCACAGAACACTGAAACGTCGATAGAACATATTAAAAAGGTGGCAGAGCATGCAAATCGTGTGTTTCCGCCTTTTGATTTTGTGCATTTTGGTTCGCATTTTTTCTGGTTGGCAATTTCTTTCGGACTGTTTTATCTTTTTATCTCCCGTGTAATTGTACCACGTATTGGCGGTGTTATTGAAACACGGCGAGATCGAATCGCATCTGATTTAGATCAGGCAATGCGCATGAAGCAAGAAGCAGACATTGTTGTTGAAACTTATGAGCGGAAATTAGCAGAAGCGCGTTTGAACGCGCAGGCTATAGCGCAGGTAGCTAGTGAAGAATTAAAAGAAAAGGCAGAGCTTGAACGGAAAGAAATTGAAGAGAGTTTAGAGAAAAAACTCGCAGATGCTGAAAAACAGATAGCAAAAATTCGGGATAAAGCCATGCAAAATGTTGGTTCTATCGCTGAAGAAGTAGCTCTTGAAATTGTGAAAAAATTGATTGACGTTGATATCAACAAAGAGGCTGTTCGTTCAGTTGTTAAAACTGCGGATTATTGAGGAAGAAAAAGATGACTGATACTTTTTGGGCATTTGTTGGGTTAGTTCTTTTTTTGGCTCTTTTAGTCTATTTCCAAATTCCACAGAGGGTTATACACCATCTTGATGCGCGCGCGAAACGTATCAAAGATGAACTGGATGAGGCTCTGCGTCTTCGTGAAGAGGCACAGGAAATATTGGCTGAATATCAACGCAAACATGCAGAAGCAGAAAAAGATGCGCAAGAAATTATTGCAGCAGCAAAGCATGAAGTTGAATCTGTTATTGCTGAAGCCCGTGCAAAAGCAGAAGAATATGTAAAAAACCGCAATAAATTGGCAGAACAAAAAATTTCCCAAGCAGAAGCCGATGCTATGCGCATGGTTTCTTCATCGGCTATTGATTTGGCAATTTCTACAGCACGTACCCTTATTACAAGAGAAATAGATGCTAACAAGGTAGATGAACTTATTAAAGAGTCTCTTGAGAAAGAATCATTTATCAAAATGAAAACATATCTTAATTAATGATATTTGAGAGATAAAGAACAGTCTCTTTGGTTGCATAATTTTCTCAATATTAATTAGTATCAATATTAATTAATAAAAGTCATAAAAAAGAAAAATTTATCTTCATTGTTTTTATCAGTTAATAGGCTCTTTGATTTTAAATGACAAGTTTTGAGAAGTCTGCAACCGATTGTGTAACAATGTGAGTGCGTTTGAGAAGAGCAAGACGGTTAGCACGAACATCAGGTTTTTTATCATTCACCAATACTTTTTCAAAAAATATATCAATCAATTTTCCAAGTGGCGTTAGCACACTGAGGGCAAATGATAAATTTGTTGTATTGATGGGAGCAAGAACTTTTTTTTCTACTTCACAGATTGCATGATAGAGCTGTTTTTCTTCTTTCTCGACAAAAAGCTCAAAATTAATTTCATTCGCTATTTTTGTGCTTTTTTGAAATTCATTTTCAAGAATATTGGCAGTACGTTTTACAGAGGCTACAAAGTTCATTCCATCATGGGTGTTGATAAAAGCGATAAGCGATTCGACACGACGTGCAACCAATAAAAAATCATCAGAATCTTTATTTAAAACGGCTTCAAGGGCGTCGTAACGAGCGCCTTCCTCTTTTAGATAGATTTTCAAACGGTCATGAAAAAAGAATAACAGATCTGATAAAATATATTCTGTTTTTTCTGGAAGCAGATTCTGCAATTGTGGATTTTCTCTTTGAGAGATTTCATATTTATTTTTTTGTTGTAAGAAAAGATTCGTTGCTAACTGGAACAGTGGCATAAGATTGATTTTCCAATCTCGCGAAAGTACAAGCCTAATAATTCCCAATGCTGCTCGTCTTAACGCATAGGGATCTTTTGAGCCCGTTGGTTTTTCATTAATGAGCCAAAAGCCAACGAGCATGTCAATTTTGTCGGAGAGCATAACGGTTATAGCAAGTGGTTCTTGTGGAAGACGATCTGTTGGTCCTTGAGGTTTATAATGGTCTTCGATTGCTACAGCGACGTGAGGATCTTCCCCTTGAAGAAGGGCGTATTTTTGCCCCATAACACCTTGTAGTTCAGGAAATTCTCCGACAATTTCTGTTTGCAAATCAGCTTTTGCAAGGATGGCTGCACGTTTCGCTAAGAGAGGATCTGCTTGTATCAAAGGTGCAATTTTTTGTGCGAGTGTAGCGATGCGTTCTACTCTTGCACCTTGTGTACCTAATTTGGCGTGAAAAGTTACATTCAAATGATCAAGTCGCGCCATTCTTTGATCAAGAGGTTTTTTTATATCAAGATCAAATTTTTTTACAGAAGATTCCAATTGTTTAATATCGGGCAAATCACGCTGATCGGTTTGCCAAAAATGAAGTGCATCAGAAAGACGGGCACGGACAACCTTACTATTTCCTTTCGAAATTTCTTTGCCTTCATCATTTGCAAGAATATTAGAAACGAGAATAAAACGATGAGAAAGTTTTACTTTTTCTCCTTGTTTGCGGGTGACAAAACATTTTTGATTAGCTCGAATGGTCAAGCGAATAATTTCTGGAGGAATATCAAGGAATGATTTGTCAAAATCACCCATAAGGATAACAGGCCATTCAACAAGGCCAGAAACTTCTTCTAGGAGGGCATTATCTTGAACCAGTTCTAAACCGTTTGCAAAGCAAAGATTTTGAGCATCAGCTAAAATAATATTCTTTCGTCTTTCTGCATCCAGAATGACTTTGTGTGTTTCAAGTTGAGTAACATAGTCATCAAAGCGACGCACCTGGAATGGCTTTCCGTCACTTAAGAAACGATGACCATAAGTTAGATTATTGCTCTTAAGAGAACCAATTGTAAACGGAACAACATGTGTTTCGCCAATTTCTGGTCCGAAGATGCAAAGAATATTTTGTAAAGGTCTAATCCACTTCAAAGTACCACTTTGTGCTGAATCTTTTCCCCAACGCATAGATTTAGGCCATGGAAAGTTGCGGATAATATCCGGTAAAATATCGGCAATAATTTCTTCTGCAGCTCGACCTTTTTTAACAATTTTAGCAATATAAAAATGACCTTTTTTATCATCATGTCCAATATGCGCTTCAGAAACATTATTTAATCCTGTTGCACGTAGAAAACCATCAATTACATGCTGTGGTGATTTTATACTGGGACCTTTGCGTTCTTCATGGACATCTTTGGAGCGTATAGAAAGTCCGCGTACGTCCAATGTTAACCGACGAGGTGTCCAATATTCACGAGCGGCTTTATAGGTTAATCCAGCATTCACAAGTTGATCCGTAACAGCTTTTTTAAGATCAGCAGCAGCTTTTCGTTGCATACGTGCGGGTATTTCTTCACTGAAAAGTTCAAGAAGAAGATCAGACATTAGGCCTCTCCAGTATATATTTGTCCAGCTTCTGTGAGTAAGAAGGCTTCCCCACAACGGCGCGCGAGATTACGAACGCGAAGAATGTAATTTTGTCGTTCGGTTACAGAAATAACGCCACGTGCTTGCAAAAGATTAAAGATATGGCTCGCTTTAATACATTGATCATAGGCAGGAAAAACACAGCGATGGAATACATTTTCTTTATTTGGTTTTCCAGCATCAAGAAGTGCGCTGCATTCGCGTTCTGCATCGATAAAGTGCTGATGGAGCAGTTTTGTATCAGCAAATTCGAAGTTGTAATATGAGTATTCCTGTTCTGCCTGTAAAAAAATATCTCTATAACTTATTTTGTTTTCTCCCTCTAAACCATTAAAGTTAAGGTCATAGACGTTATCAACCCCTTGGATATACATCGCTAGACGCTCAAGACCGTATGTGAGTTCCCCTGAAACTGGAGCGCATTCAATGCCGCACACTTGTTGAAAATAAGTAAATTGAGAGACTTCCATTCCATCGCACCAACATTCCCATCCAAGCCCCCAAGCACCAAGAGTGGGACTTTCCCAATCATCTTCAACAAAGCGAATATCATGCAGTTTTGTATCAAGCCCGATAGCTTGTAGCGACTTTATATAAAGTTCTTGTAGATTGAGCGGAGAGGGTTTGAGAAGCACTTGGAATTGATAATAGTGTTGTAAACGATTTGGATTCTTACCATATCGGCCATCTGTTGGACGTCGAGAGGGTTGGACATAAGCAACTTTCCAAGGGCGTGGCCCTAGAGAGCGTAATGTTGTTGCTGGATGAAAAGTCCCAGCTCCGACTTCCATATCGTAAGGTTGCAAAATTGCACATCCATAGTGTGCCCAATAATTTTGCAAAGTTAAGATTAGTCCCTGAAAAGAACGTTTGGGGTTAAGATGTTCAGGCAGTTTCACGCTTTATACTCTTTATATTGGACTAAACAAAAAAACAAAGTAATTTTAGTTTCTCTATTTATTATTCATGTGGTTTATGGTTAAGCATCGTTTATTGCAAACCAAATTTCAACTTTTCTTGAATTTGTTCAGAATTTTCTGGTTTTCCGTCAATTGCGTGGTTCCATTGAAAGATTGCTTCACGTTTACGTCCAACTTTCCAATAGGCATCCCCTAAATGATCATTCAGTGTTGGGTCTTCAGGTTGTAATCTGACAGCATTTTCTAATATTTGCACTGCTTTATTATATTCTTTTAGTTTATAATAAGCCCACCCTAAAGAATCGAGAATATGACTGTTGTGAGCTTGCAAAGCAGAGGCTTTTTGTAGCATACGGAGCGATTCTTCAAGCTTCTCACCACGTTCCACAAGGGAATAGGCTAAATAATTAAGAACCTGCGGTTGATTTGGGAAAAATTCAAGTGATTTTCGCAAGTCAAGTTCTGCTTTTGGCCATTGCTTTAAACGTTCAAAAGCAATACCACGCTGATAAAAGAGTTTCCAATCGTCCTGCTGAAAGTTTTTTATCTTTGTAATAGCGTAGTCTAGAGTTTTAATAGCCTCAAGAAATTTATTGTCCTGCATATAAAAAGCAACGAGCGTTATCAAAATATTACGATCATTGGGAAATTTTTTATTTAACAATGTGAGTAATTTTATTGCTTCTTTGTAATTGTTGTTATTGGCAAGAAGGAATGCAAGATGAAGTTGTCCATCTTTATAATAAGGAGATTTAGGGGATAAAGCGCGATAAAGTTTAATTGCTTGATGTGGATCGTTCAATTTAGCAGAAATGTGTGCGAGCTGAAACAGTGTTGCGTCATTTTGAGGGTATAAGGCGAAAGATAATTGCTTAAAAATACGTGCAATTCGCCCTGAGTTTTTGTAGTTGAGGGCTGTTCCAAAATTATATAATACCTCGGCTGCTCCTTGTTGAGGTGTTTTAATAACTCTCTCTAAGAAAGATTTTTTTTCAATTTTTTCTTGAAAGTTTTTAAGGACTTCTCGACCTGACAACATTTGTTCGCCATGCTGGATTGTTTGAAGGGCTTGGTTGCGCATATTATGGCGCAATTGGAATGAGGCATAGGCTATGATAATACGCTCATAAGTATTAGGAGCGATAAGAGTTCCCTGTTTGTTACTCAGTGCTTTAATGAAATATTTTTTTGCATCCTTTGGCCGTTCTGCAAGGTCGCTCATAAGTGCTAGATGATAAGATATAAAAAGATCATACCAGACAGGACCTTTGAGTTTCTTAAGATCATCGATTGCCTGAGATTTGTGTCCAGATCCAAATGTAATCCAAGCACTAATTAATTCAGGTATTGGATTATTGGACGTAGGAAGTTCCTTTAATTTCAGAAGAGCCTTGGCATTCTTATAATCTTTTTTGATGAGACTTTCTACTGACAAAGTTAAGGAAACAAAGGGAGTTATAACATCGTTCTCTTTGAGTTTTTGGGCTTGTTGGACAGCTTCTTTAAAGTTTCCGACCGAGAGCATAGCTTCAAGGAGCTCTTTTTGTGTTTCAATGTTATCAGGTTGATAAACCAGTGCTTGTTTAAAATAATTGATAGCAAGTTCTGTTTTATTTTCATGATTTGCAACCCTTCCAGCTAAATAAGCACCTGTAAATGAGCTTGTATGAGTTGCTGCACTTATTTTACTGTAGGTGAGGGATGGCATCAGCATGATACCCACGATAAAGAGGGCAAAAAGTCGAGATACCGTTGCAGAGCACATGGAGCTAATCCTTTTCAAGATAATCAATTGATGGTGTTGTTTATAGATCATATCTCATTACTTTGTTGAGAAATACTGCGATTCTTGCAAAGAATTCAGTTTACGCGCGCAATACAAAATTCAACAGTCTCAACGAGAGCATTATAAGCAAGATTTTCATTCATGGGAACAAGAGCATCAATTGCATATTTTCCATAGATGCGTGCTTGTTCTATTGTATCTGTGATACTATCATACTTTTCCATTAAGTGTTGTGCGTGTGCGAAGGATTCATCATTATTATTGCCATCTTCAAGTGCCTTTTTCCAGAAATCTTTTTCTAGCATATTCCCACGCTCATAGGCGAGAATAACAGGCATTGTGATTTTTCCTTCTCTAAAATCATCCCCTATATTTTTTCCTAAGTTTTGAGCACTACCGCTATAGTCAAGTGCATCATCAATTAATTGGAAAGCTAAACCTAAGGATGTTCCATATTCACGTAATGAAGAACGCTCTTTATTTCCATAGCCAGCAATAATGGGTCCTACTTCAGCGGCTGCTGAAAAAAGTGCTGCTGTTTTTGCATCGATGATTTTGAGATATTCTGAAGGGCTGGTTTTTATATTTTTTGCGGCAGAAAGTTGCATAACTTCTCCTTCAGCAATAATTGCAGCAGCGTTGGCTAGGACAGAGAGCGCTTCTATGGAACCGACATCGACCATCATTTTAAAGGCCTGCCCCAATAGGAAATCACCAACAAGTACACTTGCTTGATTCCCCCAAATCATACGTGCTGTAGATTTTCCACGTCGTAAATTACTTTCATCAATCACATCATCGTGTAGTAATGTTGCTGTATGCATAAATTCAACAGCTGTTGCGAGTTTTATATGCCCGTCACTTTGATAACCGAACATATGAGCAGAAGCGAGCGTAATCATTGGGCGTAATCGCTTTCCACCTGATGAAATAAGATGGTTAGAAATTTCAGGGATCATCTCAACCTCTGATTTTGCCATAGAGAGAATAAATTGATTTACGCAATCCATATCTTTTTGAGTAAGATTGACAAGAGATTGAAGAGAAATTTGATTATTTCTTATTTGTTTTGGTTTGATAGCTGCACTCAATGTGTTTACTCCTAGAGTATTGCAATGGACATATATAAAATTTACTTTATTCATTAGCATAAAGGGGGTTTGGTTTTGACTCAAGCTTTTGATGTCGTTTAAAAGTGTTAGCTTGGAATGTTATTGGCAAGAAATGTTCTTTAGCGAGTGTAATCTTATTGTTATAAAATAATAAAAAATTTAAAATAGCAGCTGAATGGCAAAAATGCAGTTTATAAAGGTGAGCATTAGGCTTTTAAATGGATAAAGCAGCGAATCAGAGTGGTGAAACAATTGACAGTTTTCACCGCGGGAAATTTTATTTGGTTCAACCCCATAAATATGGTCATCGTTCTGGAATGGATGCGATGTTATTAGCTAGTTTGGTTCCAAGTGATTTAAAGGGCAAGGTTGTTGATTTAGGTGCTGGTGCTGGAGCTGCAGGACTGGCTGTTGCTTCGCGTTGTCTGAAAGTTCATGTTACCTTAGTTGAACGTTCGGCTTTTATGATATCTTACGCTCAAAAAACGCTTATGCTAAAACAAAATAAACAATTTGCTGGCCGCATTTGTTTGCTAGAAGCAGATGTTACTTTCAAAGGGAATGAACGTATAAAGGCAGGTTTGATAGATAATAGCTTTGATTTTGCGATTATGAATCCACCTTTTAATAATCCTACTGATCGCAAGACACCTGATCAACAAAAGTCTGAAGCACACGTTATGCCTGAAGCGATGTTTGATAACTGGTTGCGGAGTGCAGCAGCGATTGTCAAGCCAGGTGGATACTTAGGGCTCATTGCACGGCCACAATCACTGGCAGATATTTTGCGTGCTTTAGAAGGGCGCTTTGGTGGTATTTGCATCGTTCCTGTGCATGCACGTGCAAAGACAGCAGCAATTCGTCTTTTATTTTACGCAAAACGAGGAAGCAGAGCAGCTTTATCTATTTTACCGGCACTGGTGATACATGAAGATAATGGTCATACTTTTTCACCACGGATTGATGCAATTAATAATGGATATATAAGCTTGTGGGAACTTTTGTAATGGTATCTTGTGTTTTTCAGTTTATTCTTTAAAGTCTACACTTTGTTACTAGGGAGGTTTAGCTTTTGTATGAAATTATATTTCTGGTTGTAATGTGGGGATTGATTGGCGCTTTTGGATGGTATCGCGTTGTTCCTTTTTGTTGTCCTGTCCTCTTTAATTTTTCTTAACTTATAAGGAGATTTTGTTTTGATTGACGTTATCAAGAAACTTGTTCCCCATCGTTTTTCTTCCAATAAACTAGAAATTCCTGTCGTTCGCCTTCAAGGGGCGATTATGGATTCATCAGCATCTATATCTCGTACGCTTTCCCTTAGTAGATGTGCTAGTCTTTTAGAGAAGGCTTTTGCGTACAAAAAAGCACCGGCTATTGCCCTTATTATCAATTCTCCTGGAGGTTCACCTGTACAATCGCGTTTAATCTTCAAGCGTATTCGTGATTTGGCAGAAGAAAAAAATAAAAAGGTTCTTGTATTTATTGAAGATATAGCAGCATCCGGTGGTTATATGATTGCTTGTGCAGGAGATGAAATTTTTGCAGATCCTTCTTCGATTGTTGGTTCCATTGGGGTGGTTTCAGCTTCCTTTGGTTTTCCGGAACTTTTAAAGAAAATTGGTGTGGAACGGCGCGTTTACACAGCAGGAAAGAACAAGGTTACACTAGATCCATTTCAGCCTGAAAAAAAGGCGGATATTGAGCATTTGAAATCTCTCCAACTGGAAGTACATCAAACTTTTATCGATTTAGTTAAAGAGCGGCGTTCTACAAAATTATCAAATGATTTGAATCTCTTTACAGGAATGTTTTGGAGTGGAAAAAAAGGCGTTGAACTTGGTTTGATTGACGGATTGAATGATGTACGTTCTGTTATTAAGGAGCGCTTTGGTAATGATGCAAAACTTCGACTTATTATGCCTCCAAAAAGTTTTTTAAGCCCTAAAACGCATTCAGGAGTGACTGCTCATACAGTTTATACAGCAGTTGACAGTGCGTTGATGGCAGCAGAAGAGCGGGCACTTTGGCAGCGTTACGGTTTGTGAGGCCAAAAATCATTCGAGAGGAGATTTTATCTAAAAACAGATGATAGAAAAAAAGCTTGAAATGATACGAAAGTTTATTTTGTATAAGAATTCTCCATATTTATTACTTATTTAGAAAACAATTAAGAATATTTCAAGCTGTTTATAGGGTTTATGCTACAGGTATGAATGAAAGGGGCATATTTATAAAAGAACTCTGTATAGGTTAATATTACGTCATATGATATCACATGTAAAAGCTTCGATCCAAAGACATTCTTATGTATTTACACCCATTAAATTGAATTTGGCTTTGCATGTTGTGGGGCAACGTGCTGATGGTTATCATTTAATAGAAAGTTTGGTTTATTTTAGTCTTAGCGGTGATTGCTTACACTATGCGTCTTGTGAAAGTGACCAGTTTGTTTTAACGGGGCCATTTGCAAAAGGGCTTGTTTCTCATTCAGATAATTTGGTTATTCGTGCACGAGATTTTATGCATAAGACTTTTCCTGAAAGTGCTCAACCTGCGTTTTTTCGACTTGTAAAAACATTACCTGTTGCCTCAGGTATTGGTGGTGGCTCAGGTGATGCTGCTGGGGTTGTAAGCATGTTGTATCAACAGTGGAATCTTGATTGCCCTTATGAAAAATTAGCAAAAATGAGTTTAGTTCTTGGTGCTGATGTACCCATGTGTCTTTTTGCATTAGAATATCAGCAGCCCCTTTTGGTTAAAGGGATTGGTCAAAAGATTATACGATTACAAGAGGCTTGTTCACTGGCAATGGTATTGGTTAATCATGGACAAGAAATTTCAACACAAGCTGTTTTTAAAGCGTTAGAGAAGCGTCATCATCCTTCTTTAAAAATTGATTCAGTCGCTTTAAAGACTGTTGATTCATTGGTTGAGGTTTTACAAGAAACGCGTAATGATCTTTTTTCTCCGGCATTAAAAATGGCACCTCAGTTAGCCGAAGTGTTATCTGTATTAGATGAATGTGGGTCTCTTTTTTCTCGTATGTCTGGAACGGGGGCAACTTGTTTTGGCATTTTTAAAAATCAACAAGCAGCGCAAAAGGCAGCTCTTTTTATCAAATCAATGTACCCAAATTGGTTTGTAAAACCGATCATAACTTTAGGAACTATTTGAGAAATAAAAACTTTTATTTTGTCTTGATTCTACTATACATAATGAAAAGGGTAACTAAAGAAATCTACTTTTTGTTTTTTAAACAAAATGAATACATGCTAGAATAATTTTTTAGAAGAAAAATGGACAATAGGATACTCTTTATCTCATGGTTTGTTTTTATCTTTTGTGTAAGAATTCGCAGAATGTTTGAAAAGCCATTTAAAACTGTAATGCTTGCAAAAAATAAGTAGGTTACAGAAATAAGTGTATATTTGTTGTATTTGTGATTTATCAAAGATGTTTAATTTGCCGCTTCAGCCAAATTTCTTGTGTGAATTGAATTTGCAGAAACAGGGTTTTTTTCATATAGCTGGTGTTGATGAAGTAGGACGAGGACCTCTCGCTGGACCGGTGGTAACGGCAGCAGTTATCTTGGATAAAGGTCATATTCCTGATGGATTAAATGATTCAAAAAAACTTTCTTTTCTTCAACGAAGTAGACTTTATCATGAAATTTTGCAAAGTGCATTGGCGGTTTCAGTTGCTAGTGTTTGCGCTCGTACAATTGATCAATCTAATATTAGACAAGCAACTTTAGAAGCAATGCGTCGCTGTATTAAAGGATTAGCTGTTTCAGCCCACTATGTACTTGTTGATGGACGTGATATTCCCTCTGGGTTGTCTTGTCCCGCAATTGCGTTGATTAAGGGCGATCAGCGTTCGGTTTCAATTGCAGCCGCATCTATTATTGCGAAGGTAACGCGTGACCGGATGATGGAATGTGCAGGACAAGTTTATAAAGGCTATGGTTTAGAGAAGCATGTAGGATATGCAACGTTAGTTCATCGTACGGCTCTTAATAAATATGGTCCAATCGTAGGATTACATCGTTATAGTTTTGCACCACTAAAAGAACGTTATAGGAATGATGTATCATGACGATTCTACCACTCAATAGCGCTTCAATAAAAGAGGCAATAGCGCTTCTTGAACAAGGAAAGTTAGTAGCGTTACCAACGGAAACTGTTTATGGATTAGCAGGCGATGCGACCAATGGGAGGGCAATTTCTTCTATTTATTCTACAAAGGGTCGTCCGCAAATTAATCCTCTTATTGCGCATGTCAGCGGCATCGAAATGGCGGAACGTTATGTTAAAATCGACTTTCTTTCACGCCAATTAATGGAGGAATTTTGGCCAGGGCCTTTGACATTGGTTTTGCCTTTAAAGGAACAGCATAATATCCATCCTTTAACGACTGCCGGTTTGAATACATTGGCTATTCGTTTTCCAGACAGTCGTTTTGCGGAAGTTGTACAATATTTTGGACGCCCACTTGCTGCTCCTAGTGCGAATCAATCAGGACGTCTTAGTCCTACTTCCGCTGAGGCTGTTTTTGCATCTTTGGGGGAATCTGTTTCTTTGATATTGGATGGAGGATTTTCTAGAATAGGGCTTGAATCAACGATTATTAAGATTTGTGGTGAAAATATTTATCTTTTGCGTCCAGGGGGGCTTGCGGCTGATGAAATTGAAGAAGTTGTGGGGAAGCCTTTAAAACGGATAGATCAAAGGGCGGCAATTGAAGCTCCTGGGATGTTAAAGTCGCATTATGCTCCCAATGCCACGGTTCGTTTGAATGTAGAAAAGGTGGAAAGTGGTGAAGCGCTTTTAGCATTTGGTTCAAAGCGTGTTATGGGGGCTGAAAATGCTGTTTCTATTTTAAACCTTAGCGAAGATGGAAAATTGGAAGAGGCAGCCTCTCATTTATTTCAATATATGAAGGAATTAGATTCATTTAAAGTGAGATGTATCGCAGTAGAACCTATTCCATCATACGGATTAGGAGAGGCTATCAATGATCGTCTTATACGGGCTGCGGCTCCAAAGGAGAAATGAATATGGAGCAGGAATTAATTGAGGGGTTTAGGGAAATTGTTGGAGCCAAGCATGCTGTAACAGATCAGACGTTGATTGCACCGTATTTGCTTGAAGAGCGTGGGCTTTTTCATGGAAAAACACCTTTACTTTTACGTCCATCTTCTTGCGCAGAGGTCTCATCGATTATGCAGTTAGCGAGCAAAACGCACACACCGATTGTACCACAGGGGGGGAATACAGGGCTTGTGGGGGGACAGCAACCAGATGAAAGAGGAGAGGGCGTTCTTTTATCCATGGAGCGATTAAATAAGATTAGAGCTATAAATCTTGAAGGAAATTTTGTTGTTGTAGAGGCTGGTGTTATTTTACAGGATTTGCAGAAAAAAGTGGATGAATCAGGTCGTTTTTTCCCTCTTTCTTTGGCATCTGAAGGTTCTTGCCAAGTAGGGGGAAATCTTTCGTCAAACGCTGGAGGGACAGCTGTTTTGGCTTATGGCAATATGCGTGATCTTTGTCTTGGTTTGGAAGTTGTTTTACCGGACGGGCGTATTTTAGATGATTTGCGTTTTGTTAAAAAAGACAATAGCGGTTACGATTTAAAAAATCTTTTTATTGGTGCAGAAGGCACATTGGGTGTTATAACCGCAGCCGTTTTGAAGATTTTTCCAAAAATAAAAGGAAAAGCAGTTGCCTTGGTGGGATTATATAGTCCGGCGAAAGCTTTAGAGTTTTTATCTCTGGCTCAAGAATATGGAGGAGGGATGTTGACAGGTTTTGAGCTTATGTCAAAGCTCAGTTTGCAAATGGCTTTAGATTATAAGATGTGTGAGAAGCCTCCTCTCCAGCAGAAACATGAATGGTATGTATTAATGAACATTTCATCGTTGCAAGGCAATGATGAGGCGTTATCGGTATTGAGTAGTATTTTAGAAGAAGCTTTAAAGAATGCGGTGATAGAAGATGCAGTTATTGCGCAATCTTTAAAACAGCAAGATTTTTTTTGGCAATTACGAGAAAGTATATCATCGGCACAAAAGTTGGCGGGAGGATCTATTAAGCACGATATTGCAGTACCGCTTGCTTCCATTCCTGATTTTATTGCTGAAGCTGCACTTATTGTTGAAGATATTTCTCCAGGAGCAAGGGTGGTTTGTTTTGGACACATGGGTGATGGAAATTTGCATTATAATGTTACACAACCTGTAGGGGCTGATACGACAGTATTTTTGCAGTTATGGTCAACAATGAACCATCGCATTCATAGTTTAGTGATGAATTATAAAGGTGCATTTTCTGCTGAGCATGGAATTGGTCAGCTTAAGCGCGAAGAACTTCGTTCTTTTAAATCGCCTGTCGCATTGGATATTATGCAAGGGATTAAAAAAACGCTCGATCCTTTAGGGATAATGAATCCTGGAAAAGTATTATAATTCAAGAATGGTGATCATGCATTTTTGTTTAGATTTTAATAACCAAAAAAGAAACCAGTTGTTTTTTATTCAAACTTTTAATAATCCAATGAGAAAAAGCTGCTAAAGGGTGTATGTTATTTAAGATAAATTGGGATAATGTATATGGCTAATCAATGCTTTAATCAGGCAAAAGCGGTGCTTGAATTTCGGTTAGATCCGTGCCATTTGCCACAAACTACGACATATTTTTCATCCAAAACGGGCAATAAGGTAATTTGTTCGTTAAATGAGCGTGGTGTTTCTTTTAAAACGGATATGCCTTCAAGCTTATCGCATTTAATACCTCCTTATCATTTTCAAGGAATTGCAGCACGTACCGTAAAAACGCGTTCAGGAGAAAGAGCTGTTGCATTAGAATTACTTCATGCAGATGAGGAAGCTTGTATACCGCTTTTGGTTTCCAGAGATTTGAATAATGTTCTTCTGGATTGGCGGTTATGGGCGGATACTTATGGCCTTCCCATGCTTATGATCAATGAAGATAATCGCATTCTGGTTGTAAAAGATCGTTCTGATTTACATCGATTTTTTGGTACAACATCGTATTCTAGACAAAAGCGTTTTTTACTTCGTTATAGCAATCCGTTCGGCTTGCGTTTGGTGATTGCGAATCGAATCGCACTCCAGTGATATTAATATGCATTCATTGTTGTACTACCATCAGCATTTATCTTGTTGTGCCGTAAAACATCGTTGTTTGGGGCGGTAACATAAGGGGTGTAAACTTCACACATGAAGTGTTTTTAGAAGATATGGCGAATATTCTTAAGTTTGCTTGTAGGTCTTTGTGTAAGTGCAGCATATGAGTGGGAAGCAAGAGGACCCCGCTCAATGAGAATCCAGACTTTTACAGACGGGATTTGGTGTGACTTTTGGTTCTTGAAAACAAAGAGGAAGTCAATGATTGTAAATGAGAGTTTTTTGACACCATACATTGGCAGCAGGAATCTATTATGTAAAACGCTTTTTTCGGAGAGGTGAAAACGGCTTTTGTACCAATAGAAACTGTTTTTTGCGGTATAATTTTGGGTTTTTGCCACATTATTAAAACATCAGAAAATTACTGGAAGTGTTTTTAAATTTTTTTTAATAAATCATTTCTCCATTTTGAATGAGAGCTTTGAATATTGCAGAACATTCTTATTTCATCTCTCTTTTATAATCAAAATCATTTAGATAGAAAGGGTTATCGTAATATTGAGAGTTGGAAAATACAAAGATGGTATCGGTTTTTATCTTTATTCCAGAAAGATGGCAGAATGGATTTATACTATTTGCAGGTAGTGTCGTAAAATGGGAGTGATGAGCATGAGAGATATTGTTTAAGAATTTGTATGTGAATAACATAACTATCTTTTTTGGGCATTTTATTTTTCGTAAAAGCGGAATTTCATTAAAAAACGCGATAGATAAAAGAAATGATAGTATATATGTTTTTCTTCAGGATTTTATAAAAAAGAAAGTGTTTATAAAAATGAATGAGAAAATACGTTTAAAGTAAAGATAACAGTAAAATGATCATTTTATATTATATTCTCAGATTCAGAATTTTTTCCTATTTCATCATGAGTAGGTATCCTATTTACAATATTTGATTGTTCAAAGGAAAGCACACTCATTTTTTCAAAATTATGGTCAACGTAAAACAGTGAGAAAATTTGTGTATCATGCTCTTACGTGAAATCATCAAATTGTAAAAAAGAATAGTCAAAGGATTTAGTTTTTTCGCGCAATAGCTCGCCATCCGATATCGCGACGAACAAAACCCTCTGGCCAATCAATATAATCAACGGCTTCATAAGCACGTTTTTGTGCTTGCGTAATCGTTTTTCCTGTTGCTGTTATATTGAGAACACGTCCACCATTTGCAATGAGTTGTCCATTTCGTAATGCTGTACCAGCTTGAAAAACTTTCACATCGGGAAGAGTATCTATTTTATCAACGTTACGAATAACAGTCCCTTTTTGGGGAGAGTCTGGATAACCATTAGCAGCCATAACAACGGTGAGAGCAGTCTTTTCAGACCACTGAAGAGGTTTATTTTCAAGATTTCCTTGAGCTGCGGCAAGAAAAATTGGTAGAATATCATCTTTAAGGCGCATCATTAAAACTTGACATTCAGGATCACCGAATCGTACGTTAAATTCAATTAATTCGGGTCCTTTTTGCGTTATCATCAAGCCGACGAAGAGAATACCTCTAAAGGGGGCGCCCATTTCGTTCATGCTTTTTAAAGCTGGTTCAACAATTTCTTTAAGGGTACGATTCACTATTTCTTGGGTCATGATGGGTGCTGGTGAATAAGCACCCATACCACCGGTGTTTGCTCCAGTATCTCCATCTCCTACACGCTTATGATCTTGAGCAGATCCAAAGGGAAGAGCAACTTTACCATCACAAAGGCAGAAGAAGCTTGCTTCTTCACCTTCCAGAAAAGATTCTACAACAATTTTGTTTCCTGCATCCCCAAATGCACTTTTGAAGCAGGCATCAACAGCGTTAAATGCTTCTTCTATAGTTGTTGCAACCACGACACCTTTGCCGGCAGCTAAGCCATCAGCTTTAATAACAATGGGAACACCTTGTTGATGAATGTAAGCTTTGGCTCTAGCGGCATCATTAAAGCATTGGTAACTTGCTGTAGGAATGTTATTCTTATGACATAAATCTTTTGTAAAAGCTTTTGAACCTTCTAGTTGAGCAGCTTTTTGAGTAGGACCAAATACACAGATGTTAGCGCTATTAAGAGAATCTGTTATACCTGCAACCAATGGTGCTTCTGGTCCTACAATCACAAGATCAATAGAATGTGCTTTACAAAAATCAATAATAAGGGGGTGATCATCAATGTCTAAATTAATATTTTCACCAAATTCTGTTGTTGCAGGATTTCCAGGAGCACAATATAACTTTGTTAGCAGTGGTGATGCTGCTATTTTCCATGCTAAAGCATGTTCTCGTCCACCTGAGCCAATAAGAAGAATATTCATTGCTTGCTCCTCTCATAGAAGATGATTAATTTCATCTCCTTCTCATAAGAATGAAATGTCTCTATCGCAAGACTAAAGGTAAATCATTTGATGAAAAAAAATAAAAATATCGCACCTGTTCAGTCCTATAATAGCCAAGGACGGGTTATGGATGCATCTTCCAAACAATGGGTCTATAGTTTACTTCCCTGTTCTTTATGGTTTTATGCGCAATTGGCGCGTTGGGATCGGCCTATCGGATGGCAATTGTTGATGTGGCCTTGTTTTTGGTCAACAACAATGGCTTTTCTCTCTTATGAAATGCATTATGATACTCTTTCATCAATGTTGCTTCATTGGGTTTGGTATCTTTTTCTTTTTTTTCTAGGATCCATCGCTATGCGAGGGGCAGGATGTACTTGGAATGATCTTATTGACCATAAAATCGATTCTCAGGTAGAAAGAACACGTTCTCGCCCATTGCCGACAGGTCATGTGAGTCGGTTTCAAGCAAAAGTTTTTATACTTGTGCAATGTTTGGTTGGTTTAGGCGTTTTATCACAATTTAATAGGTTTAGTTTTTTTCTCGGTATTTCGTCATTGATAGCTGTTGCATTTTATCCTTTTATGAAACGCGTAACATATTGGCCGCAGTTTTTTTTAGGCGTTGCATTTAATTGGGGGGCATTAATGGGGTGGGCTGTTGTCTTTGGAAGTTTAAGCTGGTCACCGATTTTGCTTTATGTGGGATCAATCTTGTGGACCATAGGATATGATACAATCTACGCCCATCAAGATAAAGAAGATGACGCTACGGTTGGTGTGCGTTCTACAGCACTTCTCTTCGGTAAAGAAACCAAGCGTGCTTTAGTATTTTTGTATGGTGGTTTTGTACTGTTCGTGAGTTTAGCATTTTATTTAGCTGAAGTCCCTGTTCTTAGTTTTTTTGGGGTTTTTGTGGCAAGTATCCATATGTTTATTCAAATTAAAGTTATTGATATAGATGACAGTGCGCAATGCCTCAGGCTTTTCAAATCTAATTCGCTTATTGGTCTTGTGATTTTTGCTGGTTTAGTATGTGGTGGTATATGGATGATGTTTTATCCTGCAGCTTAACAACAAATTAGATAAAATCATATATTCTGATGATGAGGAGAGGAATGAAAATACAAAGATACTTTCATTAATTTTAAAGTGTATTATTTTTTCATGTTCAAAGCTTTTTGTATTTTATGATTATTTTTATTCCAGATCTTTCTGGTTTGAAATAACGATTTTTTCAAATTTTATTGAAATAAAAATAGACTTTAGGAGGAATGAACAACTTTTTTAATTGAAAGTGCACTTTCTCTTATCAGAAATTACAAAAATAAAATCATAATTTTTGTTGAATATCGTGTTTTCTCTTAAAAAAGCTTGTTGCGCATCTATTGTCTTCAAGCAATGCAGTAGGAGATATTATCAACCAACTTTTATAGTGAAAATAAAACTTTTCTATTGAAAGGAAACTAATCATTTTGTTTTAGAAATTTGCAAATAGAAAATAGTCATTGAACCCTTAGGAAGACAAAGTCTTCATAACGATAAAGCTTGAAGGATTAAGGATAAAGTTTTTGTTTTTTCCAATTGCTGTGTTCAACACAATCACGCGTAAAAAGCAGACGATCATGTAAACGAAATGGGCGATCACACCAGAATTCTATAGAAAGGGGTTTAACACGAAAACCAGACCAATAAGGTGGTCGTGGAATATTGCCTACTGCATAACGTGCAGTATATTGAGCAATTGCTTTTTCGAGCACAAAACGATTGTCTAATGGTTGAGATTGTTTAGATGCCCATGCCCCAATTCGACTCCCACGTGGTCGCGATTGGAAATAGGCATCCGCTTCCTGTTGACTTACTTTTTCAACAATGCCTCTAATTCTGACCTGACGACGGAGCGATTTCCAATGAAAACCTAAGGATGCCTTCATTGATTTTAAAATTTCTTGTCCTTTACAGCTTTCATAATTGGTATAGAAGACGAATCCTTGGGGACTGTAGTCTTTGAGGAGAACCATACGAACATTAGGAAGTCCTGTTTCGTCTACTGTTGCGAGTGCCATAGCATTCGGATCATTTATTTCGCTTATTGTTGCCTCTTCAAGCCATTTTGCAAAAAGTTCAAAAGGTTTTTGCATTTGCATAAAATGATCATCTGTTGGGATTTTATCGCTCATAGTGTCTCCAAATGTCAGCGAGCATGGGTAAGGCATTTTCTTATTTACTTTGTCATCTCGAAGTAAAGTAGCATTTTTTCCTATTTTCAAAAAGTCAATGCTATCGTGTATTTTTATAGTGGTTCCATTATTTTTGTCTTTAGCATAGACGATAATGAGCTATATTAAATAAATATCTCATTTTATCTGGTATTTTAGTTTATTGATAGACATATAAAGAAAGAAGAAATTATTCTCTAGAATAGATTGATAAAGTTATGAGGGATATTGAAAACATATCCGTTGATATTTTGAAAACCAAAAAATTGAAAAGAGGGCAATATGCGTGATCCCTACACGATTCTGGGTGTGGCACGTACCGCAAAATCGCAAGAGATTAAATCAGCATTTAGAAAATTAGCAAAGAAGTATCATCCAGATCACAATAAAGATGATGCAAAGGCTAAAGAAAAGTTTGCTGAAATTAATCAAGCTTATGAAATTATAGGTGATAAAGATAAAAAAGCACAATTTGACCGCGGTGAAATTGATATGGAAGGAAAACCACTTTATCAAGCCTATGGTGCTGGTGAGAATTTTAACAATAAACAAAATCCTTTTTCAGGAAGAGCGAGAGGATTTGATTTTTCCTCTTCAGGTGGTGCAGGTTTTGATGCGAGTGATATTTTTCGCGATCTGTTTGGGGGAGGCGGTAGCTTTTCGAATTCCACACACTATAATCGCCCTCAACAAGGAGCACATATTCGTGCTAATCTTGCCATAACATTAGAGCAGATGGTTGGCGCAGAAAAGGTGGAAGCCGTTTTTCCTAATGGAAAAAAGTTAAAAATTAAACTTCCAGATTATATTGAAGACGGGCAAACTATTCGTTTAAAAGGTCAGGGAGAAGAGGTTCCTCATGGGCAAGCAGGAGATGCATTAATAACCATTCAGATTCAAAAACATCCTCGTTTTCGGGTTGAAGGAAGGGCACTTCATCTTGATTTACCAGTTTCTCTTAAACATGCTGTTTTGGGAGCAAAAGAAGAAGTTGAGACATTGGAGGGACGTGTGGTTTTAACGATTCCTGCTTGGTCAAGTTCTGATCGCGTTTTACGGTTGAAAGGAAAAGGACTTCGTTTAAAAAGTGGTACAAGAGATGATCTTTATGTGCATGTTCGTATTATGTTGCCGGAAGGTAAAAATGTTGCGCTAGAACAGTTTTTGCAAATGCAAAAAGATTAAATTTTAATTTTTTTTATATATAAAGCATAGTTTTTGCTTGATTTTAAACCAATTACTTGAAGAAAAAGTTGACCTGTGTCATAGGCAAATGAATAATATTAATTTTAAGTAACAATGGGGCAGTGCTAATGGCTAAGGGTAATGGTTTATTGTACGGTAAGCGTGGCTTAATTTTAGGGTTGGCCAATAATCGCTCCATCGCTTGGGGAATTGCTAAAGCGGCGAGTAGCGCAGGGGCAGAGCTTGCTTTTACCTATCAGGGTGAAGCCATGAAAAAGCGTGTTGAGCCTTTGGCTGAAGAATTAAAGGGATTTGTTTGTGGACATTGTGATGTTTCTGACGGTGCTTCTATTGATTCAGTCTTTAGAGCCATAGAGAAGAAATGGGGCAAACTCGATTTTTTAGTTCATGCTATTGGTTTTTCTAATAAAGATGAATTAAGTGGTCGTTATGTTGATATCAGCGAATCAAATTTTATGATGACCATGAATATTTCCGTTTATTCCCTAACAGCTCTAACAAAGCGTGCAGAAAAGTTGATGCCGGATGGCGGTTCAATCTTGACACTGACCTATTATGGTGCAGAAAAGGTTGTTCCCAATTATAATGTCATGGGGGTTGCTAAAGCAGCTCTTGAAGCGAGCGTGAAGTATTTAGCGGTAGATTTAGGTCCCAAAAATATTCGTGTTAATGCGATATCTGCTGGACCGATTAAAACGTTAGCAGCTTCAGGTATTGGTGATTTCCGTTATATTTTAAAATGGAATGAATATAATGCTCCATTACGCCGTACAGTAACAATTGAAGAGGTTGGTGATTCTGCTCTTTATTTTCTTTCAGATTTGTCTCGTTCTGTTACTGGTGAAGTTCATCATGTCGATTCGGGTTATAATATCATAGGTATGAAAGCAGTTGATGCACCAGACATTTCTGTCGTTAAAGAATAAAGTTTGGTTTATAGGGTTTTATTGAACAGCGGTAATTTGACCAAATTAAAAGCGGCTGAGAGTATTTTGGAACAAAGAGCTGTCTTGTGTATAACTCAACATATGTTGTCGTTGGCGTATATTTGACAGAGAAACGGATCTTTTTTCATGTCGCATAATACATTTGGTCATTTGTTTCGTGTAACCACATGGGGTGAAAGTCATGGTGCTGCTCTTGGTTGTGTCATTGATGGTTGTCCGCCTGGAATTATTTTTACTCTTGCAGAAGTTCAAGCTTATCTTGACAAACGGAGACCAGGACAATCCGTATATACAACGCAGCGACGCGAATTGGATCAAGTAGAAATTCTTTCAGGAGCTATCGCTCAGGACAATGGGACGGCATTGGTTACAACAGGTACACCAATTTCTCTGTTGATTAGAAATACAGATCAGCGTTCGAAGGATTATAGCTCGATTGCCCATCAATATCGTCCAGGACATGCGGATTATACTTATGATATTAAATATGGCATTCGTGATTTTCGAGGAGGAGGGCGTTCTTCGGCAAGGGAGACAGCAGCACGTGTTGCAGCGGGTGCATTTGCACGTAAAATTGTTCCTGGTTTGGTGGTTCGAGGAGCAGTGATAGCAATTGGTCCTCATAATATTAATCGTGATCGTTGGGATTGGTCAGAGGTTGATAATAATCCTTTTTTTACACCTGACGCAGAGATGGTTCACATTTTTAGTGATTATATCAGTAAACTCCGTAAAGAGGGGACATCTGTTGGTGCGGTTGTTGAGATCGTTGCAGAAAATGTTCCGGCAGGTTTAGGAGCACCTATTTACGCAAAACTGGATCAAGATATTGCATCCTTCCTTATGTCGATTAATGCAGTAAAAGGAGTTGAAATTGGGGATGGTTTTGCGGCAGCCCGCATGAAGGGAGAAGAAAATGCCGATGAAATGCGGATGGGAAATGATGGAAAACCACTTTTTTTATCCAATCATGCTGGTGGTATTTTAGGGGGAATATCGAGTGGACAGCCAATTGTTGCACGTTTTGCTGTCAAGCCTACTTCATCAATTTTAACGCCTCGTCGCTCTATTGATGTTGATGGTCATGATGTAGATGTTATAACGAAGGGACGTCATGATCCATGTGTTGGGATTCGCGCTGTTCCCATTGGTGAAGCGATGGTTGCTTGTGCTATTGCGGACCATTATCTAAGACATCGCGGTCAAGTTGGGTGAGTGAGAAGGTGAATAATGGTGTATGATGAAGAAAAAATTGTTTCTGCACTTAAAGCTTTTGAACGCGGTGAAATTGTTGTGGTGACAGATGATGATGACCGTGAAAACGAAGGTGATTTAACTGTTGCTGCTGTCCATTGTACAGAAGAAAAGATGGCATTCATCATTCGCCACACAACAGGGATTGTTTGTGCACCTATGCCAAAAGAAGAAGCACAACGGTTTCATCTTGCTCCTATGGTGCCAGATAATAATTCAGCACATCAGACCCAGTTTACTGTTACTGTGGATTTTAAACATGGGATAACGACGGGTATCTCCGCACACGACCGCACATTGGCGGTTCGCAATCTTGCTAATCCAAATGCTGGTGCTCACGATTTTATTCGTCCAGGACATATTTTCCCTTTGATTGCGCATGAAGGCGGGGTTCTTATGCGTTCAGGTCACACGGAAGCGGCTGTTGATTTATGTAAATTAGCTGGTTTACCGCCAGTTGGTGTTATTGGTGAGTTGGTCAATGATGATGGCAGTGTTAAACATGGAGATGAAGTTACAAAATTTGCACAAGAACATCGATTGCATATGATAACGGTTGCGGATTTAATCGCTTATCGTCAGCGCAAAGAAATGTTGATCAGGCATGTTGGAGAAATGGCTATTGAAACACCAGTAGGACCTGCTATTGTTCAGAGTTATCAACTCCCTTGGGAAACAGTTCAGCATGTTGCAATCGTTTTTGGTGATCTTGGTGATGGTGAAGATATTCCTGTACGTTTGCATCGTGAAAACATTATGAATGATGTTTTTGGTCAAGCGTCAGATGTTACCGCTATCATGCAGCGTATGATGGAAAAAGAAAAACGGGGTGTTTTTGTTTATTTACGTGAAGGATCAGTTGGTATTGATGAAAAATCAGCTATGAGCATTCAGGAAATGGCAAAAGACGGTTCAGAAAACCATATACAGGCAATTGAACGTGAAGAAGAATGGCGACAAATTGGTTTAGGATCACAAATTTTGAAACATTTAGGAATCAGTTCTGTTATTGTTTACACTTCTAAAGAACGTCATTATTTAGATTTAGAAGGTTTTGGAATTCGTATATCCAGAATAGATATTTTGTGAGGTTCATATGAAAAAAGAAATACAAGAGGGGGATATTACGACCTTAAGTTTTGAGCAAGCGCTGAAGCAACTTGAAGTTATTGTTGAAAATTTGGAACGTGGCGATGTGCCTTTGGAACAATCCATAGATATTTATGAACGTGGTGAAGCGCTTAAAAAACATTGTGAAAAACTCTTGAAAGTTGCTGAAGCTAAAGTTGAAAAAATTCAACTTTCAGAAGGAGGTTCTCCAGAAGGAGTAGAACCACTTGATGCTCAATAGTATTAAACTATTTTTGGATATTTATTGCGGGATTAAGCAGTGCAATAACCTTATTTATAGAAAGCAAATTTTATTGGTTTCTTTTTTATAAAATAAGTTAAAAATGAGAAAAATCATAAATCATCTCAAATAGAGATTTTTCAGTAAAAAAGATGCAAAACTGTCAATGAAAGAGTAGAGAAGATGTATTTTTATCGTTGCGTTCTCTTAAGTTAAGGTGATAGGAGGGAGTTTTTTTGTCTCATATCTTAACACCATTGCTTGACCGTATTTGTTTCCCGCAAGATTTGCGGGCTTTGCCTGAGTCTGATTTGGTACAGTTGGCTAATGAGTTGCGGGCAGAAACAATTGATGCGGTTTCTGTAACAGGTGGTCATCTTGGGGCAGGACTTGGTGTTGTTGAGCTCACTGTTGCATTACATTATGTTTTTAATACACCAGAGGATAGGATTATTTGGGATGTTGGTCATCAAACCTATCCACATAAGATTTTAACGGGGCGTAGAGAAAAAATACGTACATTACGTCAAGAGGGAGGATTATCAGGTTTCACAAAACGTTCAGAAAGTGTGTATGATCCATTTGGAGCGGGCCATTCGTCTACTTCTATTTCGGCGGGTCTTGGCATGGCGGTAGCGAGTGCTTTGAAGGCAGAGACAAGACGCAATATTATCGCTGTTATTGGTGATGGTGCAATGTCTGCGGGCATGGCTTATGAAGCAATGAATAACGCTGGTGCTTTGGATGCGCGCTTGATTGTTGTTCTTAATGATAACGATATGTCTATTGCACCGCCTACAGGTGCTATGAGTGCACATCTTGCACGACTAGTTTCTCGTCCTGCTTATCGTCATTTGCGTGAACGCGTAAAGATGTTGAGCGAAAAATTGCCAAAGTTTTTTTTGGATAAGGCACGTCGTTCAGAGGAATTTGCGCGTAGTTTTTTGGTTGGGGGAACGTTATTTGATGAGCTTGGCTTTTATTACGTGGGACCCATAGATGGGCACAATTTAGGGCATTTATTACCCGTTTTAAAAAATATTCGTGAATGTCCTAATGGTCCAGTTTTGGTGCATGTCGTCACCCATAAGGGAAAGGGATATCCACCTGCAGAAGCATCTTCTGATAAATATCATGGTGTTAATCGTTTTGATGTTACGACAGGAAAACAGGTTAAAGCATCAAGTAATACTCTACCCTATACCAAGGTATTTTCTGAAGCCTTATCAGAAGAAGCGCGCCATGATGATAAGATTGTGGGCATAACAGCAGCGATGCCAACAGGGACAGGACTTGATGCTTTTGCAGAAAAATTTCCTGAAAAAATGTTTGATGTTGGTATTGCTGAGCAACATGCCGTAACTTTTGCGGCAGGACTTGCTTGTGAAGGGTATAAGCCTTTTGTTGCAATTTATTCTACTTTTTTACAGCGTGCTTATGATCAAATTATTCATGATGTATCAATTCAAAAATTACCGGTACGTTTTGCTATTGACCGAGCAGGTTTTGTGGGGGCAGATGGTGCAACACATGCTGGAAGTTTTGATATTGTTTTTTTGTCCACTCTTCCTGAGTTTGTTGTTATGGCACCTTCAGATGAGCTTGAATTGATGCATATGGTACGTACAGCTGCAGCCTATGATCAGGGTCCCATTTCTTTTCGTTATCCACGTGGTGAAGGTCTTGGTATAGATTTACCGCAACGTGGTGAGTTATTAGAAATTGGAAAAGGGCGCGTTCTGCGTGAAGGAAATAGGATTGCTTTGGTTTGTTTTGGAACGCGGATGTCAGAAGTGTTGCAAGCTGCTGATGCGTTGGAGGTTGAAGGATTATCTACAACAGTTGCAGATGCACGGTTTGCAAAACCTTTAGATAAGGATTTGATGCGTCGTTTGGCACGTGAGCATGAAGTTTTGGTGACAATTGAAGAAGGTGCAATCGGTGGGTTTGGAGCACACATATTACAATTTTTAGCGCAAGAAGGGCTCTTAGAGCATGGTTTGAAAGTTCGTACACTAAAACTTCCTGATGAATATTTGAGTCATGGTTCACCAGAAAAAGTTCTTTCACGTGTCGGACTTGATGCTATGGGTATTTTAAATACGGTTTTTACTGCTCTGGGACGCGAGATTCGAACGGGATAGAAAATTCAAGTATGAGATGGCTTCCAGAAAAAGGCTCGATATTCTTTTAGTTGAAAGAAACTTTTTTACGACACGTTCACGTGCACGTGATGCAATTATACGCAAAACTGTTAAAGTTAATGGCAAAATAGTTTTTAAAGCTGGGCAAATTGTTTTTGATGATGCAGAGATTTTTGTTTGTGATCCAGCGCAAAATTATGTGTCCCGTGCGGCATTGAAATTGATTTCTGCACTTGATGCATTTCCGATTGTAACCGATAAAGTGACAGCCATTGATGTTGGGGCATCAACAGGTGGTTTTACACAAGTTCTCTTAGAGCGTGGAGCGGCCCATGTCATTGCTGTTGATGTTGGGCATCATCAATTTGATGCACGTTTATTGGGCAACAGGGCTATAACGTTATTAGAAGGCTTAAATGTTAGAGATTTTCAACAGGAACATTTAGGCGGTAGGGAAATTGATCTTATCGTTTCCGACGTCAGCTTTATTTCTCTTAAACTTGCATTGCCTCCCGTTTTATCTTTAGCCAAGAAGGGTGCTCAAGCTGTTTTATTGGTAAAGCCTCAGTTTGAGGTTGGTCGTAAGCACCTTGGAAAGGGAGGAATATTAAATCCATCAAGTGCTAAAAAAACCGCTGAGGCACTTTTTATCTGGTTAGATACTCAAACAGGGTGGCGTGCAAAAGGTTTACTTCCTTCACCCATTACAGGTGGTGATGGCAATGTGGAATATTTACTATTCGGAGAAAAACAAGAGTGAACGATAATGTGATAATCGACTATATTGGAGCAAATGGTTATGGTACTTCCAAGACGTCCCACGGTTTTATTTATGTTCCTTTTACTTTACCGGGAGAGTGTGCTGAAATTACTGTTCATGGAAAATATGCAACATGTATAGCATTAAAAGAAAAATCACCAGAACGTGTTGATGCTCTTTGTCAGCATTTTGGAGAATGTGGAGGGTGTGCTCTTCAGCATTGGCATACTGATGCTTATTGCGTATGGAAACGACAATTAGTTGTTGATGCACTTAAAAAGTATGGACTTAATAATGTTGTTGCGCCTTTAATAGAATGTAAACCCTATAGCCGACGTCGGATGACGTTAACAGCATCCATGACCCCACAGGGGCAAAAAGTTGGTTTTAATCGTTATCTCTCTCATGAGATTATAGCTCTTGAAGAATGTCCAGTGACGCGTTTAGAGATTATGTCTAAACTAGATGATATCAGGTCACTTTGTGCTCTTGTAAGCAATCATGCCAAACGGTTTCATATAACGATAACATCTGTTGAAAACGGTTTAGATATCGCTTTAAGCGGTTGTGTTATACGCGATGAGCGTGTTCGTCAGAAAATGATCAGTGCTGCTCTTTCATATGGGATTATACGTTTATCTGTTGACGGAGAAGTTTTGGTTGAGCAAGAAAAACCATTGGTTTATTTTGGAGATGTCCGTGTTGAATTTCCTTCTGGTGGTTTTCTTCAAGCAACTTGTGAAGCTGAACATATAATGGGCAATATTATTTTGACTCATTTAAAAAAAGCAAAGAATGCTCTTGATTTGTTTTCAGGGGTAGGAACATTTGCCTTGCGTATGGCAAAAAAGATGAATGTTCATGCAGTAGAAAATAATGAAGATGCATTAAGAAATCTAAATACAGCAGCACGTTTTGCAACTGATTTAAAAACAGTCACTTGTGAAAAACGTGATCTTTTTCGCCATCCACTTTCTGTAAAGGAACTTGAGTGTTTTGAAAGCGTTGTTTTTGACCCTCCTCGCGCTGGAGCAGAGGAACAAGTACATGAACTGGCAAAGGCAACAATATCACGTGTTGTGGCAATTTCGTGTAATCCCGTTACATTTGCTCGTGATTTATCTTTTCTTGTTGCAGGGGGATATACAGTAGAAAAAATCATACCAATTGATCAATTTTTATGGTCGCCACATGTCGAAGTTGTTGCTGTTTTGAGCAAAAATAAAAAGAAGAAAAGTTGGAAGCTTTAGCCTGAAAGTTTTTTTGATATAATTCATTTGAGTATTATTATAAAATCTCTCTAAAATTTATCTACAATAATAACCTTTTTCTCGTTGAGTTAACGAGCACTGAATGTAGAAAGTGTTTTTTATTTTAAACTTTTTTATTATGAAACATAAAAGATAGTTGCTCCACTACTCCATACAAAAGACGAATGTATCATAAAGAAGGTGTATTTAAGCAAACACCATCGTAATATTGGCCACTTCCTAATGTTGCTATAGCTCTTGGCACTTGAGATGGTTCATTATAGGTATTTTTAGTTCTTTCTTGTACAGTTTTACTCCATGCATTTCCCCCCGCTTGTAACGTACAAACGAATAATCTTAATTGATTCAACAGACACAAATTTAAAATGAGAGAATCTTACGGTGTTCAAGGTTCTAATTTAAATATGAATAACGTTCAATTATCTTTATAAATCAATGTTTGTAGCAAAAATTCATCCTTCACAAGACCATCTTGATAAACGAGAAGGGGCAGTATTGAATATTGGGAAGGAATGAGCAAGCTTACTTCAACGCAGTTCCACCGATTGTCATATTATTAATTCGCAGATGAGGTTGTCCAACACCAACAGGAACGTTTTGTCCTGCTTTTCCGCACATACCAATACCATTATCCAGTTTACTATCATTTCCAATCATTGTGATACGTTTCATAGCATCCGGTCCATTTCCAATAAGAGTTGCGCCTTTAATTGGTGCACCAATTTTACCATTTTCTACTCGGTATGCTTCAGTACACTCAAAGACGAATTTTCCAGAAGTAATATCAACTTGTCCTCCACCAAATGAAACAGCATAGATACCACTTTTAAGTGAAGAAAGGATTTCTTCAGGTGTTTTATCTCCTCCTAGCATGATTGTATTGGTCATTCGTGGCATTGGTGCATAAGCATAAGATTCACGCCGTCCATTTCCAGTTGATTTACCTCCCATAAGCCGTGCATTAAGCCTGTCTTGCATAAAACCAACGAGTTTTCCATCTTCAATGAGAACATTATATCCTGAAGGCGTCCCCTCATCATCGACAGTGAGAGAGCCACGGCGTTGTGGAATTGTTCCATCATCAACAACTGTAACACCTTTTGCCGCAACTTGTTGTCCTAAAAGTCCAGCAAAAGCAGATGTTTTTTTGCGATTAAAGTCACCTTCCAAACCATGACCTACGGCTTCATGGAGCATAACGCCAGGCCATCCATTGGCTAAGACAACATCAAAAGATCCTGCAGGTGCTGCTTCTGCTTCTAAATTTGTTAAAGCCATACGTAAGGCTTCATCCGCGGCTTCTTTCCAATTGTCTTCACGAATAAATTGGTTAAATGCTTGTCGTCCCCCACATCCATAGAAACCATTTTCACGTCGATTGCCTTCAGCGGCGACCACAGATATAGAAAGTCGTACGAGTGGACGAATATCACGAACCAAATATCCATCTGCACGTAAAATTTCAACATGTTGTAGCGAGCCGGAAAGAGAAACAGTCACTTGATGTAATTTATCATTTTTCGCACGTAAATAGGCATCAATTTTTTGCAAAAGAGCACTTTTTTCTTCAAATGACGGAGCATCAAGGGGATTATGCGGTTGATAAAGTCTCTTGTTTGTTTGTTGAGGTGCTACACTATAAGGTCCAGCATGATTATTATAGGTAACAGCTTTAGCTGCTTCACAAGCACGCTTGAGTGCAGCAGCTGATAATTCATTAGAATGTGCATATCCGGTAGCTTCTCCAGCAACGACACGCAGACCAAACCCCATATCTTGATGGAAAGAGCCGTTTTTAAGCTGTCCATTATCAAATAAAAGAGCTTCGCTTTCTGTATACTCAAGGTAAAGTTCGCCATCATCCGCATGATGAAGCGTTTCCTGTACAAGAGACTGCACTTTAGAGGAAGCAATATCAAAATGATCAATCAGCGATTTCATAAGAATTATCCTATTTTTACGGGGGATGAGAAGATTTTTATTGATCTAAATTAAGGGGCTCTCAAAATATACGATGAGATTTTAATTGTCCAATGTGTGTCGATTTTATTCATGTTGGTAAGGTTGCATAGGCGTCGCTAAGACCCTGAAGGTCAACCAGACCTCCAATTCCTTGCTCTGGAGTTGTGAAGATAAAATAGGTTGCCATTTTTCCTTTTAAAAAGAGTTGTAATATGTCTTCTTTCAGAAAAGCTTCAGCAACACAATTATCACCAAGACAACGACGATATTCCATTCTTCCCATATCTTTATCGTCAATTTTAATGCCAACACCAGGACGTAACTCAACACGAATCGGAACAAAAACACGCATCAAAGCGCCTTGCTTTTGAGGAAGTTTATAAAAGGTAACGCGGAGGGTAATATCATGACGACCTTGTGTATGGACGTTTTGTACAACTTCACACTGCATATTAGGGGTACCTGGTGGTAGAGCACAAACCTTTGTCCATGCACCATAGGTTTGTGGAGCAGGGACATCTTGTGCATAGGGTGTTTGTGCAAATGCATGACTGATAAAACTACTATAAAGTGTGTAAAGAACAGCACCAATAAAAAAAGTTTTTTTGAGTAATTTATAAAGTATCACAGAAAATCCTATCCGACTCAACACCCAAAACCATGCATAGATTTACATAAAAAAATGAATTCCCCATAAAAAACCATAACACAAAATCAGTATTTACCCAAATATATTAATTCATATGATATATTTTTATGATACATTTGTAATGTGGAGAGAACGTTGATTGAAAAAATGTATTTTTATTGCCAATATTTCCATTTACTTTTAGGGGATACGTGCGAAAGAGATATTTCATATTTTCTCAAAAATACGATTGGTCTTAATTGGTCATTTCCATACGCTAGATAATATTTGTCAGATAATATTGGGTTTGTGAATGACAGAAATGGAAAAGAGCTTTGAGTGGAATGTCAGTTTCAGAAGAGTTATCGGTTGTGAATGGTAAATCAACGCCACCAAAATGCGGTATTGGTGATTACATCACATTATTAAAGCCACGTGTTATGTCTCTTGTGGTCTTTACGGCTCTGGTTGGTTTGCTTGTATCGCCTGTTCCTATCAATCCGTGGTATGGTTTTTTAGCAATTTTATGTATTGCTGCTGGTGGCGGTGGTGCGGGAGCACTGAACATGTGGTATGATGCTGACATTGATGCGGTGATGGAACGGACTAAAAAGCGTCCTATTCCCATGGGTAAAATCAGCTCTCAAAGGGCATTTATTTTTGGCATGGTTCTTTCTATGCTCTCGGTATTGGTTATGGGAAGCTTCATTAATTGGTTTGCGGCATTTTTTCTTGCATTTACGATTTTCTTTTATGTCGTTATCTATACAGTTTGGTTAAAGCGTATCACACCACAAAATATTGTTATTGGTGGTGCTTCTGGGGCTTTTCCACCAATGATTGGATGGGCCGTGACAACAGGGACAGTGAGTATTGATAGCTTTTTATTATTTTTAATCATTTTTATGTGGACCCCCCCTCACTTTTGGGCTCTTTCTTTATTTTCATCTCTTGATTATGAGGCTGCAGGTATCCCTATGATGCCTAATGTACGAGGTGAACATTCAACAAAAAAACAGATTTTATTTTATGCTATTTTGATGGCATTGTGTGCTGCTGCTCCTTGCTTTACTGGTCTTGGCGGAATTTTTTATGGTATTTTTTCAACAATTTTAAGCATTATCTTTATTTATTTTGCCTATCGTTTGTGGAAAGCTGATACACATAATGAAACTATTTTGATGGCAAAAAAACTATTTTTCTTTTCATTACTTTATTTGGCAGCTATCTTTGGGGTTCTTTTGATTGAATCTCTTGTTTGGTATTTTATCGCTCTTTAGGAGCGTGAAAATATAAAAAACAAATTTTAAAAGAGCTTTCCTACAAGAAGATACTATAAAGTATGTTTTTATGTAAAAGATGGTATTGCACGTTTTTTTGCATTGATTATTCGTGCATAAGGATAAGTTGTTTGATTATGATACTAAAGCTATAGAGATTAAGGATGATTTATGTCTGGACTTCCTCCTTTAACGATACGTCTTTGTGGTCCACGTGGATTTTGTGCAGGGGTTGATCGTGCTATCCAGATTGTTCTTCTTGCATTAAAAAAGTATGGTGTTCCAGTGTATGTTCGTCATGAAATTGTACATAACCGCTATGTGGTTGAGGGATTGCAGCAACGGGGCGCTGTTTTTGTTGAAGAACTTGATGAGATTCCAGAAGAATATCGCACTCAACCGGTTGTTTTTTCTGCCCATGGTGTACCAAAATCTGTATCAAAAGAAGCACAACGCTATAATTTGTTTTATCTTGATGCAACATGTCCGTTGGTCTCGAAAGTTCACAAGCAAGCGATACGGCATCAACGTCACGGTCGTCATGTTATATTGATTGGTCATGCTGGTCATCCTGAGGTGATAGGAACGATGGGACAGCTTGAAGAAGGGGCTGTGACGCTCATTGAAACGATAGAAGATGCTTTGCATTATCAACCAAGGGATCCAGATAAATTAGGATTTGTGACACAAACAACGCTTTCTGTTGAAGATACTGCAGGAATTATCGATATATTACAACAACGTTTTCCTACATTAGCAGCCCCAGCGGCTGAGTCAATTTGCTATGCGACAACGAATCGACAAGATGCGGTTAAAGCCGCGGCAAAAGGGAGTGATTTGTTTTTGATTGTTGGAGCACCAAATTCTTCTAATTCGCGACGTTTAGTCGAGGTTGCTGAAAAGTCTGGTGCGCGACAAGCTATTTTAGTTCAGCGCGCTGATGAAATTAATTTTGAAAACCTAAAAGCTCTTTCTGTTGTCAGTCTTTCAGCAGGGGCTTCCGCTCCTGAAATTATTATTGATGAAATTATTTCAGCATTTCGTGAGCGTTATGATGTCACAATAGAATTGGCTGAAACAGTGGTAGAAACGGAAAAGTTTTTAGTGAGTCGCGAATTACGTGATGTCATTTTAACCTCTCAAGATATGGCTTTTGTTAATGGTCAAGAAAATAGTACAAAAAATGAACATCAAGATACAGACATGTCTAAAATGAAAGCAGAATAATGGCCGTTTATACAGATATTCATCCAAATGATTTAAAAGCGTTTTTAACAGGTTACGCAATAGGGTCACTTTTGTCTTATCAAGGTATAGAGGAGGGGATTGAAAATTCTAATTTTATGTTAGAGACAACACAAGGACGATTTATTCTAACACTTTATGAAAAGCGTATTTCAAAAGATGATTTACCTTTTTTTTGTAGCTTAATGCAGCATTTAGGACAGCGTGGAATTCCTTGTCCTCAACCTGTTATTCAAAATGATGGCATGATGATCAGTGAACTAGCAGGTCGTCCTGCTGCTATTATTACTTTTCTGGAAGGAGAGTGGATCCGCCAGCCCAATATAGATCATTGTGGTGAAGTGGGGACGGGATTAGCACAATTGCATTTAGCAGGACAGGATTTTACACTCAGTCGTAAAAATACTCTTTCTGTTATGGATTGGCAGCTATTGTGGCAACGTTGTCAAACAAAAGAAGATGCATTATTAAAAGAATTTGGACAAAAAATTGAGTGGGAATTGGTTTTTTTACAAGAAAACTGGCCATTAAATTTACCAACAGGCATTATTCATGCGGATTTATTTAATGATAACGTCTTTTTTGTGAATCATCGTCTTTCTGGGATGATAGATTTCTATTTTGCTTGTAATGACTTTTTTGCTTATGATTTAGCGATCTGTTTAAATGCTTGGTGCTTTGAGCCTGATCATTCCTATAATCTTACCAAAGCACGTAAGTTATTGGAAAATTATCAAAAAATAAGACCATTGATCCCTTTAGAATTGGACAAGATGGTTTTATTAGCTCGTGGTGCATCTCTACGTTTCTTACTCACACGCCTTTATGATTGGTTTAATACACCGCCTCATAGCTTTGTTATTAAGAAAGATCCATGGGAATATTGGCACAAGCTTTGTTTTTTCAGTAATGTAAATTCGCTAAGTGAATTAGGTTTTTAAATTTTATGGCAACTCAACAAAAAGTCGTTGAAATTTATACAGATGGTGCTTGCTCAGGGAATCCTGGAATTGGAGGGTGGGGGGCAATTTTACGCTGGAATGGTCATGAACGCGAGCTTTATGGCGGTAAGGTCCATACGACAAACAATCAAATGGAACTCATGGCGGCAATTTGTGCATTAAAGGCGCTTAAAGAGCCCTGTTTGGTCAACCTTTATACAGACTCAGTTTATGTGCGTAATGGGATATCTAAGTGGATTGAGGGTTGGAAAAAGAATAATTGGCGCACCGCATCAAAAAATCCTGTTAAAAATATGGAGCTATGGCAAGCTCTTGAGGATGTTTGTTCTTGTCATACAGTCAGGTGGCACTGGGTAAAAGGGCATGCGGGACATCCAGAAAATGAACGCGCTGATGCACTTGCTCGCAAAGCAATTACGCAATATCGCAACAATGGACATTTTCCAGCATAATTGCTGTTTGAGAGCCTTTCTCTTTTATCACGGAGTTGTAAGAGAGGGGGGCTGCGTATGAAATATGAATGTTCCACTTAAGGCGTGATCTTTAAAAGAAACAGTGTAAAAAATTTTTTGGTTTATTTCTTTTGGTACGAAATAGATCGGAGCACTAAAGAGCGTATATTTCGCGTTATCACTGACTTTTTTTGCTGCTCCAATTTGCATTTCTCCTCCATCTAAAAAGAGAGAGGAAGGAGTTGTTTTGTCGTTATTTTTTATTTTTAGAAGAAGAGTATTGTTATTTTTTTCGGCGCTTATTTTGAGTGCATTCTGCATCATGCGAGGCAAAGAATCTTGGGCATTTTTTAAGAAGGAAAGGGGAAGATGCTTGTTTTTAAGAACAGATGGCGAAAAATCAAAGTTAATAGTCAATGGAAGACAGATTTTATTACATAGTCCGAGAGTGAAAGCCCCACTTAAATTTTTGCTTGAACTAGAAAGATTGAAGGGCAATGTCACTTTATCTTTATAGCCTAATGACCAATCATTTTCTGTTTCAAAAAGCTGTGGCGTCGGATAAAAGATTTCATAAGAAACTTGTTGATTGAAATTAAAAAATGGTGCCATGCCAGAATTACCTGGATTACGCCAGTAAGTTTTCCATCCTGGTTTAAGCACAATTTCAATAATACCTTCTCTTATTCCAGAAAGAGAAGGTTCAGTGATTGCTAATCGGATACGACCACCCTCTGATTCATACCAAGATGTTGCGAAAAGCTGGAGTTTTTGTTCTGTTTGAGCATTTACAGGAATGTTAAGTAATTTTAAAACTAAGAATGTTAAGCATAAAGTAACTAAAAGCTTTTTATAAAAGAAAGTTGCGATATTTTGTAAATTTGTAAATATGTGACTTTTTTTCATTGGAGTTTTATTTTCCTAGTGTACTAAATGAACAAACTTTTATCATGTAAATTATGGAGAATAGCAGATTAATGAAGCAGTGTAATGGCTTTTTGGATGGTCAATTACTCATAGCAATGCCTGGAATGAATGACAAACGCTTTATTCGTTCTGTTATTTATATTTGCGCGCATTCTGATGCTGGTGCGATGGGCATCATTCTCAATCAATTACATCATATTGATTTTCCAGAGCTTTTGCTTCACTTAGGAATCATAGACAGTGGCCAAAAAAAAAGTCTTTCTGAACCGATAAAAAATTTTCCAGTTCGCTATGGTGGTCCTGTTGATCCTTCGCGTGGTTTTGTCCTTCATTCAGATGATTATGCTTGTGAAGAAACTGTTTTTATTGCAGATAAGATCTGTTTTACTGCGACAATTGATATATTAAAAGCGATCAGTTGCGAACAAGGTCCGCAACATGCACTGGTCGCATTAGGCTATGCTGGATGGAAAGCGGGGCAACTTGAGGCAGAAATTTCTACAAATGGGTGGCTAATCAGTTCTACATCACCTAGTTTTCTTTTTGAAAGCGATTTAAGCTGCAAGTATGATAAAAGTTTAACACGCATGGGTATCGATCCAACTTATCTTGCTTCTGAAATGGGACACGCGTAGAGTTTTTTCTAAGCTTTTTAACTTTACACGTTATTTTATCCCTTATGTTTTTATTTTATAAGGGAAATGGCTCTGAACGAGCGTAATTAATTCTTCTATGGCAATCGGTTTCGTCACAAGTGTACTTTGAACATATTTACAACCTTCTTGACGGAGGAAGATTGCTTCTTTTTCATTTTCAACACCTTCTGCGATAATTTGCAAATTAAGATCTGTTGCCATATTAATGATAGACTTTAGAACAATTTTCTTCTTAAGAGAGTCGATTGAGATAAGTGAACGATCAAGTTTAACCATATCAAATGGATAACGTACGAGATAGGTCAGAGACGAATAACCTGTTCCAAAATTATCGAGTGCGAGATTCATTCCAAGTGTTTTAATTTGTTCAAGAAAGTGCGCTGATTGTTCAGGATTATTTCTTAAGACAAATTCAGATATTTCAATCATTAAGCGTCCTTTGTGGAGCGGATGCCGAAGCAAAGCGGCACGCAATTGACTGATAAAACGAGGATGAATCATTTCTGCGCTTGGTAAATTAATTGAAATAAAGAAAGATTGTTGGGAAAACTTTTCTTGTACATTTATAAGATCGATAATGGCATTATCAATGATAAATTGTGACAAATCCATAACAATTTGTTCATTTTCTACGATTTTTATGAAATCAGAGACATTTAAATTTCCATAAGTGGGATGATGCCATTCTACAATTGTTTCAAAACCAATAATATGTCCGTCTGATAAATTAAGAATAGGATGGTAGAGGATTTTCATCTCATTACGTTTTATTGCATAATGAACATCTTTCTCCAGAGTATTATGTTCGAGACCCAGAGTGCGAAAATTAGGACGAAAAGGTTCAATATGATTTCCCCCCATTTGTTTTGCGCGAATCATTGCTAATTCACTATCATTAAAAATATCTTTAGCAGTTGATCGACTTTCACTCCATGTAACCAATCCGATAGAGGTTGAAAGGATTATTTTATTTTCTGAAAGTGAAATAGGTGCTGAAATTGTTTTGTGCAAATGATCTGCAAATGCTGCAATTTTTTGTGGTTCTGTTTCACTGAGTAAAATAATTGCAAAGCGGTCTGCAGAAAGGCGCGATAAGGTATCTTGAAAATTAATGAGACGATTTAAACGACGTGCAATTATAAGAAGTACAGTATCCCCAACAGCGATACCTAATTTGCGATTAATTTGGCGAAAATTATCAAAATCAATCATAAAGACGGTTGGTCTAATTTTGATATTTGCTTTCGCTAAAGAGGTATAATTTTGTAGTCTATCAAAGAAAATTTGTTGGTTAGGAAGTCCGGTTAAGCTGTCGTGGATTGCATCATGCAATAAGCGTTCTTCGGATTTTTTATGGTTAGTAATATTGACAATGGTTCCAATGACACGAGTGATTTTTCCATCTTTTTGCATAGCCGGACGTGCACGAAGAGAAAACCAATGATAATAACCACCACCGGAAGAAAGCCTAAAAATTTGATCAATGCGTCCTTTTTTATTTTTAAGAATGATATCCAATACGGCTTGAAAGCGTTCACGATCATCATGGTGCAAGGCTGAAATCCAGTTGCGCATAGGTCCATTGAGGTTATGAATTTCAGTACCAAAAAGGGTTGCCATGTTTGGATGTACAACAATACGGTCACGCTCAATATTCCAATCCCAAATAATATTTCCAGCTCCCTTTGCTGCGAGTACTTGTTGTTCAAGGTCGGAAAATATTCCTTCATGGAAAGCGTCATTAGAAAAAGTTTGTTGCAGGACAGTAAAGCTAATGAGAAGAACAATGAGCACTAATCCCCCCGCTAATGCTGGCTGAATAATATCATTGTTTAAATGTCCAGCTATGCAGGCATAGGCTCCAACACACCAAAAGCTAATGAGCAACCATGTTGGAATAAGCATAATGGCGCGGTCATAGCTTCTGATTGAGAAATAGATGATTAATATTATACCAAGCACAGCGGTAAGGCCAAAAGACAAACGCGCAATTCCAGCGGCTCTGATGGGATCATAAATAGCAAAGGCTCCTAGACTGCAAAAGGCAATGGTCCAAGCGATAGCCCCGTAACTAAAATGATAATGCCAGCGGTTAAGGCTGAGATAGGTAAAAAGAAAAATGAAGAGTGTAGCAGTAAGTGCTACTTCTGTACCAGCACGCCAGATTGGTTGGGTTGTGAGTGTAACAGCAAAGAATTTATTTAAAAAATTGAAGTCAATACCAATATAAAAAAGCACTGCCCAAGCAACAGCAGCTGTTGCAGGAAACAGCCCTGTTCCACGGACGACGAAGAGAACAGTTAACAAAAGCGCTAAAAGACCTGATATCCCAAGAAGAATACCGTGATAAAGCGTATAAGAATTAATTGCATCTTTATAAGCTTCAGGTTGCCATAAATAGATTTGCGGTAGATTTGCAGAGTTAAGTTCGGCTACAAATGTAACAACAGCACCAGGATTAAGGGTAATACGAAAGATATCAGAGTTTCCACTCGGTTGACGATCGAGAGAAAAACCTTCACTTGGCGTTATGGATTGAATCCTTGTTGACCCAAGGTCTGGCCAAAAAAATCCAGAACGTGCCATGCGGTAATGGGGGGCAACGATGAGACGATCAACTTGTTCATCTGTTGGATTTGCAAGAGAAAAAACGGCCCAATTTCCGGAAAATTTTTCATTTTTTGCCTGCACTTCAATACGCCATACAATACCATCTGGTCCTGGTGCTGTACTTGTTTGAAAAATAGAATTGTTTGTATGGTGAATTTCAATTGCTTTTGAGAGATCAAGAGCAGCATCCTGAGAAGAAATTTTAACTGGTTCAATTGCTTGTGCTGATGTAAGATGGACAAAAGAACTAACGACTACAATGAAAATGATGTCAATTATTTTACGCAAACTCTTCACAATGTCCCACTCTCAATATTTTAGGATGTTTAATTTTCATTTCGATTTTTGAGAAAAAACGTCCACCTTTTATAATTTATTTACATAATAAATTGTTATCACTTTTTCTTAAGTTATGTGATTTTATATACAAATAGACCACATACCCATCTGCTTCAATGGAACCTGAAGCGAATGAAGTTTTATATTTTAAAAGGGCAAAGTTAAACCATGAATTTCCATATTTCACGGATATATCTTTACTGATTAGAATCTTTATCACATGAAGTATGAATTGGGTAGTTTTGTACACCTCTTTGCCCAATATTTCCAAAACTTATTTAATGAGGAGAGCTTTTGTGGTAAATTTTATGATAAAATATGTGATGTTATTGTGATGCTGCTTTGAAAAGAAGTTTTTACTTTAGCTTGTATGAAAGAGTTGACGTTAAATCATCAAAATTTATGAGGGGGCCTACAGGTCCGACAGCAGTTAGTGTTGGAGTGGAGTTTGTAAAAAGACGATGTGCTAAATCAGTTAATCTTTTAGGAGTGATGAGATTGAGGCGTTCAATTGTTTCCGATATTGGAATTGGTCGACCATAAAGGAGTATTTGGCGAGCAATGAGATGTGCTTGACTAGAGGGATTTTCCTGTGACATTGTCAGATTTGCACGATATTGCGTTTGTGCTCGTTGCAGTTCGTTGGCGTGAATATTTTTGCTGACCTTGGAAAGTTCATCAAGAATCACAGGAATAAGTTCTTTGAGCCCTTCTTGTCCGGTAGCTGCGTGAACACCAAAAAGCCCAGTATCTGAAAATCCCCAATGAAAAGCATAAATAGAATAGCATAATCCACGTTTCTCTCTTACCTCTTGAAAAAGACGTGAAGACATACCACCACCAAGAATGATTGAAAGAATTTGAGCCGCATAAAAATCACGCGCGTGATAAGCACGCCCTTCAAACCCTAGAACAACTTGTGTATCCATTAAATCGCGATATTCACGAAAGTCGCCACCGACATAATTTGCAAGATTAGTAAGAGGTGCGGTTGAATGGGAGCGAAAAGTACCAAGACGACTTTCAACTTCTCGCAAGAAACTTTCGTGCTTTACAGCTCCTGCAGCAACGACAATCATACGATCTGCACTATATTGTTTATTGATGAAATCATGGAGATCAGTAGATGTAAATGATTGAATAGTTTTAGCTGTTCCTAAAATAGAGCGTCCAAGGGATTGATGACGAAAGGCTGTTTCTGTAAAGTGATCAAAAACAATATCATCAGGAGTGTCATGGGCAGCACCAATTTCCTGAAAGATTACTTGTTTTTCTCGTTCTAGTTCATTGTCGTCAAATTTTGAATGCATTAAAATATCGGCTAAAATGTCTATAGCAAGTGGGATATCGCTTTTAAGTACACGTGCAAAGTAAGCTGTTGTTTCAATACTGGTTGTAGCATTGATTTCACCGCCAACATCTTCAATATCGGTTGCAATTTGAAAAGCAGTACGGTTTTCGGTTCCTTTAAAAGCCATATGTTCAAGAAGATGAGCAATACCATGCTGTGTGGAGGTTTCATTGCGTGAGCCCACTTTAACCCATATTCCGAGGGCAACACTATCAATTTGTTGCATTGTATGTGTGGCGATAGTCAAACCATTATTTAGGCGACAGATATCTACATCCATGTATTTACAACTCCATTAAATAAGCTAAATACCTCATTGTAAGGGTATCAGAATCTTCTTGATTTAAATTAATGCAGCTAACTTTAATAAGATGCACGCGATTTTAAAGAAATATAATCTTTTACTATTTTTTCATCATTAGCAAGATTTATAAAATGTTCTTCGTGTTTCATTACATCATTGAGATGAGATGGCCATGGAGCATGAAGGCCACAAGCGCTTTTAATAGTATCAGGAAATTTAGCTGGATGAGCCGTGGCAAGAACGATCATTGGAATATGCGGTTTTTTGTTTTCACGCGCTACTTGAAGAGCGACCGCTGTATGTGGATCAACAAGATAGCCACTTTCCTTATAGACACTATCAATTTTTTGAGCTGTTGCAGCCATGTTGCTTTTCCCAGCGGAAAATAGGGAACGAATATTTTTGAGTTGCTTTTCATCAAGAGTAAAGAGACCCGTTTTTTTCAAGTTTTCCATTGCATTGCGAATCCACATTGGATCACGATTGCCACTTTCAAAGAGCAAACGTTCAAAATTAGAAGAGACCTGAATATCCATAGAAGGTGATGTTGTATGGACTATTGGTTTTGTTTCGTAAGTACCACTGGTCAATGTACGTACAAGGATGTCGTTATCATTCGTTGCGATGACCAGTTGAGCAATGGGTAATCCCATACGGGCTGCGACATAACCTGCAAAAATATCACCAAAATTTCCAGTAGGAACAGTAAATGAAACAGCTCTATCAGGTGCTCCTAAGGAAAGAGCTGATGAAAAATAGTAAACAATTTGCGCCATGATACGCGCCCAATTTATAGAATTAACACCTGAAAGCGCTGTTTTTTTACGAAAATTATGATCATTAAACATTGCTTTGACAAGAGCTTGGCAATCATCAAAATTTCCTTCAATGGCAATGGCATGAACATTGGAACATTGATTGGTTGTCATTTGCCGTTGTTGAACAGGTGATACACGTCCTTTAGGAAATAAAATAAAAATATCTGAGTGCTCTTTTCCAGCAAAAGCTTGTATCGCAGCTCCTCCTGTATCACCTGATGTTGCAGCAATAATCGTTGCACATCTATTTTTTTCAGTCAAAACATAATCCATCAGTCGAGAAAGAAACTGCATTGCGACATCTTTAAAAGCTAAAGTAGGACCATGAAAGAGTTCAAGGATAAATTCATCTGCTCCAGTTTGTCGTAACGGACAGATTGCTGGATGGTGAAAGGTTGCATAAGATTCAGCGATCATATTTTCAAAAGCTGTATATTCGATTTCGTTATTCACAAAGGGCCACAGGATAGTTTTAGCAATTGTTGTATAGGACTGACCACGAAGTGCTCGTAACGCATCAAATGATAGCTGAGGAAATTTATCTGGCAAATAAAGTCCCCCATCACTTGCCAACCCTGTCATGATTGTTTCCGTAAAGCTTAAAGCAGGAGCTTCACCTCTCGTGCTGATATATTCCATAAGTCTTATCCTTTTTTTATTTCTGGCAAATTGGTGAAGTTATTTATTTCACGTTTTTCATAATATTTAAATTATTAAATGGATAGAGCTTCTTTTCTTCTTTTTAACTCAATAATGAAAGGAAATAGCCTTAAGCATTTTTATTTTTGAGATATAAACGCCAAATGTTCACAGAAAATCTTTTACAGTCGAAAATTTTCTCTCTATTATTCATTCACTTAAATTTTACAACGTATCTTCACTTGTGCACCTTCTTAAATAATACAATTAAATAGATAGAATGGCATTTACTGAAGAACTTTTGTATAAAACTCAATCATTTATAGTTATTTTATGCTCTTAATACTTTGTAACAATTAAATCTGCTGAACTGAATGTTAAAATGATACATCTCAGAATTCACATTGGAAGATTTATAAGGTAATTTTATGGCATTTCGTGCACAAATCATACTTTGAATAATCTTTTTTAGCTTAACTTATCACTTTGTATAATAATAGATATTATATTTGTGCTATACAGTATGGTAACCTAAAGTTTATCCATAGAAAACATACAACAGCCTGCTAAATGATGGGAAGCAGGCTGTAAAGTGTTTTCATTTTAAATAGAAAAAAATAACTAAGTATCTTTGAATTATTTGCCTTTAATTTTTCCTATTGCCCATCCGATTATCCCGCTAAATATGGCCATAACAGATCCAGTTAAGAATCCAAAACCCAAAGCTCCTACTGTAGAAAAAACTCCTAGCGTAATTGGTTCAAACACTTTCTCAAATTTTCCTTCAAAGGCAGATTCACTTTTTGCTCTATGAGTGAAACTTGGGACATAAAGAGCAGCTATATCGATAGTTTTTTTCTTTCCTTGTTCTATTAGAGAGACAGTTTCCCATTGAGTATCATTTTTCAAATGATTGGCATGAACATTTATAACTTGTGAAAGCAAAAAAGCAACTGCTATAAAAATATTTAATACGTAAGTTTTCAATACTTTAATCATAGTTTACCACCAATACTTTTATTTTAATCTGAATTGAATAGATGCATCGGCAGAATTAGTGCACATTGAGAGAAACAGAAGCATTTAAAGCTTTTTTCACTCTTATTGTGATAATTCATTAGTTTTTATCATCAACAATGGATAAACACAGAATGTGTTAATAGTTTATATTTCATATGAGAAGGTCTTAATCTGATGAAATTTCAATTTTAACGAGATTTAAAATAGGATATTATTTTGCTGATTATCCATCCTAAAAACATACCTACCGTACTTGATACATAACCAAGAGCCATCCCAATACCAAAAGTCCCGAGTGTAAGAGGTTCAACGACTTTTTCAAATTTTCCTTCGATGGTAATTTCATTTTTCATACCACGATTTAGATTTTGTGTATAGAGAAAAACCGTACTGATTGCATCCTTTCTGTTTTGTTCTGTTAAAGAAATAAAACTATTCTCACGATGAATATTGTTTTGCAAGTAGTTGGCATGTACACTTACAGTCTGTGAAATGTAAAAAACAGATATCATAGAAATAATTAACATATGATTGTTAAAAAATTTAATCATCATTTACCTCAAATACTTTATAGTATTCAATATATATATGTGTGTATATAAATTTATAATTTGGATTTTTGGATGTAATTTACATAATTTATAGTTATAATAAGAGAAATAGAAGCTTCATTATGTAATAAATTTATAATAATTAATAATAAAATAATGAAGCTATATATTCTATATTTCTACAATATATTGAATTACTTGAACATCAATACTATATCATTTATCCAATTTATTATCGATCCTATAAAACTTATTGCATATCCAGCGTACAATAGTCCCTCTCTTACAGTCATAGGCTCAAAGACCTTTTCAAATTTTTCTTCACCTATTGTTCCATGTTCTGTTTGATAATTTACAGACGGAACATAGAAAGCAGTCGTAGAAACTACATCGGATTTCGCATATTTTACTTGTTCCATTGGGAAAACAGAAAATTCCTCTTTTGGAGTATCATTTTTCAAATAGTTTGCATTAACATTTACAGTTTGTGAAATAAAAAAAGTGCTCGCTATAAAAATGCTTAATATATAATTTTTAAATACTTTTACCATAACTTTACCTCAAATATTTTTAAATTATATATGTAAGAAATATACATATATGTTTATTTATATCACACATATATAGTTCAATATGTATTTTTAGTCAATAATAAAAACACATATAAAAATATAAATATAATTTTTTATAAACATTATTGTAAAAAAGTAACAGTAATAATTACAAAAAATATTTTAAAAAAACTTTATGAAATATTTTATTATGTGTTATATATAAAATAACACGTTGTTATCGTATAATTTTTATAAAATGAGATTAATATTATTTTATAAATACATTTATCGATAATAAAATGATCAAAATTTTTACATATTAAATATATAAAAAATTATTTATTATCGATAATATAATAAAAAACATGAAAATTATGATATGTTTATATAAATATTCTTAACAATTAAAATATGAATGGACACGCTAAAATTTTATTATTTATAGTAGTTATTATAGATAGTCATTATTGTAGAATTTGTGTTATATAGATATTATTTAAGTTATTATTCAATGGTTATTTAATTGCATCGTGATAGCATAATGATACTTCACTATTAATTATATACATTTATGTTATAGATACTAAAAAATGTACAGTTCTCTCATAGTGTAAAGTAGAGCTCGAATTGGATAGAGATAAATGATATTATCTTTTTATCGCCAATGTGAACAGCATATTACTATGATGCAAAGCAGTGTATAGAAGAATCTAATTTAGACATATTTATGAGTGCCGAAAGATCAGTATTAGATAATATTTTTCAACACTTTCTTCTTTCCAAACAGAAAAGCCGCTTTAAGAAAAACACCCTTTCTAATATTTTTAGAAAGGGTGTTTTTCTTAAAGTTGGATTACTTTTAAAAAGATCTGATTTCATTGCTTATTTAAAAAGTCTATTAAGTGCTTTCGGAAAATTTTAAGCAACTATTGGTATCTCTGTAGGTTGTTTAACATGATTATATGTTTCATATTTATGTGTTTTTTTAAAGAAACCGTTCTCAAGGTACTCAAGCCTATTGTGCAATGATAGATATGATGATAAAGCCCCATAATATAAAACTCTTAGGGCATCAGAGTTTTTGGCGTTTATAAAGAAGAAAGATGGCATCGCCATACACTTTGCTCGCTCCTAATGTTGCTACATTTTTGCATTTTGCTTAATTTGAATAATGATTAATTATTGATTATAAATCAATACGTTGTCTGTAAATTACTTGGTATGAAATGTTTTTTATAAAATGCAAATCTTTATAAGAATGTATTCTTTTTGTTTTTTGTAATCTTAGGGAGGTTGTGCCGATTGATGCTGTTAAAATACTGTTTAAGCAGCAAAGTAAATAAGCCTTCAACAAGTTTGCGAGATTTGGATTGAGCAAATATAAGCCCGTGTAATTTAACAAGAATACTTTTGTTTTTTTCAATAAACTCTTGTGTTCCATAGGTTCTGCGAATTTTAATATTTTTTTCCATGATCAATACGCACATCCCTTACAATTTTACCATAGTGTGTTTTTTTTGATCAGATAAAAGAGGTTAGCAATTTTCACATCTTATCGGTAGGGAGTTGTGATATTCCTTTTTTGACAAATCTCATAATTTATCAGGATGAGCTGCTGTGGTTGGGACTGGGATATCGGATTTGAGATAGATAAGCAGGGCTTAATTTTTATGAGTTTGCACCCCTGTTTTTTGCTTTTTTTAAAAGCACGTGCAATGGTTAACAGACTTATGATCTCAATGAGGTGCTATATTTTTTTCACATTGAGATGCAATTCACCCATGTCGTGAATTACGCATTTATTGAAGTTATTATAAAAGGAGCAGCGAGAAGAGAAGGACATTTGAATAAAAGTGCTTCTTACAAGAGTTTACAAACTGATATATTCAAGAGATTTCTTATAATAGATCTCGCCATACTGCCATTGCTTCTAAGACTTCTCCTAAATGAGCATGTTTTGCAATAACTGTTTCTGCACCAGCTTCTGCAAGTGCATTAGAGTGGCCAAGATAGCTATGTGATCCTCCCGTAAAGCCGATGGCACGCATGCCTGCTGCTTTGGCGGCATGTACACCATGAATTGAATCTTCTATAACGATAGTGTTTTGAGGCTCTACTTGTAATTGTTTTGCGGCAAAAAGGAAAATATCAGGGGCAGGTTTGGTTTTTTTTGTTCCAACTTCAGGTGCAGAAAATATTTTACCTTCAAAAAGTTCATAGAGACCAACAGTGGTGAGCATCTCTTTTATATCGATGCTCTTTGCATTAGAGCAGATACAGTAGGGATAGCGTGTTTGAATAATTTCTACTGCTTCTCTTACATCATCAAGAGCACGTAATTCAGTTTTTATTTGTGTACGAAAAATATCAGTCATTTGATCTATGAGATGAGCAGAAATTGGTTTTTCTGTTTCCTGTTCAACTTGTTTAAGAATATCGCGAAAGATAAGCCCTGCAAAACGTTCGCTCAATTCTTCAGGTGAGATTTCATATCCTGTTTGTTTGAGCAATTGAGATCCAATTTTTGCTGCAAGATATTCAGAGTCGACGAGAACTCCGTCACAATCAAAAATAATAAGATCTATTTGAGGCATAAAATATTCCTTTACATGTTACGAGATGAACAATTTTCATGAAAACGACATTGAGAGAATCTTATTTCATAAAAATATATTTTGAAAATGATTCTTATTCATTTTACGAAATAAAAGATAGGGGAACAGTATATTGAAAAAAGAAAAATTCATTCAGATGGAAGTTTTTTTACTTTAAAAAACAAAAAATAATAATCAATTTTTCGGAACTTTAACGATACGTTTACTCTATTTTGTAAATATGGATTGGTAAAGCGGGCCTATAAACTATTTTGGTTGATTATAGGGCAAATTCAGTTCATTTTGTTGGGTTTTTCATGACAGTTATTCAGCTTCAAAAAGATTTCGTTCGTAATCCCTCCCAGACGCCATGGCGCAATAAAATTTTTAAAGGAGATTGTGTTTCCGTTTTAGAAAAACTTCCAAAACATTCTGTTGATATGATTTTTGCGGATCCACCCTATAATTTGCAATTGGATGGTGCTTTATATCGTCCAGATCATTCGCTTGTTGATGCGGTTGATGATGCATGGGACCAGTTTGAGAGTTTTGCTGCTTATGATGCTTTTACCCGTGCGTGGTTGCTTGCTTGTCGTCGTGTGTTAAAACCTAATGGAACCCTTTGGGTTATCGGATCTTACCATAATATTTTTCGAGTTGGTACGGCATTACAAGATTTAGGTTTTTGGATGCTCAATGATATTATTTGGCGCAAAAATAACCCGATGCCTAATTTCCGAGGGCGACGCTTTCAAAATGCTCATGAGACACTTATTTGGGCTGTGCGAGATCAAAAAGATAAAAAGTATACATTTAATTATGATGCTTTAAAAGCGGCAAACGAAGATCTACAAATGCGTTCAGATTGGCTTTTTCCTCTCTGCACTGGAGCTGAACGTTTAAAGGATGATTCAGGGCGTAAATTACATCCAACACAAAAACCGCAAGCGTTATTAGCGCGTATTATTATGGCTTCTAGTAAACCTGGTGATGTTATTCTTGATCCGTTTTTTGGTTCGGGAACAACAGGTGCTGTTGCCAAGCTTTTAGGGCGTGATTTTGTTGGGGTTGAACGCGAGCAAGATTACATTGATGCGGCATGTGAAAGGATTGCGGCGGTTAAACCTTTAGGACAACCAGAGCTGGCGATTTTAGATAGAAAAAAAGCAGAACCGCGCATAGCATTCAACAGTTTGCTTGAGGCAGGTTTACTTTATCCTGGAGAAGTTCTTTATGATCGAAAAAAGCAAGTATCTGCTATTGTAAGAGCTGATGGTACGATTATGCATGGTGGTGAAGCGGGTTCAATTCACGCAATGGGAAGAAAGGCTCAAGATTCGCAGAGTTGTAATGGTTGGACATTTTGGTATTATGAGGAAAATGGACGGTTAAAGTCCATAGATCATTTAAGAATGATCATACGTTCACAAATGTTAAAAACGGGTGTTTTATGAACTAAGCTGATCGCTTCATTCTATTAATCACCAATGTACCTGATCTCGATTGGGATGGATGCAAGCGCGTTTTATGCTTTTCTTAGATATTTTATATTGAAATACTCACCTCGCTTGTAAGCGGCAAGCGAGTATTTTTCGCTTCTTGTAGAAAAAATTAAAACGAGAAATTTCTACTCTATGTTCTGATTTTAGTTCCAAAATAGTAAAATTTCAATATAATCTTATAAAAATGAAATATCAGAATTAAAAGGTTCATTCAGAAGTTCAAAATTAAGTGCTTTTTTGTACGTGCATCTATAAAGTGCGTAAAATATATTGATTTATCAAGATAATTTAGCGCAACTCATATTGAATTGCCCTCGGAATATCGTCAAACTCTTTTATTTCAAACCTGTTTCATATTGAATCAATAAAAATTACTTACTTGCATGTCATAAGCGGGGTTGGCGTGTGAATAAAAATTGTTAAAGAAAGAACTAAAAGTACCTCTTATGAACCGTTTCAAGTGCCAAGGGTGTCGTAGGGGGTGGGTAAATATAACGATGGTGCCGATTTGCTTCTTCATAAGCGAACAAAGGACAGATCCTGAAATTTAAATCTAAGATTTCTATTCCTTCTTAATTCTCATTGATAGAAAAAATGAGACATTCTACGTGTTTAAATTTTTCTTTGTAAAGATTAAGAAATGGTCATTAGGGATACAAAAGTCTCCATTAGCAAACATGTTTACGAATAAACAAGGTTATTTAAATCTGAAAGAATTGGGAAGTGCTACGGAAATGGCTTTTTTCATAACAGTAGGGAGCGCTTCTTTGGCAAGATGTTGAATGTTGCACCACCAACCATTTTCACAATTCATTTCATGAATATCTTCAGTATAGTAGACATCGAGTTTTAGAGAAAAGTGAGTAAAAACATGCGTAATTTGCCCTTTGAATTGCCAATTGGCAGGAAAGGGGGCGTTTTGGAGCCCATTTTTGTTGTTTATATCAATATTGTTAGGAATTTGGGTCATTCCACCAAGGAGTTTTTGCGTCTGTCGTTTTTCCAAATAAATTTGTTTATTTTTATTAAGAACCACAAAGGCACTACCTGTTTTTGAAGGGCGTTCTTTTTTAGGGGCTTTAACTGGAAAAGACTCCGGTTGTTGCATCTTTGCCGCTTTGCATAAACTTTGAAGAGGGCAGATATAACAAGATGGTTTGCGTGGAGTACAAATGGTTGCTCCCAAATCCATCATTGCTTGAGCAAAGTCGCCAGGACGATTTAAAGCAGTAATTTTTTGTGTTTTTTCTTTAATTTCAGCTTTTGCTTTTGGTAATATTGAAGCGATAGCAAAAAGGCGCGCTATTACACGTTCGACATTACCATCAACCACTGCCACAGGATGGTTAAAAGCAATTGCGGCAATGGCTGCGGCAGTATACTCTCCAATACCGGCTAGAGTTCGCAATTCTTTTACAGATTGTGGAAATTGTCCTGCGTAGTTTTCAACAAGCTGTCTCGCACATTTTTTAAGATTACGTGCGCGTGAATAGTAACCAAGTCCAGCCCATGCTTTCATAATATCATCTTGTGAGGCTATTGCTAAAGAAGGAAGATCAGGCCAAAATTTCAGAAATTTTTTAAAATAGGGCTTAACCGTTTCAACGGTTGTTTGTTGCAGCATGATTTCAGAAAGCCAAACCTGATAAGGATCAGGACGGATACCTTGTCTTTGCTCTTCGGGGGTAATCCGCCATGGGAGGTTTCTATGACTTTGATCGTACCAAGAAAGGAGGTGCGAAGAAATTTCATACATGATTGTTTTCAAGCATAGAGAGATGTAAAATGCAAAAGAAAAAATATTTATTTTGTAATTCTTTTTTTGCTCTTTTATTGTCGAGACCCTGGTGAGGAGTGGATTTTTATTTTGTTGATATTTTATAAATTAGGGAGGCAATTATTTTTAGATAAAACAAATTATTGTAATTGAGTAAACGGTTGAATAATGATCTAAAAATGAGAAAACAACTAAAAAAACGTATCTTTTATTCTCTTTCTGAGACGGTGTTCAAAATACTTGATCCCGTTTTGCGCAAACGGACAGGGCTAAATGTAGAGCTTATAGAGCATTGGCCACAAATTGTGGGCCATGATATCAGTGAACATACAATGCCGCTTAAAATTATTTGGAAACGTCGTGCAGATCAAGATGAAGTTTTTCAGCCAGCAACACTTGTTGTCGCATGTGAAGGATTTGCGGCGTTGAAATTAATGCATGAAACAGAGGAATTTCTTCATAAAATTAATGGATTTTTTGGCTATATTGCTATTGATCGCATCAAGATTGAACAAAGGCGTCTGTCGGTTTTTATGAATCATTTGCCTCTAAAGTCGACTTTGAGTGAACAAGACAAAAAATGCGTGGAGAAAATGCTTGAAGGAATTGAAGATAAAAGTTTACGCCAATCACTTTATAAACTTGGCTGTTGCATTTTCTCGGAAAAAAATAATAAATAGCAAGATATTTTATATATATTTTCTTTAATATATGAGAAAGCATTGGATTCCTATTCGTTTAATACCAACAGAAAAGTATTATTTATGGTAAAATTTCGTTCTTTTTTATCTTTCGGGATAATTTTTCTCTTCATAACGATTGTACAAAATAGTGTAACAGTTGCTTTAGCGCGTGATCTCAAACCAGTGGCAACAGTTGATATGGCTGAGCTTCTCCAATCAAGTAAAGTAAAGGATCGCTTTGAGGGAGAGGCGGATGCACCAGTCATCATTGTTGAGTATGCTTCGTTAACATGTGTTCATTGTGCACATTTTTACAACGATATACTTCCTCAAATTCGTAAAAAATATATCAAAACAGGAAAAGTGAAACTGATTTTCCGAGAATATGCTTTTGATCCTCGGGCAACAGCAGGTTTTATGTTAGCACGGTGTGCACCAGAAGATCGCTATTTCCCTTTGATAGAAGTTTTATTTCAAAAACAAAATGAGTGGGTTTGGGGAAAAGATGCTCTGACACCATTGAAAAAAATTAGCTTAATGGCGGGTTTTTCAGATGAAAGTTTTACTGCGTGTTTGAAAAATCAGACCATTTTAGATGAAGTGAATGCATCTTTTGAGCGTGGTAAAGAACTTGGTGTGACAGCAACGCCTACTTTCTTTATCAATGGGAATAAATATGAAGGTGCTATGAAAGTAGAAGACTTTTTTTCGGTGATTGATAGTTTTCTTAAAAACTGAATCTTAATCTTCTAGAAGATAGATGGTGATGTGGTCATTATCTCTTTTAAGAAGGTTAGGTATTATGCATTTATGAAGCGATCTTTTTTATTTCGCCGATTTTGAATCATTTAAGTTAAGCCTAGGTTGAATGGTGTTTTGATGCTGATATGGGAGGATTTGTACAATGAAAAAATGGGTTTATAGTTTTGGAGATGGAAACGCAGAAGGAAGTGCAAGCGAGCGTAATCTTCTCGGAGGTAAAGGGGCTAATTTAGCAGAAATGAGTAGTCTTGGTTTGCCCGTACCGCCAGGGTTTACTCTGACAACAGAAGTCTGTAATTTTTATTACGCACATGACAAATCATACCCAGAAGAGCTACAGGAATCTGTTAAGCAAGCATTAAGACGCGTTGGTGAACAAACAGGACGTGAATTTGGTAATGAGCAAAGACCACTTTTGCTTTCTGTTCGTTCAGGGGCTAGGGCTTCTATGCCAGGAATGATGGATACAGTGCTTAACCTTGGCATGAATGATAAGACTGTAAAAGCTATTGCTTTACAAGCTAATAATGAACGGTTTGCTTATGATAGTTATCGGCGTTTTATCCAAATGTATTCTAACGTTGTTTTGGGGGTAGACCATTCTTATTTTGAAGAGATTCTTGATGAGGTAAAAGAACGCAATGGTTACACTATTGATACAGAAATGACAGCAGATGATTGGAAACATGTTATTGCTTCTTATAAAGCATATATTGAAGAAAAATTAGGAATCCCTTTTCCACAAGATCCTGAACAGCAATTATGGGGGGCGATTGGAGCCGTTTTTTCAAGTTGGATGACAGCACGCGCAGTCACTTATCGTCGTTTACATAGCATTCCTGAAAGTTGGGGAACGGCAGTTAATGTGCAAGCTATGGTTTTCGGCAACATGGGTGAAGATTCGGCAACAGGTGTTGCTTTTACACGCAATCCATCGACAGGAAAAAAAGAACTTTACGGTGAATTTTTAGTTAATGCGCAAGGAGAAGATGTTGTGGCGGGTATTCGAACGCCTCAAAATATTACAGAAAATGCGCGTATTGTTGCTGGTTCAAATAAGCCGTCTTTAGAAAAAATTATGCCTGAGGCTTTTTTGAAGTTATGTCAGATCGCGCAAAAGCTTGAGCAGCATTATCGGGATATGCAAGATCTCGAATTTACCATTGAAAAAGGTAAGTTATGGATGTTGCAGACTCGTTCGGGAAAACGTACGGCTCGTGCAGCTCTCAAGATGGCAATTGAAATGGTTGAGGAGGGGTTAATAAGCCGTGAAGAAGCGGTAATGCGTATTGATGCAAAGTCACTTGACCAACTTTTACATCCAACACTTGATCCCAAAGCAGAGCGTTTTGTTATAGGGCGTGGTTTACCTGCTTCTCCTGGAGCTGCAACGGGTGAAATTGTTTTTACTTCGGAAGAGGCAGAAACTGTGTCAGCAGAAGGGCGAAAAGTTATTTTGGTCCGTGTGGAAACAAGCCCAGAAGATATTCATGGTATGCATGCTGCAGAAGGAATTTTAACAACGCGTGGCGGCATGACAAGTCACGCTGCTGTTGTTGCGCGGGGAATGGGAAAACCATGTATTTCTGGTGCTGGTAGTGTGCGGATTGATTATAATACAAATACGCTATTTGCTTCAGGAGAAAGCTTTAAAAAAGGCGATGTTATCACGATTGATGGTGGAAGTGGGGAAATTTTCAAAGGGAAAGTTGCAATGTTGCAGCCTAAGCTTTGCGGAGACTTTGCAAAATTAATGGAATGGGCTGATGGGATGCGACGTATAAGAGTTCGCGCCAATGCTGAGACACCATCTGATGCCCGTATGGGGCGTTCTTTTGGGGCTGAAGGTATTGGTCTTTGCCGTACGGAGCATATGTTTTTTTCTGGAGAACGTATTGTTGCCATGCGTGAAATGATTTTAAGTCATGATGAACGTGGTCGTCGTAAAGCACTAGATAAGCTTTTGCCAATGCAGCGTTCAGATTTTAGTGAATTATTTGAAATTATGTGTGGTTTACCTGTTACCATTCGTTTATTAGATCCGCCACTCCATGAATTTTTGCCTAAAACGAAAGCAGAAATTCTTGATGTTGCAACAGCTATGGGGGTTTCTGCTGAAGTGCTTGCTGAACGTGCTCAGCAGTTACACGAATTTAATCCTATGCTTGGATTACGAGGATGCCGTTTAGCTATTACTTATCCTGAAATTGCAGAAATGCAAGCGCGGGCGATTTTTGAAGCAGCAGCAGAATCTGCCCAAAAATCTGGATCTCCTGTTATGCTTGAAATTATGGTGCCATTGGTTGCTCTTAAATCTGAACTCGATTTTGTAAAAGCGCGTATTGATCAGGTTGCTGAGGAAGTGATGAAAGAAAAGGGAGGTACTATTCAATATATAGTTGGGACGATGATTGAACTTCCAAGGGCAGCGCTTCGAGCAGATGAAATTGCTGAAACTGCTGAATTTTTTTCATTTGGAACAAACGATTTGACACAAACTACTTTTGGGATTTCCCGTGATGATGCTGCTCCTTTTTTGGCAACCTATTTTCAAAAAGGTCTTTTAGAGCAAGATCCTTTCGTATCTATTGACCGTGATGGAGTAGGGGAACTTATTACCATTGCTGCACAGCGTGGACGCTCAAAGCGTGCAAAAATAAAACTGGGAATTTGCGGTGAACATGGAGGCGATCCTGCCTCTATTGCTTTATGTGAAGAAAATAACCTAGATTATGTTTCGTGTTCTCCTTTTCGAGTACCAATTGCTCGTTTAGCAGCAGCTCAGGCCGCAATAGCAAAAAGGATGTAATGGGTTAATATTTTTTGTTGTATAGTTATTACAGAAATAAATTTTTATATATTTTTTATTTTCTTTAATAAAGGGAATAAAAATGCTTCTAAAATGCACGATAAGTTATGTTACGCGAGAAAGTGTTTTTTTAGAGGTTTATGAGAGAAAATATAAAGCAGGATAGACAAAAGATGTATTATTAATCACTTTCTATTGGCGAACCTCTTGATAGAGAGAAACGTGTTATTGTGCAGTCAATTTATGCATTTGCTTTTTTATAGGGGAATGAGCTCCTCACGCAAGATAGAATGCTGCAAACAAATGCATTTTTTTGCATATCATGCTGTTTGAGATAGACATTTCTCAGTAGATGCCCCATTTCACATTGACATTCGTGGAATGGGGATTATGTAAAACTCTCCGTAAGTTTATGAAAATCTTCCCAAAATTTATAAACTCCATTATGCACTACCGTCTTTACACTTATGAAGGAATATCAAAGTTACACAATCTGTTGATTTATAATGATAATTTTTTATTTCTTATATTGAATGAAAGCTGTAAATATCATAAAATCCTCTCATTTCGACTTTTTTTATAATGAATCAATCAAAACCATGTTTTTTGTGTGTTATAGGCGGGATGAGTGTCTGTGGATAAAAAAATAAAGTAAGGATATGCCTTTTATGAATCATCTCAAATGTCAAGAGCTGTCACAAATTGAAGGTAGGTAAATGTGTAATGGTGCCGGCTTGCTTCTTGACAAAAAGCGTAAAGATGATGCGCGGCGCGTGCAGTAGGGCTGCTATTATTATTCACGGGCGTTGTTGCGAAGTGGTCTTGGGTGCTTTAGAGATGTTTTTTAAGAAAGCCCGTGAATGGCAATCTAAGTATATTCCGTTTGGGACATTTTATTTTAGGTGAGGGGGAGTGAGGCCAAAAAGACATGTGATAAATAAAAGCATGAGGCAATAGGTAATCTCCATTAAAGATATTACTTTAGATGTTATTGAAAGGTGTAAAGCTGAATTAAAAGGAAATGGCAAAGATGAAAACTGGTTTTTACCTTAAATTTTCATATTCTTTCCAAATTAGGCTGTTTTCCTGTTTTAAGGAGATTATACAAACAGAGATGCGCAATATTCTTGCCTCCATTTGGCATACAAAAGCTATGACAGCTGAGAGAAGTACTAAACTGTCTTAATATTTGTTTCAAACATACTGCTGCGTTAGGTTTGGATGTTGATTTATAGGCAATACTAAACGCACACGCTCTCTTAGGAAAACAATGTCATAAAACACATAATTTTCCAGCAATAGATTGGAGAGAAGTGCTGGTTTTTTATCAGACACTTTGCAAAACAACAATCATGACACAACTAGCCTTACGTCTACTTATCTTTACAGATGTTTGCACAAATTCTTTGCATCATATTTATAAAGATCAAATTGACGATAATATATGGACAATTCGTGGCTCGATGATATGAAAGGTTTACGTGATACTACAAAAATTTCGTGTTCTTTTATCATCAGAGGCAATAAAAATGGTAGAACGAGCACGTTTGCTATTTTGCAATATTTCTTTTTTCTGCAATCGGTTGTGTTTTTTTTGCAGCAAATTGTACGGCTCAATATGTAATGTGTAAGAAAACCATTCTGATTGATTGAATATAAGAGGGCTTGAGATGAAGGAATGTTTGAGGGGAATATTAAATAAACGAAAGATGAATTATCATTATAAATTAAGAGATTACTTCAATTTAATAAACCAACTTCACGCATTTTCATTAAAATTGTGTGATTAATTTTACCAGTTACAGGAAGATCAAATATTTTTTGAAACTGTTTTAAGGCTTCTATCGTCTTTTGATCTTCTATTCCTGTGACAATAACCTCCTCATTCCCAAAAATATGTAAAGCTTTTTGCACTTGTATAATATCTTCAACAGAAGGCTCTAAAATAGCTTCTTTTAAGTGTGTCATATTTTTTGTATTGTTTGTTTCTATTTCGCTTTGCTTAATTAATATCGCGATTTCATCTGTTGCGGGATTAGATAGAACATTCTTTTGCATTCTCTGAGCAGTTTGCTGTTTCCATAAAGTGATGGCTCGGCGTGTTTTAGGTCCTTCCAGTCCATCTAATGGTCCATCATAAAGGCCTAATTTTGTTAGTTCTTTTTGCTTTTCCAGCATGCTTGCTGATTGAGAGGGTAAAGGTGAATTTGTGTGGTTCTGACTTTGAGAATGTACAGAAGTTACACGGGAGAGTTCTTGTGATTTTTCTTCTTTTTCCGATAAAATAGAGCTCTTACCTATACTTTGAACAGAGGAAAATTTCATTTGAGTTAAAATATTTTGATGCGTTGTCATTTGCAAAAATAAAGCATTAAATGAAATAAATAAAAAACTAATGCTAAAAAGAAGAGATCCAACAAAAAATAAAGTATTTTTTCTTGTATAGAAATAAAGAGTTTTTACACTCCAAAAAATAAAATGAAAAATTATAAGAAGAAGCGTTATAACAATACTACTATAGTATTTACGGTGTTTTACATTTTTTTTTCGGTATGTCTTTCGTTTTGTTGCCATTACTTTTATTTTCAGTTGCGTTTATTTTTTACAAAGAAACAAATATAAATTAGGAAACGAATATGAATCAGTTCTTATTTTCAGACAGCGAAAAGTGCATTGACATTATTGATTTTCCTTTCAAACTCCTAGAACGAGCGGCTTCATTATATCAATTTATAAGTTGATAAATCAACAAGAGTTCTTATCAACTTTTATTCATTTCATTTCATTTTATTTTATATAAATCTTTAATGTGTATAAAGAGAGCACCAAATGATTAGCATTCAAGATCATTTTGGTGTTTGCAAACTGCATTATCACATATAATTATCTAAACAATAATGCCACGTTATTCTTCATTTTGGGGCATATGTTTGGCTATTATTTAAACTAAAATTGAAAATATTTGCCTATAACACTAAAAAGATGACAATCATTATCTATTCTTTATAATTTACATATAGATGGTTACTTATCCATAAACGGTTTGGTAAGAATAATTATCTATCAATATTATTATATTTTTGTATAAATTCCTTCTATTAAATAATTTTCATAAGTATCAATTAAATTGATGTTTACAATGTTATAGAAAAAAAACTGGTTTGAGATGTAATCATAAGAGATGCAGTTATTTTTTTGATGTTTTTATCGACATGTTGACTATTTTTATAACATTCCAGTAAAAATTTTATAGATAATATAAATATTTTATCGACACTAGAATCAGAATAACAGAGTTTACTCTTGTTAGCCTTTTCAACTAAGCTAAGATGGTGGATTATTATTTAAAATAATTATGTACACAACATGATTATCTCTCTCATTTTTTATCATAGTATGTTTATTAACATGACCAGCTTGTAAGTGTATAATTTTGATGTTAATTTTTTACTGAATAGACAATGTATCCCATTTTATACAGCGGAATTGTGCCATATTTATAAAAAAGCCAATGATATAGATCCAATACATGAATACTCAATTTTATAAAAAGTACATTTTATAAATTGTTTATAAAGCAACGGTGGATAAAATGCTTCTTTTATTGTATTTACCACTGCGGTACATTGATTATCCATGATACGTTTTTTAATCAAATTATCATTTTTTTTATTTTTTATTTTTGTCATTGTTTCATTTTTTGTAGCAGATCCAAGCAGTAATCATTCTTCTATCCCCCAAAATAATGAGACAACAACGAGCGATGTGATTGTTGCTTTTAAGGAAGCCTTAAATGACTTAGGCGCATTTTGTGACCGTAATATAAAAACCTGCAAAGTAGGAAAATCCTTTTTAAGTTCACTTGGCGAGCGCGCATATTACGGTGCAAGAGCTGCTTATGAATATTTAGGGAACATATTAGGAAACAAAAATAATATCAGAGACTTTCCCTAATGTTTCTTACAAAATCGAAATACAAGAGTTTTTACAAAACCATGCAATGTTATCTTGAAATAAGGATTTTTAACGTTCTTCGTGTTATTTATGTTAGGAAGAATAAATATTTATTTTTTATAAGTGTATTCAAGAATGATTATTCAAACGAAACAGGACTAAAATAATGGCGGACACAATCGGTAATATTATAGATAACTTTTCGCTTTTGGATAATTGGGAAGATCGTTATCGTTATGTCATCGAGCTTGGCTATGAATTGCCACCTTTTCCGGAAAGCGCTCGAAACGATGCTCACAAAGTTCCTGGTTGTGTTAGCCAAGTGTGGCTTTTATCTTCACGTAATAACTCAGAAGATCCAATATTGACGTTTCAAGGTGATTCCGATGCTCATATTGTGCGTGGACTCATTTATATACTTCTTGCTTTTTATTCAGGCAAAAAAGCTTCTGAAATTCGCAATTCTGATGCTCAAGAGCTCTTTGAAAAACTTGGTTTAAATGAAAATCTTACACCACAACGATCAAATGGTCTGAAATCAATGATTAAACGGATTCGTAACGAAAGCTATATGTAATACCTTTGGTAGAAATTGCTATATATACAAAAGCTTCACACAAAACATGTATACTAAAATAAACTTTATACATGAAACCATTTTTTCGCAAAATAAGATTATTTAGTTTTTTTCCGTTTGCTTTTGCGTCCAAGCCCCATTTCTTTGGCCAAAGCCGATCGTGTTTTTGCATAATTAGGCGCTACCATAGGATAAGAACTATCTAACTGCCATTTTTCACGATATTCCTCTGGCAACATTCCATAATGTGTCATGAGATGACGCTTTAGAGATTTAAACTTCTTTCCATCTTCAAGGCAAATGAGATAATCAGGAAATACTGAACGCTTCGGATTAACGGCAGGCCTTTGTTTTTCAACTTCGACTTCTGTTAACTCTAGATTCCCTGCTTTACGAAAAGCAGCATGGACATCAGCAATTAAACTTGGCACTTCAGTCGGTCGAATAGAATTATTACTCACGTAGGCAGCAACAATATCAGCAACCAATGTAATAACTAAATTGCTTTCAGTCTCTAAGACTGCACGATGTTCCATTCTTGTTTCCTTTAATTTAAAATTGAGTAATTCAAAATCGAGATATAGTGCATATACTCATGATATAAAGATCTCATGCACATGAGTTTCATATTGTACAAAAATCTTTTTTGTCAATTCAATTATTCTATAAAATTGCCAAAACACAAAAAAATCAAATAAATACCCATTTTTTGTCATAATATACAATAAGAAAAACGAAATTATTACATGATAAAATATATTTTTACCCTATAACATATCATACATAATATATAATACATCACAAATATAAAAAAATATATGATAAAATTTATTTATTTTTTTTGAGAACGTAAAAATAAAATTACTAATTATAAAAATATAATATATAAATTATTATATTTTGTTTTGAATACTTATAGTTTAGTAAGTTTATGTTTAATAAGTTTTAAATTTATTTTTATTATTTATATTTATAAAATTTAATAATAAAAACATACTATATTATAAATATGACATAATAGTATTGTTTATAATATAAAACTATTCGTTAAAAGGAGATGGAACATTTTTATTTTTTATACAGTAATAATAATATTTTAGATATATTTATTCCTTTCTGTAAAATTATGCGATTATACTGTTTCAAAAAAAATCAATTCTTTTTCTAATAGTTTAATTGTTTTACCCGTCACTTTCATTATAAAAGTGGTATTATATCCCTAGAAAACAATAGCTGTGATATGTAATGAACAGAAAGGTATTAGTTTTAAAAATTATCATGGTGCTATTTTTGCAAGTGAATAGAACTTATAGATTTTTACACTTTCATCAATCATTGTGATTCTAACATATAAACGAAGCTATTAACATATTTTAATATAGGATTGTGTATGACTCGCACTTTTGCAATTCCTCCCAAAGCATCTAGAATCACTCATAAGGAAATATATCATGGTATTTTTCGTGATGATCCCTATCATTGGCTACGTGCGTCTAACTGGCAAGATGTTTTTAAAGATCCTAACTGTCTTGACCCCAATATTCGACAGCATCTTGAAAAAGAAAATGCTTATCAATCAGCTCAAATGGCTGATACAAAACCATTACGAGATTTGCTTTTTACAGAAATGAAAAACAGGATCCAAGAGAATGATAGTTCTGTTCCTATAAAACATGGTCCTTTTGCTTACGGATTCTCTTATGTTACCGGAGGCCAACAGCCACATTATTTTCGGACACCAAGGAATGGCGGAGAAAAAAACGTGTACCTTAATGGTGATGTCTTGGCAGAAGGCAAAGAATATTTTAAATTTGGTTCAGTTCAAGAATCTCCTGACCATACACATGTGGTATGGACCTATGATGACAAAGGATCAGAATTCTATACAGCTAAAATTCGTAATTTTGAGACATTGTCTGACTGTACGGACACAATTACTGATACATCTGGTCAAATTGTATGGGATGCTAGGTCTGAAGGTTTTTTCTATACTAAGATGGATAAAAACCACCGACCTTCAGAGCTCTATTATCACCAATTAAACACAGATCAATCACAAGATAAGCTTATTTTTCGTGAAGACAATCCAGGTTTTTTCTTAGATGTAAGCGGTTCTAAGCTTAATGATGTTATTTATATTAATATTCATGATCATGAAACATCCGAGATCTGGTTAATTCCTGCTGAGGCGCCTTTTACTGTTCCCCAATGTGTACGGAAACGACAACAAGGTATTGAATATTCACTTACAGAGGGTGGTGATGTCTTTTATATTCTAACCAATTTAGATAATGCAAAAGATTTCAAAATTATGGTAGCGCCATATACATCTCCACAATCAGAAAATTGGTCTGAGTTTGTCCCACATCAGCTTGGGTGCCTAATATTATCCCATGATGCTTATCAAGATTTTCTTGTCTGGATCGAACGTTTTGAGGGGCTTCCACGTATAAAAGTAATGGAACGTACCACTAAACAAGTTAATTCCATCGCTTTTACTGAAGAGGCTTATTCTTTAGGTCTGCAAGGAGTTGCAGAATATAACAGTCCAACTCTTCGTTTTTCCTATTCGTCTATGACAACACCTGATCAAGTGTTTGATTATGAGATGAAAAGTTGTAAACGAATGCTTTTAAAAACGCAAATAATTCCCTCTGGGCATAATAAAGATGCATATGTAACACGACGGATTATAGCAATAGCAGACGATGGTGAGAAGATTCCTATTTCACTTTTTTACCACAAAAACACTCCCCTTGATGGTGGTGCGCCTTGTCTGCTTTACGGTTATGGTGCTTATGGGATTTCTATTCCTGCCAGTTTCAATAGTAATGTACTTTCTCTAGTAAACAGAGGTTTTATTTACGCTATTGCTCATATTCGCGGAGGAAAAGAAAAGGGAGTAGAGTGGTATGAGAAAGGAAAACATCTCTTTAAGCACAATACATTTACAGATTTTATTGCTTGTGGGCGTTACCTTGTAAACAATAAATTCACTTCTCACGACCGGCTGATTGCCCATGGTGGTTCAGCAGGGGGGATGTTGATGGGAGCCATTGCCAATATAGCTCCCCAGGATTTTGCTGGGATCGTAGCGAATGTGCCTTTTGTTGATGTCTTAGCGACAATGTTAGATGCTTCATTGCCACTCACACCTCCAGAATGGGGTGAATGGGGGAACCCTCTTGAATCAGAAGAAGATTATAAGCTTATTGCTTCCTATTCCCCTTACGATAATGTCAAAGCTCAAAACTATCCCCCTATACTTGTGATGGCAGGATTAACAGATCCTCGTGTAACTTACTGGGAGCCTGCAAAATGGGTGGCAAAATTACGAGACCTAAAAACAGACGATAATGCAGTTTTATTACGTATTAATATGGATTCAGGGCACGCTGGTGCAGCTGGACGTTTTTCAAAGCTAGAAGAAGTTGCCTATATCTATGCATATATTCTAAAGATAGCAGGAAAAGACTTTTGCTAATCCATAATACTTCTGTATGAAAGTCTCCGATAATTTATTGGATTATAGAGACTTTCATACACTAAAAAGTTATCTAGATAGTTTAAAATTCACATTCTTCATAAAGTTCTAAAACATAGTCCCAATTAATTAAATGGTCTACAAAGGATTCGAGGTACTTCGGTCGAGCATTGCGATAATCAATGTAATAGGAATGTTCCCACACATCGACACCCAAAATAGGGCGAGCATTGTGCACTAAGGGATTTTCACCATTAGGGGTTTTCATAATTTCAAGCTTGCCATCTTTAACAGCAACCCACGTCCATCCAGAACCAAATTGGGCACTAGCAGCAGCAATAAAATCAGCGCGGAATTTGTCATAACCACCTAGATCAGCGTCAATAGCTTTTGCTAACTTTTCAGGAAGTTTTTGGCCACCACCATTTTTTTTCATCCAAAGCCAAAAGTGGTTATGATTGTAATACTGCGCTGCATTATTAAACAAACCAATATTTTTTCCAAAACTTTTTTTAACAATATCTTCAAGGCTTTCATTTTCTAAGCCTGAATCTTTCACCAAGTTGTTGGTGTTGGTAAGATAAGCAAGGTGATGCTTATCATGATGATATTCAAGCGTTTCGCGTGACATATAAGGCGAAAGGGCATCGTAATCATAAGGCAACGGGGGCAATTCAAAAGCCATTTAAAAATCTCCTCGATTCTAATTGTTAAGCTTATTTCATAAGCCTAATTTGCCATTTACCGAATTTAAAAGCAAATGTTGAATACCTAGTTTGTATGAAATAGTTTTAATGTCTCTCTTTTTGTAGAAGAAGCTTTTAGGAAATGTATATTCATCAATCAAAAAGGGTATTGGTCTACATAAAGATTGCTTCTGAAGATTTTTTACATCTATGAGCGGGTAATGAATATCATTATCTTTTGAATAAAAAGTAAATGGAAATAGCTATTATTCCTTGTTTTTGTATATCTATTTTTTCAAATACCATATAAAATGTTTTTAATTTTTGCAAAACTCTTCCAGTTTATTGGTGTATCATAATGTTTTCAACAGAATATTAAGTGTTATTTTTTAGGAAATATTTTTCAATGTGCTTGATTTTATTTTATGGTGCTACCCATGAATAATATAATGTAAAAATTAGTGGACATTACCATCTTTATGCTTAATGCAAGAGCACAGCAGCACTATCATACACTTACCGGTTGCTAATGTGGTGACAGCTTTTTTCTTAAATTGAGCAAGATGAGATTTTAATATATCAAGAAAAGTAAATCATATGCAAATTTATTAGATACATGAGTAAACTGAAAGATTTTCATGTTCTGTTCCTAAGACATCAATACAAAGAGCAAAATAATTGGTGGATAAATGGTTGCTACTTATGTTAAAATCACAATTGTATATCAGTTTCTGCTACGAATTTGTATCGATGGCAATTCCATACAAGACTCAGAAATTTTATGATAAAAAAGTAAGGTCTTTGATTTTCAGATATTGCGTCCAATCACAGGAATCGCTATAAGGTGCAGGAGTCGCTATAAAGCGTGTTTTTTTGGGGTATAGCCAAGCGGTAAGGCACCGGTTTTTGGTACCGGCATTCCCTGGTTCGAATCCAGGTACCCCAGCCAATTTTAGTGAAATGAATCAATCATAAACTTGAGAAATCATAGAGTTGAGAGTGGATTAAATCTCTTAATTATCTTTAGCCATTCATATCGGATTGGTCAGAGGGGAAATACGCGTCTGTAGCGGAGTGGCTCTTACTATAACTATAGTCAAAATAGTTATTTTAGGGATTTTTCTTTATAAGAGTGGGGCTTAAATGGTTTATGCGCACTTGCTTTAGAAAAACTATTTGGCTGGATTTTGCGCTCTATAGCAACACCAGCGTGCAATTTTTCGTATTCCACCATCTTCATTACGTCGTACAGCATAACAATAACGCTGATCAGGAAATATATTTCGTTGCATATCACGTACAATATGAGCAGTATGGCCATAAGGTGCTACACAATCAATAAACCATACGTATTTTCCATTTTGCCAATTGGCATCGGGTAAAAATTCTCCCTTTTCAAGCATAGATTGATGATTTTTCTCATCTAAAAAAGCCCAAGTGATAAAGGCGCAAAATTCTCCACGTTCATTTTTATAGAGCTTGTATTGCCCAGTCTGTAAAGCTGGACCTAAGTTTCGGTCTATATCCCAAATTCGCCAGCGGCGGTATAAGGGAGATGTAAGCATTAAAACAACCATGGCACCCAAAGCCGTAAGAGGATCTATGAGTGATGGTGATGGATTTTCATTTACAGACATTATCTTTCCTTTAGGGACTGTTCTAAAATTTTGGTGATAGGTTCAAAGAAATAAGAAATGAGACGCCGTTTTGAGGTAATGACATCCGTTGTTACAGTCATGCCAGGGATAAATTTAAATTGTTTGTTATTCAAAGTGATATGATCTTGGTCAATTTTGATTAAAACAGCGTAGACACCATTAATTTCTTTATTATAGCGTGCTGTAGCGCCTACATTAACGACTGAGCCGTGGATAACACCGAAACGTTCAGGCGGAAAGGCAGAAAACTTGATGTAAGCACGTTGGCCCTTTTCTAAAAAACCAATATCTCGATTATCAAAAAATGCTTCAATAATGAGACCGCCCGCACCAGGGACAATGCGCATGAGAGTTTTACCAGCCTCTACAAAGCCACCCAAAGTATGGATACTTAAATCATCGATACGTCCATCAACAGGTGCATAAAGTGATAAGTGGTCAAGATGGTATTGAGTGCTATCAAGCTTTGCTTTTAATCCTTGAAGATTCAGTTCTGTTTCACGCGAAAGTTGCCGATAGCGGGCGATTTCATCGGAAATGAGACTTTTCCGTTGTTGGCGGAGGGTATTTATTTCGGCGGCATTTTCTTCCAAATGTCTTTGATTGGTTAAAATTTCATGCTCGACATTTTTAAAGTCATGTAAACGCTCTAAGTAAACGGCTTGGCTAATGACTTTTGTTTCCATCAGGCTTTTTGCAGCTTTTAATTTTCCTTGGCTTAATTGACGATCATCTTCCAACCTATCTAATTGCGCATGTTGTGTTGCACCGCTGCGCTCGACGCGGTCCGCTTGTGCTTTTAGCGCTCTTAATTTATCTTGGAGAGATTGAAGGGTAGCGCTAATGAGTTTTTCACCTTCTATTCTTGCAGTCGTGTTGCCAGAAGGAGGAGCTGGCAGATAGGCAAGCCCTTTGGTCACAAAATCTTTATCCAAAGGATCACCTTCATGCAAAGCTGTTAAAATAGCTGTTGCGATTTGTGCTTGAAGAGTTTGTTGCGCGATATCTGCTTGAACACGTGCGTACTCATTGAGGGCTTCACGGGGATCTAATTGAATAAGGAGATCCCCTTGATGAACAAATTGCCCTTCTTTTACAAGGATTTTTTCAATGCGTCCTGTATTTTGCGCTTGGACAAGCTGAACATAGGTGGTGGGAATAACACTTCCTTGCCCCCGTGCAACAATCTCTGTTTTTGCGATAAAGCTGCCGATCACAATAAAGAGAAATAAAGCAATCAAAACAGCAACCACCATATGAAGCGTTGGTGACAAAGGGCGCAAATAGGGAGCTTTATCTGCCATTTTTTGCCTCCAAATCAGTAAAGTTTAAGACGGTTGCATGCTGAGGAAAGAGGTCACTTTTTTGGGTAATAACAAGAACAATACGATCTTGTGAAAGTTTATATAAATGCTCAACAATTTGTGCACTGACAGCGTCATCCAATGCGGAAGTAGGTTCATCCAAAATAAGAAGGCTTGGGTTTATCAGAAAGAAACAAGCCAAAGCCAAGCGTTGGCGCTGACCACCTGATAAAAAACCACCTTGCTCTCCTACTTGAGTATGGAGTCCTAGAGGCAACTGAGCAATCAAATCATGGCAAGCACTAATATATAGTGCAGCGTCGATTTCATCTTTAGTGGCATCTGGTTTTGCAAGAAGCATATTCTCAAGAATGGTTCCGGAAAAAAGGCAAGGATTTTGAGGAAAATACGCGATAGTTTCACGCACGCTACGGACATCAAAATTCTGTAAAGGTTGGGCGTTAATCAATATCTTTCCGCTTGTTGGGGGGTAGAGTCCACAAAAGAGCTTCGCCAAGGTTGTTTTTCCGCATCCTGAAGGACCAAGTAACATAATTGGTTGCCCAGGTTGTAAACAGATATCAAGATGATTGATAATGGACTTATCTCCATAAGAAAAACAGAGATCGTTGGCTTCAAGATGAGGAGGAGCACTGAGTTGAAGAGGCGGTTTTTCTTCTTCCCATTCTGGAGGGGAGTTAAGAATATCGCCCAAACGAAGACGAGAGATTTTCAAATGCTGCCATTCTTCCCATAGGGATGCAAGGCTTAAGATAGGACCAGAAACATTGCCTGCAAGAAGATGAAAGGCAATAAGTTGCCCTAGCGTAATCTGGTTTTGAAGAACTGCTTGAGCACCAAAAAAGATAATAAAAATAGTGAAAAGATCACCAAAAATATGGCTCATGGCTCCATTGAGAAGATGCAATTTACTGGTTGTAAGGCTTTGATCCAGACTACGTGCTAGAGTTTCTTGCATGCGTACCGTATGAGCAGCTTCTTTTACGTGTGCTTTAATGGCTTCAAGATTGGTAAAACTTTCAATAAGGCGCGATTTATGGACAGCTTGCAGAGTGAAAGAACGGCGTAATTGGCGGCGCAAGAAGGGACCGACCAACGCTAAAGAACCCATTTGTAAAGGTAAAATGATAAGGACAATGAAGGTCAGTTTCGGACTAATGGAAAAGAGTGCAACAATATAAATAATGGCAAAGAGAACATTTAGCACAGTTGTGGTGATGGTTCCTGTTAAAAAACCGCGAATTGTATCAACCTCTCCAATACGTGAAAACAATTCTCCCACTTGCCAACGGCGTAAAGTGGGCAAAGAGAGACTTAAAAGATGGGTATAAATGCGCCGTCCAAATTCTAGCGTAAGCCGATTGGCTAAATAAGCTCCTAAATAACCTGATAGAGTGCTAAGAGCTGTGCTAAACAGCATGATAGCAACCATCAAGACAACGATAGCATAGAGACTTTCAATACGCTGAAAAGGGAGAATACGGTCAATAATCGCTTGAAAAATAAAAGGATTTACCAAGCCCAACAAACGCAAAACAACAGCAACGCAACTGAGTTCGATGACATAATAAATATATTTCTTTGTTGTTCTTGTAAACCAAGAGAAGGCTACAGGTTTTTCTTGTGAATGACTCATTTGATTTTATGATTTTGTTTAAGAGAAAGAGCGATGGATGTCGCATATTTAAACAGTATTGTAAATAGTATTATTACTCAACAAAATATACATTTTGTATGAATATAATATAAACATAATGTATTTATTATTTATACAGTATTTTTATTATTATTTTTACAACTTATGTTTGACTTCTTATAAAGTAAGAAGTAAAGAATTTCTCACTGCATCATTATGATACAGTATTTTAAATATATATAATGGATAATAAAAAGGGTAGTTCAAGCTCATCGCATGATTCAAGTAGTAGTTCACATCCAAAAAGTTGGCTTTTTCCAGAAGAAGATGATTGTAGCGCAGGTGCTCATTCCCAAGCAGCAGGTGCAGGTGGCATCGTAGGAGAATTAATAGGAGGTATTGCTGGTGCAGTTGGAGGTCTTTTTTCTGGACCGGGAGGTGTTGGTTCTGGCTTTGTCAATGGAGCAATAGGAGGTGGACTAGCAGGAGCTGGTGACGCTGTGGTAGATAAATACAATAAATGCTATACGGCACCAAGGTGTGAAACAAGCGATTATGTTGAAGCAGCTGCCATACACGGAGGCATAGGAGCAGCAAGTGGTGCATTATTGGGGCCGGAAGTAGCACTAGCAGGCGGATTAGGAGGAGCTGCTAACGGTTTGATAGATAAGTACAATGAATGCCATCCGAATCCAAGTTGTGAAGCAGGCGATTATGTCGAATCAGCAGCCATAAAGGGAGGCGCAGGAGCATTAATTGGTTTATTAAGTGGTCCGGAAGGAGCAGTCGCAGGCGGAGTAATGGGAGCTGTTAGCGGTTTGATAGATAAGTACAATCAATGTCATCCGTAAAGTGGAGGGACATTGTTTCTAATTTATTTAGAAAATAGCTAGTAAGATATTTCTGAGATCAGTGATATTGTAAACATACTTTAAAGCTATGGCTAAACTGATTTCAGGGATATTTTTGTGTGTAATAATAGATATTTTATTTTGGATTTTTTTGTTATGAATACTTTTACTGGCTCCTTATTGGCAACGTTTATATGTGGATTTTTAATGTTCTCTTACAATAGATTTAAAGGTGAGAACTGGAGTATAAAAAGGACAATATTATCAACAATTATGTTTTTTATATTATATTATGCTGGAAATTTATTAGTTAAATATATGGGAATTTTATAAATATTGTTTATATATAAAATTATACTTAATTAAGTTAAGTTTATTATTTGAATTATACTTTCTATATATATTAAAGACTTCATAAAGTAGATGAAATTTCAGTCTGGATTTTTTGTTATGCATACTTTTACTAGCTCCTTAGTGACAGCAATTGGATTTGGACTTTGCATGTTTTCTTACAATAGATTTAAAGGTGAGAACTGGAGTATAAAAAGGACAACATTATCAACAGTTAGGTTTTTTATATTATATTATGCTGCAAATTTATTAATTGAATATATGGGAATTTTAAAATAATATAAAATAAAGTTGTTATCAGTATTTTATTATTTATTATAATTTATATATTTTTACAAATTATAGTTTATTTTTTGCTAAATAGCATGCTCATCACATAATTCAATTAGTAACTCACATCCAAAAAGTTGGCTTTTTCCAGAAGAAGATGATTGTAGCGCAGGCGCTCATTCCCAAGCAGCAAGCGCAGGCGGCATCGTAGGAGCATTAGTAGGAGGTGTTGCTGGTGTGCAGTCGGAGGTTCTATTGCTAAACTAGGAGGTGCAGGTGCTGGCTTTGTGAGTGGAGCAGTAGTAGGTGGACTAGAAGATCTGGTGACGCCATGGTAGATAAATACAATCAATGCCATCCGAATCCAAGTTGTGAAGTAGGCGATTATGTTGAATCAGCGGTCATAAAGGGAGGCACAGGAGCATTAATTGGTTTATTAAGTGGTGTCCGGAAGGAGCAGCCGCAGGCGGAGTAATGGGAGCTGTTAACGGTTTAAAAGATAAGTACAATCAATGCCATCCGTAAAATGGAGGGAGGCTGTTTCTAATTTATTTAGAAAATAGCTAGTAAGATATTTCTGAGATCAGTGATATTGTAAACATACTTTAAAGCTATGGCTAAACTGATTTCAGGGATATTTTTGTGTGTGATAATAGATATTTTATTTCGGATGTTTATTATGTATATTGGTGATAATATTATTTCACTATTAATGAGTAATGTTTTTGATGTGTTGTATTCAATATTTATTTTTATATTTTTATTTGCATTAATTTATAGATACAGTGGTGACAGTTGGAAAAATATTATAAAGGAATCGCTTAAGACATTTGGTTTGTTCTTTTTAGCATTTTTTTATTTATTTTTCTCTTAAATATATTAGATATTAGTATTTATATTTAACTTATCATAAAAAACAACTTTCATTTAAATAAGTTTATATTATTTTTAATTATATATATTATGTTTTGACTTTCTTATTATGTATAATTTAAAAATTTTTTCTTATATACTTAGATTAAGAAGTTGAAAAGAATATAAAATTAGATTTATTTGAGTTAAGTTTATTATTTATAGAATTCTAAATTTCTATCTATATCTCTATATATATAAAATCATTCGTAAAATAGATAAATTATTTTAAATTAAAATATTATTATATATGATATGTTTTTTATCAGGTTAAATAAGATTTATTTTTAGTATTTGTTTTATATCTATGTAGACTTTTTACATTTCAGAAAATGAGCTGACTTAGTTAAAAAGAGATAGAAAAAGCAACATTCTATACGAAAATTCTATTTTTTGTTATAGATTGTTTGCGTATCTATAAATTTATGTAGCTATAAGTTTATAATCAAATTTGCTAAGTTTATTTGTTTTACAGAGTTTTTTCTTAAAAAGCACGAATTGTATTAATCTTTCCAATACGTGAAAACAGTTCTCCCATTTGCTAATGGCGTAAAACAGGCAGGAGAGCCTTAAAAGATGGGTGTAAACGCGTCGTCCAAATTCTAGCGTAAGCCGATTGGCTAAATAAGCCCCTAAGTAGCTTGATAGAGTGCTAATAGCCGTGCTAAACTGCATGCTAACCATCTTAATTGTATCGTTCTGATATGTTTTTTTACAAAATATAAAGGGGGATTTATATGTTTGGTTCATTTAGTTCTAGTTTTTCTAATGGTTGGTCTCATGTTTCTAATACGTGGTCAAATATTTCATCAATGAATTTTTCAAGCAGTGGATCACGACCTGGGTGTACTGTTGGAGATTATCTCTCGACAGCACATTCATCGGGATTAGTAGGATATCATATAGGACAGACTGGTGGAGTAATTATAGGAGGTGTCGCGGGAGCATTCGGAGCAGGAGCGGGTACGTTGGCAGGAGCGGGAACTGGTGGTGCAATTGGTTCTGGTGTTGGCTACGGTCTTGGAGGACTTGTGGGGATAGGTTTTCGGTATAATGTATGCTATTAAGTTATAATATTTTAATATATATTTAAAGTTATAGTAATATTATAGACATATTTTAATAAATATGTCTATAGGTGTTTATAGAGTATATTTCATTAATAAATTGATTTATATTTTAATTTGGAAATTTTATGTGTTATGTATATTTTAAGTATCTTTTCTGAATTATTTTTTACAGTTTGTTGTTTAAGTATATTTATATCTTTGTTTGAATTGTATTATGTCTCTAAGGGATACGATGAAAAAAATATTAAAAAAAAATCATTAATAAGAATAATTTTATTTTTTAGTGTGTTCTTTATTTTGTTTTATTTAGTTAAGTTATTTGTAAATTAATATATTGTTTAACTAGTTTTTATATATCATAATATTATGTATTAAATTATTTAATTAATTGGAAAATATTATGGGAGATATTTTATTTAATATTAAAAATGCATTACTTGCAACAAACATTTTTTTAATTTTAAGTATACTTTTTTATAAATTACAATTTCCTACTTGGAAAAAATCTATTAAATTGGGGGTAGTTATAATTATTATATACTTTATAATATATTTTGGACTTTATTATTTAATAAATGATATTAATATATAAAATATTTGATGTGTTTTATCTTTATTTATAAGTATTTTACTAATGTAAATATAATCTTATGTAAAAATAAAATTAGATAAATTATATTTTATAATTTTATTATTAACTATTTTAGTGGTTATTATTAATGTGGGAAGATTTTAGTCATTTTATTGTAAATATATTACTTTCAATAATAAGTGTAATTACAATAATATATTATTTATTATTGCAAAATAAATATAAAAATTATAATACGAAAGAATATAAAAGAAATATATTATTATTTATAATAAGCTTAATTTTTATATTAATTTTTATAATATTTTTTATGAATATATACTATAAAATTAATTTATTTAATAGTGTATTAAATATATTTAAATAAAATATTAAACCATTTTAATTGTATCTCTCTAATACATTTTTTAATAAACAAGGAGGTTTTATATGTTCCTAATACGTGGTCAAATATTTCATCAATGAATTTTTCAAGTAGTGGATCTCGACCTGGGTGTACTGTTGGAGATTATCTCTCTGCAGGATTGTCAATGGGACATATCGGACATATCGGACATGATATGGGAGTGGTAACTGGTGGACTTATGGGGTGGTCAGTTGGAGGACCAATAGGCGCTGCGGAAGGTCTAATGTTAGGAGGAAGAGTTGGCACTGGAGTAGGATTTGCTACAGGTGTAGGAAATACACTCTATGGATGTTATCGCTAATATAAAAATCAGCAGATATTTCTAAAATGAACAAGCTTGTAGGCATAATTATGTGTCTACAAACTTGACAGGAAGGTTTAGGTGTATAATTTTACAAAATTATATATTTAATTTGGATTTTTTTTATGAATGAGCTTATTAGTATTATTGTAGAATTATTATTTTCTATAGGTGCTTTATTTATATTTTTCTATACATTGTTTTCATGTTATAAATCTAAAGGTTATAGTAAAAAAGAAATTGTGAAAAAAATTTTTTCACAACATTTTTTTTCATTATATTTATTATATTACTTTCTATAACATTTTTTATTTGTATACATTATTTATATGAACAATGACTATTTATTATCTTTATATAATAATGTTTTGATATGAGTTTTATAATAATTTATTTAATATTAAACTTTTAAAAATATTTACTGATTACAGTTAGACAGAGGCTTTAATATTAACATTATTATCAATATTTCTGTTTTTTATTTCCTATTTTTTTAATTTTTTTCATTATTTCAAGAATGGTTAGGTTTGAGAGTATTATCTTTTGTATAAGAATTTTTAGTTTATAGCTTTGAAAAGTGATTGTTTGCTTATGTATCATAATGTATTGAAAAATAAGCAATTTTTGTGAAATAAAGTGTCTTATCTCTCTCTTGATCGTTATTCATCGTCTTGTGAAAGAGGAAGGGAAGCGATTTCCGTATCAAGGGCATCCATAAAATCGATAATAAAAGCAGCATTTGTCCCCAAATCTCTTGGCAAATAACGAGAAGCAGAACGCATATCAACAAAAGTGGTATCCCCTTCATCAGTTAAACGAACGATGATATCTGAAATAAAGCCAAGGTAAAAAGTTTTTGCTATTGTTTCAATGTAAATTTCATTTTCTTCGCCTTTGAATTCTCTTTGCGCTACAACAGGCCAATCATAGGCTTCTAAAACATTGAGAACAGATTCGCAAATACGATCAGGTGAGCCATCATAACGGCGCCCCGATATTTCTGGCCATTGTGAGATCTGTATTGCTGCTTGTTCAGTCAAAACACTTTTGAGCGGTAAAGCATCGCTGGGACGTATTGTGCGAAAAAAAGCCGGTGGTCTTTGTGTATCGGTAGAAATATCGTAAAGAGCTGGTAAGGTAAACCAAAGTCCAAAAAAGAGCATCAATGGTGTCGCAGTTATTAATGAATAAATGATCCCTTTTAAAGCTTTCATTCCCCCTAGAGCACCATAGACCCACAAACTATGAAGTGCTTTAAGAGCCAGAAAAAGAGAAATAATTACACAGCCAGTAGAGATACCTATCAAGATTATGAAGTCGCTTACGTTAAGTAAGGAAAAACGTTGTAAAATGACTGAAAATAATAAAATAAAGAAGGCTAAACCACCAAATCGAGGGGACCATACTGCTGCTCTTGAAACGAATCGAACATATCTCTTCTTCATGAAGTTTTTTCCCCTCAATTGTAAACTATAAGCCAAGTTTTTTCAGAGTGCTATCTTACAAAAAGCTTCTGCTCATAAACCAAAAATAAAGCACTTATTTTTAAGGTCAAGGATGCGTAATGTCTTATAAGTTTCCAGCGGTTATTTTAGCACTTCATTGAAAGTGATCAGTATTTCTTCTATAGTTTATCATGTTGTTGATGCGAACTTTATGGGAATTTTTGTAAATAAAAAGAAGTAAACTCAAATAACAAGTTCTACGGTTGTTAGCAGCATATATTTTTAGAACTTTACTCTTGATTTTTCTCTTCTAATGGCGGGGAGTTTTTTCTGTCAGATAATGCGTCTCAAATAGGATATGATTATGTGCAATAGAGATTTCATTCTACCTCAATAAAAAATTGAGGGATCTACAATCAGATAAATCTGAATTCGAATATTTGATTAATAGAGAAAAAAGATAACCATTTTGATAGGCTTCATGTATTTTGTACAGAAAGTAAGGTATTGTACAAATGAGAGGTTAGTCCGTTTTTATTCATAAAATATGCGACAGGTCGCAGATGAAAGAAAAGCTTCACTTTCTTTTTTTGCAAGGGAAGAAGGGACAAAAATACGTAAAATAACAAACCCTTCATTCAAATTTTTAGCAACCAAAACTGAATTGGCATTTTTTTTAGGTTTTGATTTTTTGAGTTCTATGATTTGTATTGGTTTTCCAATGATAAGATCGAGTATCGCATCAGGGGCTGTTCGGTCATTAAGGCTATAGAAAATAATTCCGTCGTGTGTGTAGGCTGCTAGTGACCAAAATTGTCGTGTTTTCAAAGCTTTTAAATGAACAGGTCCATTTTCAAGATTAAATCTGCAGACTTTAAGAAGAAAGAGTGGATCAGTATATTGTTGAATAGGATTATCAGGAGTAAAATCGACAAATTGATAAGAGGTTCCAGATTTTTTTAGTGCTGTCCATATATTATCTTGTGCCCAGGTGGGGATCAGAAATAAAAAGCAAATATGAACGATAATAGCGCCAATGATTGCAAGAAGTGCGGTATAAATGAATCTAATCACAATTTATTTGTCCTGATGGAATTTGTTCTATAGAGGGCATTGTGAGCTTTTGTAATGCCGTTGCTGAGATGATTGGAGTATCGTATAAAGTAAGAATAAGCCCGAATTCTTTTTGACTAATTGTTGCAAGCCAATTACCGGTTTGCGGTGTGGGTGAAATATTGATGCGGAATGATCCATCATGCTCATAGATAATATTATTAGTGTGAAGTTCAAAAGGTATTTCTTTGGATGAAGTATAGGGTTTAAGGGATTTGTCAGCTGTATAAAGGGTAAAAAGACGGGTTTCAGGGATGGTGCCTTTGAGCAAATAATGACAGTGATGATGAAGTGGACGCCCTTGGTTATCTTGCCAAATCTGGAATTGAATACCTTCAGTTCGTCCGAGTGAAACAATACCTCGTTTGGCAGTGCGAGCGCGGGTATAAGGATCCATATTGGCGGTTCCTACTTGTGGATAAGCGCTCCATTTTCCAATTGTAAAGTGTCCAAAATGATGAAAGGAATTGAGCACATAATCGACACTCAGTGTTCCACATAAAATGGAAAAAGCGAAGATAAAAAAGAAAATGGTGATATTAAAAAACATCAGTGAATATCTTGAATTCAAAATGTTGAATCTCCAGTTGTTTTCATCTTCAAAGAGATTGAAGAGGTTTTTTCAGATCTTTGTTAATCAATCGCACGATATTTAATGTTTCAGGAGAAAGCGTAGAGGGTATTTGGGAGGAAACTTCAGAATCTGCATGGGCGGAAAGTACTGGAGGCTGATAAGGAAGGAGAGAATCTTTAACACCATAGAGCTGTTTGAGCATAATATTTTGATGCGCAGCAAGCATGATACGATGCCATATCATGGCAGGAACGCCACCCCCAAAAGCACGATTCATCGGTGAAAAATTATCATTTCCCATCCATACCGCTCCCGTATAATTTCCCGTAAAGCCAACAAACCAAGCATCACGATAAGATTGTGATGTTCCAGTTTTCCCAGCGACAAGAGTCATGGGCAACGCAGCACGCTTACCAGATCCTCGTGTTGTGACACCCACCATCATTTGATTCATATAAGCTGCTGATTGTTCACTCAGAACTCGGTGTAGTTTTTTTCCGTTATGTTCGAAATCCCACACAACACGACCACCAATTGTTTTGATTTGCGTAAACCCATGACGATTACCCGCTATTCCTCCATTGGCAAAGACATTAAAGCCTGTAGCTTGATCCATGGGGGTCATGTTGGAAGTGCCAAGAACCATCGTTTTGTGTGATAAAATATGCGCGTTAATCCCCATATTTTTAATGAGATCTATGATAGGTTGGGTATCGCGGTTAAGATATTGGTAGGTGAGATAAACAGGGACTGTATTAATGGAAAAGGCTAAAGCTGTTGCTAAGTCAATTTTTCCCAGATAACGACCAGAATTATTTTTGGGTGTCCAACCTCCCCAATTGATGGGAGCATCTAGAACGATTGTTGAGGGTGATAATCCATGTTCCATTGCGGCTGCATAAACATAAGGTTTGAATGAAGAACCAGGTTGTCGACCGCCCTGTGTTGCTCTGTTAAATTGGCTCTTTTTGTAATCTAGTCCTCCAACAATTGCACATACCGCACCGTTATTATCGAGTATAACGGTGGCTGCTTGTGTTACACGATATTGTTGACCATATTGATGTAAATGATAGGCAATTGATTCTTCTGCTGCTTTTTGAATATTCGGATCAAGGGTCGTTTGAATAATTAAACTATGGCTTGGAAGTTGATTGCGCATTTTTTTGACTTCCTCGAATGCCCAATCAAGAAAATAATCAGGCTGATTATTGTCTATTTGGGGAAGGGCCCTAGCAGGGTGGCGATGCGCGTTGATAATCTGGCTTTTCGTCATAAAGCCACTATTAACAAGATTAGAAAGGACGACATTGGCACGTGTTTGAGCAGCAAAGAGATGACTATGAGGGGCATATTTTGTTGGAGCTTTAAAGAGTCCTGCTAACATAGCAGATTCACTCAAAGATACATGACGGATATCTTTTCCAAAATAAAATTTTGCAGCGGCTGCAATACCAAAATTGTTTCCTCCCATATAGGCTCGATCAAGATAAAGTTGCAAAATCTGCTTTTTGCTAAAATTTGCTTCTAGCCAAAGAGCAAGATAAGCTTCTTTGATTTTACGTGTTATGGTTCTCTCGTTTGTTAAGAATAAATTTTTAGCCAATTGTTGTGTGAGAGTTGAACCACCTTGCACCACCCCTTTAGCTTGAATATTTTGTGAAATTGCCCGTGTAAGTCCTTGAAAATCAACGCCCCAATGATCAAAAAAACGACGGTCTTCTGTGGCAAGAACGGCTTTAATAACAGTGTCAGGCATTTCTTCAACAGGGACAGAAATAGCCGGCATTGCACCACGGTGTCCAATTGGATTTCCATAGAGATCGAGAAAAAGAATGGAAAAGTTTTTAGGAGAAGACCAATCTGTTTTGGTAAGTTCAAAAACAGAAATGCCCAAAATGGTGAAAAGAGTAAATCCCATCAACCCTAATGTTAGTATTTCATCGAGAACTTCAACAATAAAACGTTTCCATCCTTGAAGATGAAAATTTTGTGAGACGATTTTTGCCTTTTTCCAGAAAAAACTGTTAGCAGAACGAATGTGATAAAGCGCTGTGTCTAATCGTGCGTCTAATTCAATGAGAGCAGGACTATGAAATGGCTTACGGTGTTGCCCTTTCTTTTTTTTAAAAAAATCAAACATTTAAAGAGAGCCTATGGCAAAGCAATACAACCAAACAAATCTACAATAAGTATATGGAGTAGAAGTATTTTTTTTCTATAGTTATAACAGAGAAAGAATTTGTTTTAGAATTATGCATTTTTTGTAAGATAGTATATTAATATTTTATTATTTTATTGAATAAATTTTATTCTCATTATTAAAAATATTTTTTTGATTTTTTAAAAATTTGGATTAATGTTAATATGTTACTTCTGTAAGATAGAGGATAAAGTTTTTCCATTTGTGATTTTTTAATCGACCAAAAAAAACCATTATTTCTTTTATCCTTTATCAAGGAAGAGAAGAGATGGGTTATTGAAATATTTATGATGAAAAAAAAATTCTTGTTTGTAATAATAGCAGCTTTTTTAGAAGCAGATTATGTTCTAGCTTCGGGGTGTGCTGAATTAGGTAAGAAGGCTGCTGCGCAAGAGAGTGGGGTTCTCGTCCGTTCAAAACCGGTTGTTCAGGATGGAAAGGACATGTGTGCAATTGTGGTTGTTGTACCAGCCCGTAATGGTGAAAAATTACGTCGTGTTGAGTTTTTTGTTCCTGCTGATTAGTTTTTGGCAGATGGTGTTGTGATGCGTATCTTAATCGTTGAAGATGATCGGAATCTTCACCATCAATTAGCAGAAGCTGTAAGACGTGCAGGATATGTTTCCGATAGTGCTTTCGATGGTGAAGAGGCTTATTTTTTAGGTAGCACAGAGTCTTACGACGCGGTGATACTTGATATAGGTTTACCGCAGATTGATGGTATTAGTGTTGTTGAAAAGTGGCGTCAAGAAGGGCTCTCCATGCCTGTTTTAATGCTAACAGCGCGAGACCGTTGGTCTGATAAGGTGCACGGTATTGATGCTGGAGCTGACGATTATGTTGTGAAGCCATTTCATTTGGAGGAAGTGATGGCGCGCTTGCGAGCATTAATTCGTCGCACTACGGGACATGCGACGAGTGCATTATGTTGCGGAAATGTTTTGTTGGATACAAAGACGTCTCGTGTTTTTGTGGATGGTCAATTGATTAAACTAACATCTTATGAATTCAGACTGCTTTCGTATCTCATGCATCATTGTGACAGGGTCATTTCAAGAACAGAGCTTACTGAACATCTTTATGATCAGGATTTTGATAAGGACTCGAATACAGTGGAAGTCTTTGTAGGTCGGTTACGGAAAAAGCTTGGAGTGGATTTGATTGAAACTATTCGAGGAATGGGATATCGCGTGAGAACGCGAGGTGATTAATGAATGTTTTTGAAGAGAATAATTGGTATAGGAGGTTCTTTTTTGTAATTACTCGATCTCTCAGTTTACGTGTTATGATCTTATCAACATTATGGGTTGTTATTTCTCTTTTATCGATTTCTGCAGTAAGTATTTTATTTTATAAGCGTTCAACTGAACAAAGCCTAGAGCGTATCCTTTCTGCTCAACTCTACAGTCTTATTGCAACAGTGACGGTGTCATCGGAAGGTACCTTGATAGGAGGGGCTGGGATTGATGATATTCGTTATTCTGATCCAACAACAGGATGGTATTGGGAAGTTGTTTCGATATCCCATAATTTAAAAGGAAGATTGACATCTCCTTCATTGGGAACAGGCGAGATATTTACACCAAGTGATGTTGATATACCTTTTGACAATAAATTCTTTCGCTCTTATCGGATAACGGGGAACAATGGTCAAAAGCTACAAGTGATTGAGAGTGATGTTGTTCTTGATAATAAAAATCATATTGCACGTTTTCGGCTTGTTGGGAATATCGATGAAGCTCATGCCCAGGTAAAGGGATTTAAGCGAACTTTGCAAATTTTTCTTTGGAGTTTCGGTCTCGGGAGTGTTCTTATTAATATTGCTATTATTTTCTTTAGTTTTCAACCGTTAAAGCTTATTCGACGTGCATTGAATGATATTCGCGAAGGAAGAGTTCATTATGTGAATACGGATTTAGTAAGCGAAGTGATGCCGCTTGTACAAGAGATGAATGCTCTCATTAATAATAATCAGCGTATTATCGAGCGATTTCGCACACAGGTTGGTAATCTCGCGCATTCATTGAAGACGCCTCTATCCGTGATTATGAATGAGACAGATAAGATGCGCGGAGAAAAGGCTAGTTTGTTGAGAGAGCAAACGCAAATAATGCAAGCTCAAATCAATCATTATCTTCAGCGTGCGCGGATTGCAGCACAATGCGATAGTGTTGTCTATCATACGTCTGTTCGCAGTGTGCTTGAACGCTTGGTGCGGGTTATGAAAAAGCTTAATCCTGAAAAACAAATTCAATTTATTATGGATGTTGATGATATTGTTTTTTCTGGAGAGAAGGAAGATTTAGAAGAAATTATAGGAAATTTGATTGAAAATGCTACTCAATGGTCTCGCGCAAAGGTTTTGATCTCTTGTTGTTTAGAAGAAAATGCTGAAGAAACAGAATATTTTAGTATCTTTGTAGAAGATGATGGTCCTGGTTTAACAGAAGACAAAATTGATGAGGCATTAAAAAGAGGGCGGCGCTTTAATGAAAGTAAACTAGGGTCAGGCTTAGGGTTAGCAATTGTTTCAGATATGGTCAGTGAATATGGAGGCAATCTCTTTTTATCACGTTCTGATTTGGGTGGGTTGTATGCAAAAGTTTTATTACCTAAGATGGGAGAATAACATATTTTCTCCTTAAGCAAGAAATGTCTATAAATTTTGTAAAGCAGTATTTTCAGACAATACATTAAAGAGTAAGGAAACATTGTTTTTAGTTTCTTTGTTTAATTGATATATATAATAGATTTTATAATATTCTCCATGAAAAAATGAATTTTTATTAATTCACATCACTCTTCTTATGAAGAGGATAAAAGGTAAGCGAGAGATTCTCTGTTGGTATTGGAAAAAAGTGATATGCTCTTATTCATTTTTGCAGCATTTTTTCTGGCTTTTCTGGCAAGTGTTCTTTTTCTTTCACTCCGTTTTGACGATAGGATAAAGAAAGAAGGAAAAGATCAAACCATGGATGGTGATAGAAGCCATAGGCATACGATTGAGTGTAACAAGCTTTATATGCATTATAAAAAAAGGAATATTCTTAAGGCCTTAAGTGTTTTATTTGTTCTTCTCATCACATGGAGTATTTATGGGCTGACAGGTAATCCGGAAGTGAAAAGCTATTTTTTTAGCGAATTAATGGATAAAGATCCTAAAATTCTAAGTCAGCAAGAAAAGCTTGTTCGCTTACAAGTGCTGTTTTTCCGATCACCTCGTGATGGCAAGCTCGCAGATGCGTTAGCGGTAGGCTATCTTGAAGAGCGCCATTTTCAAGAGGCGGTCAATGCTTATTTAGATGCACTTCGTTTGAATGGAGAGACCGCGCCAAGGCTTGTAGGATATGGTTTAGCATTGGTTGGTTATGAAGGAGGGATGATAACGCAAGAAGCACAAAATGCTTTTCAAAAAGCGGCGGATTTAGCACCAACAGATTTTTATCCGCGCTTATTGTTGGCCGATGCCTTTCATCAAGCAGGAAAAACTGTGCAGGCAGTGCAATTTTTACAAAGCTTTCTTGATACAATGCCTGAAAATTTTGCAGGGCGATCACGTGTTGAAAAAATGATGATTCAGTTACGTGATTTATCGAGTGGGCCGTATAAAGAAAAGGAATAGGCGTCAATTGAGATGAGAAAATAAAAGAGAAAAGCTGTTGAGGAAGACAAAAGAGGGGGCGTTCTAGAAGAGGAAGGTATGTGTAGAGACGATTAAAGAACAGAAATGAAGAATGGAAAGAGCGCGATATAAGTGGTTATATATTAAATAAAATTTGATGAAAAAACTAAAAAAGGAAGAAAGCTATTGGTAAGCTTATTAGCAAAGGTGAGGGACTGGATAAAAAGTTGCACCTCTATAGAAGATGTGCAAAACTCTTAAAAAATAAACTATAGAAATGGATGCTTATATAACGTTTTTAACGCCTTTAAAATTTTTTCGTAGAGTGTCTATGAACAATCAATCTTTAAAAAACTCTCCTTCGTTGAAGGTTATTTTAAAGCAGCGAAAAAAAAGTCGCTTACTCATCGTCTTATTGTGTTGTTTGATTATGGCGATTGCAGCAAGTCTTATCGTGTATGCAATGCGTAATGCGGTCAGTTTTTTTAGAATGCCCTCTGACATTACAAGAGAAGATATTTTAACGGGGCGCCCTTTGCGTTTGGGTGGTTTTGTTGAAAAGGGAACGGTTAAATATGTTGGAGAGATGGGCGTTATTTTTTTTGTAACGGATAGCGTAGAGCATAAAAAAGTGGTTTTCAATGGTGTCCTACCGGATCTTTTTCGTGAAGGTCAGGGAGTGATTATCGAAGGATATTTTGATAAACAAGGTTTTTTTATAGGTAGGCGTATTTTAGCCAAACATGATGAAACTTATATGCCTAAAGGAACAGCTGACCGTTTGAGAAAACATTACAGTGTGGAGAAATAATTCGATTGTGCTTGTTGAACTGGGTCATATTTTTTTAGTTGCAGCATTTGCAGTAAGCTTATTAGAGACTTTATTACCTGCTTTAGGTTTTTGGTGGAGAGAGCGTTTGTTAATGCAAACAGCTGTTCCTCTAACATACATCACTTTTACATTATTGCTCTTATCTTTTTTAGTGATGATTTACGCTCATGTCGTATCTGATTTTTCTGTTTTGAATGTTGTTGAGAATTCTCATTCAGAAAAACCGATGCTCTATAAAATTACTGGTGTTTGGGGCAACCACGAAGGCTCTATGTTGTTATGGGTTTTAAGTCTCGCTTTTTTTAGTGCATTGATGGCGTTATTTAGCCAGCATTTACCAGAAGATTTTAAGACACTCGTTTTAATTTGCCAAAGTTGGATTACAAGTGCTTTTCTTTTATTTATTCTGTTTTTATCCAACCCATTTTTACGTGTGAATCCACCAGCGTTGCAAGGAAATGGTCTCAATCCTCTTTTACAAGATGTTGCGTTAGTAATTCATCCACCGCTGCTTTATTTAGGGTATGTTGGTTTTTCACTTTGTTTTTCTTTTGCCGTTGCGGCATTGATTATGGGACATGTTGATAGAATTTGGGCGCGTGGGATTCGTCCGTGGCTTTTACTTTCTTGGTGTTTTTTGACATTGGGTATTATGGTTGGCTCTTATTGGGCTTATTATGAGCTAGGATGGGGGGGCTACTGGTTTTGGGATCCTGTTGAAAATGTTTCGTTTATGCCTTGGCTTTCAGGAACAGCTCTTTTACATTCTATTCTTGTTCTCGAAAAACGAGAAATATTAAAAAGTTGGACTTTGTTTTTGGCTCTGCTAACTTTTTCTCTTTCTTTAATGGGAACTTTTCTTGTTCGTTCGGGACTTTTAGTTTCTGTTCATAGCTTTGCTATTGATCCAGCACGGGGGCAGGCAATTCTTGCACTTTTATTTTTCTTTACGGGAGCTGCTTTTCTTCTTTTTGCTTTGCGTACCCCTATTTTAAAAACAGAAAGATTTTTTCAACCAATTTCACGTGAAGGGTTTATTGTTTTAAATAACTTGTTACTGACAACAATAACAGCAACAGTATTGATTGGTACGCTTTATCCTTATTTTATTGAGATATTAACAGGGCAAAAAATTTCTGTAGGGGCTGCTTTTTTTAATCTTACCTGTGGACCGCTCATGCTTTTGCTGTTGTTGTTTGTTCCATTTGGGTCAATGATGGCATGGAAACGCGGTGATTTTCTCGCAGTTTTTGAACGGTTGTGGTTTGTTTTTGTATTGGTTGGTATCGTCTGTTTTATAACCTTTTACGCGACATCTTTGCGTGATATTTTTGCAGTTTTAGGCATTGGGCTTTCAGCATTTGTTTTCTTAGGCAGTTTAGCGGATCTGTGGGGAAAGAGTGGATATGGCAAGACAGATTTTTCAATACGCGTTAAGAGATTTTTGCAATTGCCATGGTCTGTTTTTGGTGCTGCAATGGCACATATGGGATTAGGCGTTACATTATTTGGCATTGTCTGTGTGGCCAATTTTGGGCAAGAACGTATTTTAACCATGAATATAGGAGATAGGGTAACAATAGCGGATAAAACTCTTCATTTTGATGCAGTACATGATGGTGTTGGTTCAAATTATTCGGCAATGGAGTTTTATTTTAAAGTGTATGAAAATAACAATATTGTGGGTCATGTAACAGCTTCAAAGCGATTTTACTCAAGTCAAAATACAGCAACGACAGAAGTTGGTCTTCAAAATCATGGCTTATCGCAGCTTTATATTGTGCCGGGACGGATCGATAATCGGGGTCTTGTTGTGCACATATGGTGGAAGCCTTATGTAATATGTATTTGGTTAGGGGCATTCATGATGGCTATGGGAGGATGTCTTTCTCTTTTGGGGTATTGGTTTCGCATTGGCATGTACAATAAGGTAGTGTTTGCTTTAAATTTTTGGAAAAGACATTGAGATGAAAAAAAAATTTTGGATTGTATTTTTTTTAATGGCAGCGTTTCCTTTTCGATTAGCAATAGCAGTAGAGCCGGATGAGATTTTAAAGGATAAGATTCTTGAAGCGCGAGCACGCCATATTTCATCGCATTTACGTTGTCCCGTTTGTCAAAATCAATCAATTGATGATTCAGATGCTGCTTTAGCACGTGATTTACGGCTTTTAATTCGGGAAAGGCTAAAAATGGGCTATAGTAATCAGCAAGTCACTGACTTTCTTGTTGAGCGATATGGTGAGTTTATTCTCTTGAAACCACCGTTGAATAAGATAACTTGGTTTTTATGGTTCTCGCCTTTGATCATTATTATCATTGGCGTAAGTATCATATTTTTCCACTTCAAACGGAATAATCATGAGTTATGTGAATGAAAAAGGACAGTCAAAAATGTCATTGCATTAAAAAAATGTTACATAAAAGAAAAAATAAGATTATCTGCAATGAGCAGACAATCTTATTGTAATTATATTAGGGAATACTGAAACCTTACAAAACTTTAATAATTTAGACAGAAAACGGTAAGGTCTGGTATTTTATAAGTGATCGGAATTGAAATAAAGGTATGATTGAATAGGAGCATAGAATAAATGGTTAAAAAGGCTTTCTTTAAAACGTTTGTCGCAGTGAGTTTTTCTGCGATATTGGAAAGTGCGCTGTTTTTTAGTGGATGTACATCAAGCTTGTGGATGACAAAGGCTCATGCAAGTTCTGTATTTACTTCGTTAATGCAACAACAGGGATTTGCCGATATTGTTGCTCAAGTGAAACCAGCCGTTGTAGCAGTACAAGTAAAGAGCAATAAAAAGAAAGAAGATAGGTTCTTTAGCAACTTTTTTAGTGGTCCAGGACTTGATCAATTACCAGATCAGCATCCTTTAAAAAGATTTTTTAAAGAGTTTTATGATTTTGATAAACCTAAAAATAAATTTCCGCACCAATCGCAGAGACTCCGTCCTGTTGCTTTTGGATCGGGTTTTTTTATTTCATCTGATGGTTACATTGTGACCAATGATCATGTGATTTCTGATGGAACAAGTTATACTGTTGTTCTTGATGATGGTACAGAATTGAATGCAAAGCTCATTGGGAAAGATCCCAAAACCGATCTTGCCGTATTAAAAGTGAATGATAAAAGAAAATTTTCTTATGTTGATTTTGGTGATGATTCAAAGCTTCGTGTTGGGGATTGGGTTGTTGCCATTGGGAATCCATTTGGTCTTGGTGGAACTGTGACAGCAGGTATTGTTTCTGCACGTGGACGTGATATTGGCACTGGTGTGTACGATGATTTTATTCAGATTGATGCTGCTGTTAATAGAGGAAACTCTGGTGGTCCAACGTTTGATCTTAATGGAAAGGTTGTTGGGGTTAATACAGCAATTTTTTCTCCTTCTGGAGGAAATGTTGGGATTGCTTTTGCTATTCCAGCAGCGACTGTAAAACAGGTTGTACAACAACTTATTGAAAAAGGTTCAGTTCAACGTGGTTGGTTAGGTGTTCAGATTCAGCCGGTAACAAAGGAGATTTCTGATTCAATAGGTTTGAAAGAAGCCAAAGGCGCTTTGGTTACTGATCCGTTAAAAGGACCGGCAGAAAAGGCTGGTATTAAAGCGGGTGATGTCATTATTTCAGTGAATAATGAAAAAGTTGCTGATGCGCGTGAGCTGGCGAAACGTATTGCAAATATTAAACCAGGAGAAATGGTAACCATAGGGATTTGGAGATCAGGTAAGGAGGAGAGCATCAAGGTTAAACTCGCTTCAATGTCTGAAGATGAAAGTAAGAAAGAGACTTCAAAATATTCAAATGGACAGAGTGATTTAGATGAAACATTGGAAGATTATGGTCTGATTGTTATGCCTTCTGATGATGGTGTAGGGGTTGTCGTAACGGATGTCGATACCGATTCAGATGCTGCAGATAAAGGGATACGCCCTGGTGATATCATTGTGACAGTAAATAATAAACCGGTTAAACGAATCTCTGATATTATTAACACAATCAAAAATGCTCAGCAGTTAGGACGAAAAGCTATACTCTTACAAGTGCGAACAAATGATCAAAATCGTTTTGTTGCTCTTCCAATTTTCAAAAAATAAAGCTTTAGTTGTAGGACAAATGTTTATTAAATATTTGTCCTACAACATAATAAAATAATGGAGATACGTTTTATGAAGATACTCGTTATTGAAGATGATCATGAGACGGGGCATTATCTCGAAAAAGCATTTTTGGAAGTAGGGCATTCTGTTGATGTTGCTTATGATGGAGATACGGGATATGCTTTAGCAACCACGGAAAATTATGACGTTATGGTTGTTGACCGAATGCTTTTGCATCGTGATGGTCTTTCTATTATTGCTGAATTGCGCGCTAAAGGCAATGAAACACCAGTTCTTATTCTGTCTGCTTTAGGGCAAGTTAATGATCGTGTAACGGGGCTGCGTGCAGGGGGAGATGATTATTTGACAAAGCCTTATGCTTTTTCTGAACTTCTTGCGCGTGTTGAAGTTTTACAACGGCGGAAAAATCCTAAAGAAGCAGAAACTGTTTACTGTGTAGGTAATCTTGAGCTTGATCGGTTAGCACATACGGTAAAACGGGGTGATAGAAACATTCTATTGCAACCACGAGAGTTTCGTTTGCTTGAATATTTGATGCGTTATGCGGGGCAGGTTGTTACACGCACTATGCTTTTGGAAAACGTTTGGAATTACCATTTTGATCCACAAACGAATGTCATTGATGTCCATATCTCTCGTTTGAGAGCCAAAATTGAAAAAGATTTTGATGTTCCCCTTCTCCATACAGTGCGTGGAGCTGGATATATGCTCAAAGTACCAGATAACAAAGCATGAATCGTTTGATTAATATAATGCGCACGACGGCGCTAAGGCTTTCAGCACTTTACATTTTATTGTTTGGATTGGTGGCAACAGGACTTTCGATTTATATGACGGCATTTTCTGCTTCATTGTTAACAGAGCAAACTGAACAGGCTTTACATGAAGAATTAAAGTATATTGAAAATGCTTATAATTATGGGGGATTATCCTTATTAATGCGCACTATTGATTATCGTTCAAGACAACCAGGAGCATTTCTTTATCTTGTTACAGATTCTATGGGGCGTATTTTAGCAGGAAATGTAGCGCGTATTGAATTAGGTCTTTTGAATCAGAGTGGTTTTATTTCTACCTCTTTTTTGTATTCCCGTTTTGGAGAACATGGCAAAACAAGTGAACATCGCGCTTTGGCGGTTATTGTTGACTTGCCTAATGCTATGAAGATTCTTATAGGACGTGATTTGGATGAGCCAGAACGTTTTGCAGTGGTTATTCGCAAAGCTGTGATCATTGCACTTGCTGCAATGGTTGGAGGCGCTTTACTCATATGGTTTTTTGTTGGCAGGAGAGCTTTACAAAGGATTGATCATGTAACGGCTGCATCACAGCGTTTGATGGATGGTGATTTCAGTGGGCGTTTACCTGTTTCTGGAGTAGGGGATGAGTTTGATCGATTGTCAACCAATCTTAATGTTATGTTAGACCGCATTGAAGAGTTAAATATTGGTTTACGTCAAGTATCAGATAATATTGCTCATGATCTGAAAACGCCGTTAACACGTCTTAGAAATCGCGCTGAAGAGGCGCTTTCAGGAAATAAGACAAAGCTTGAATATCGTCAGGTCCTTGATAGGGTTATTGCAGAATCAGATCAACTTATTTGTACTTTCAATGCGATTTTAATGATTTCACGTATTGAGGCCAGCAGTACAATTGAACATCTTGAAATGATTAATATGAAACTGATCATTGAGGATGCTGTTGAGCTTTACGAACCTTTTGCTGAAGAGTCAGGTGTTTTACTTCAGTTGGGAGATATATTTGATAAAGAGCTAAAATTGAATCGTGAGCTTGTTGCACAATCAATTTTTAATCTTATAGATAATGCAATTAAATATGCGCCTAAAGGTGGAAGGCAAGCGAAGGTTTGCTTATCAATGGAATATCGTGATGAACATTTATTAGTTGTTGTGAGCGATAATGGACCAGGAATAGCAGAGGATAAACGTGAAAAAGTGACAGAACGATTTGTTCGTCTTGAAGAAAGCCGCACACAACCTGGGTTTGGGATTGGTTTAAGTATAGCAAAAGCGGTTATGAAGCTTCATGGGGGTGAATTGTTACTTGAAAATGCAAATCCAGGGCTTAGGGCTATTTTGTTATTTCCTTAAAGATATTTTTCTTCACTTTTCTCTTTTCATACGTAATAACTATTTTAAAAGTATAAAGCAATAGAAAGGAAAGCAAAATGCTTTTCAAGGGAGCGCAGACGAAACAAGCTTTTTTAAAAACACAGCTTCTTTCTTTATGTCCTCTCGATAAAAGTGGTTCCCAATGGTTAAAAGACATGGAAGAACAAGCAAGGAAAGAAGGTTTAGAATCGCTTGTTTCCATCATTTCAGAGAGTGGAACGCAGATTGATTTTATCAGTTCGGTTATGACCTTATCTCCTTTTTTGCGTGAGGTTTTAATTGCCAATCCATCATATCTTAGTGTTTTATTAAATGTTGATATAGAAACAAGGCTGAGCGAAATTATAGATGATATTACGGCTATTGATAAGGATGAATCTATAAATGAAACTTCATTGATGGCTGCTTTAAGGCGCAAAAAACGAGAAGCGCATGTTCTCATTGCTTTAGCTGATTTGGGAGGTGTTTTTACTTACGAAATTTCATGTGCTTGGTTGACACGTTTGGGCGAAGCAGCATTAAGTGTAGCACTACGTTTTCTATTAAGAGAAGCGCATGATCATGGTAAGATTAATTTGCTAAGCCGCGAAAATCCAGAAAAAGACTGTGGTTTAATTATTTTAGGGATGGGAAAGCTAGGAGCAGGGGAACTTAATTATTCTTCTGATATTGATCTTATTGTTTTCATTGATGAAACATCACCTCATATTGGTAATCTTTCTGAAAGTGTTGACGTATTTTCTAAAATGGTACGCCGATTAATCCGTATCATTCAAGAACGCACTGCGGAAGGATATGTTTTTCGTCTTGATTTTCGTCTTCGTCCAGATCCAGGATCAACCCCTTTGGCCTTACCAGTAAGGACTGCATTGCGTTATTACGAAGGGCGTGGGCAAAATTGGGAACGAGCAGCCATGATTAAAGCACGTCCAGTTGCTGGTGATAAGAGGGCAGGTTTTAACTTTCTCAAAGAGCTTTTTCCCTATGTGTGGCGGAAATATTTAGATTACGCTGCTATTGCTGATATTCATTCGATCAAACGTCAAATTCATGCGCATAAAAATTATGGTCAAATTGCAGCTTATGGGCATAATATAAAGTTAGGTCGTGGGGGTATTCGTGAGATTGAGTTTTTTGTTCAGACACAACAACTCATTGCTGGTGGACGTTTTCCTCAATTACGTGGACGTCAGACAGTTGCAATGTTAGCAGAACTTCACACGCTTGGTTGGATCAGTGAAAAAACGAGAAATAGCCTTATAAAAAGTTATGCATTTCTTCGAAATGTGGAACATCGTATTCAAATGCTTTTCGATGAACAAACACATCTTCTTCCAAATGATACTGTTCAATTCACGAGTGTTGCCTATTTAATGGGTTATCAAGACAGTAGCAGTTTTATCCGTGATTTATTAAAAACACTTCAGGTTGTTGAAAAACATTATGCTGCACTGTTTGAGAATGAGCAAGAACTTGGTTTAGAAATTGGTAATTTAGTTTTTACAGGTGAAGAAGATGATCCAGAGACATTAATAACGTTAAGCCGTTTAGGCTTTGAAAGAGCAAGTGATATTTGTCGTATTATGCGCACCCTTCACTGTGGTCGTTATAAAGCAACGCAATCAGCCGAAGCACGCGAGAGATTAACGGAATTAACGCCAGCTCTTTTGAAAGCTTTTGGCGCGACAAAGCGAGCTGATGAGGCGATGTTGCGTTTTGATAGTTTTTTACAGGGCTTACCCTCAGGAATTCAACTTTTTAGTCTTTTGCAATCTAATCCCTCTCTTTTGGATATGCTTGTCCTTATTATGGGGGCTGCTCCACGTCTTGCAGAAATTATTGCACGCAGGTCCCATGTTTTTGATGGAATGTTAGATCCGAATATTCTTTCAGAATTACCGACCAAAATGTACTTAGAAAAACGGCTTGAATATTTTCTTGAAAATGTTCTTTCTTATGAGGAAATTCTTGACCATTTAAGAATTTTTGCAGATGAACAACGTTTTTTGATTGGTATTCGAATTTTGAATGGTACAATTACAGGAGAAAGAGCGGGTTTTGCTTTTACTGCGCTTGCTGATCTTATGATTACAAAAACATTTGCTACCGTTCAAGAGGAATTTTCTCGTCTTCATGGTCGTATTAAAGGGGGGCGTGTTGGCATATTGGGTATGGGGAAGCTTGGAAGTCGCGAATTAACGGCAGATTCTGATGTTGACCTCGTTTTGCTTTATGAACACGATGATGATGCAGAAATATCTGATGGAGAAAAGCCTCTTTATATCTCTCAATATTATACGCGTTTAGCACAGCGCCTCGTTTCTGCTTTATCCACTCTTACAAGCCAAGGTGTTCTTTATGTCGTTGATTTAAGATTACGGCCATTAGGCAATAAAGGACCTATTGCTGTTTCTTTTCCATTTTTTAAAAAGTATTATCGCCAAGAAGCATGGATATGGGAATATCTTGCTTTAACAAGGGCTAGAGGCATTGCAGGAGATCCTGATTTTTTACAAAAGCTAGAAAATGAAGTGTGTGCAATTATTGCTATTTCTCGTGATAAGAAGGAAGTTGCAAAAGAAGTATGTGAAATGCGTTCCTTGATTGCAAAAGAAAAGCCGCCAAAAAATCAATGGGATTTAAAAACGATGTCTGGTGGCATTATGGATTTGGAGTTTATTGCTCAATTTTCTCTTATTACGCATGTCATTGAGTTTCACATTGGAGAGACGACAGCAGATATTTTAGATAATTTACCAAATAGTTTTCTTAATCAGTCATGTGTTGCTGATTTACATTATGCCTATGGTCTCTATACAAATTTGAGTCAAATTATACGACTTTGCTTAAATGATTCTCTTGATCCCAATGATATGCCAGCTGGATTAAGTGATCTTTTGTTAAAGAGTGTTGGGGAACCTGATTTGCTTCGTGTTGAAAAATTAATTGCAGAAACTGGGCAATTAGTCTGTTCAGTTTTTACGAAAGTCATGAAACATTAAATGTATTTTATAATGCTTTTATGAAATTATTGAATGCGATTATTAGATAAAATCATAAAAAGATATTATAGAAGCTTAAAAATTATTAATTCCATTTTTATATATTAATTTTGATATTTTATGTCATATAGGTTTGAGAGATCTAGAGAGTAAAAACCATTCTCTACTTATTTCTTCAAGTGTCATGAAAGAGTTTCTCTATCAAAAAAAGTCATTCTAGGTGTTATTCTTTATACAAAAAGAAATAAGGACTAGATTTTAGCGAATGATGTTGCTCATGTATATGATACAAGAATATGGATCAGTTATAAATCAGTAGTATTATATTAGATATACTTATCAAGTTAGAGATATTAAACACAATAATTATATTCAATAATGTTTTTATCATATTAGATTTATATAAAATATTATAGAGGTAGTGGATATATATTATTTATTATTATACAAATATATTGAAGTAAATATGATAAAAATTTTTATTGATTATATATCTCATTTTTTAAACAAAATTGATATTGGAGTTGTTTATATTATTATGGATAATAATGAAATATCCATCTATGAAAGCTATTATAAAGTAATAATTTAAGAAAATTATAAATAATTTTTTTAAAGTATTTATAATAATTATTTATTAAAAAATAATTTTATTTTTAAATAGGAGTTTAAAGTTTTTAACTGTGTCATTTTTGCTATAGATTTTTTGCAAAAAATGTGAAACGATTTACTATTATTTATGTATCACATTAGCTTTTAGGGGAGCAATTATGATTACAAAGTATTTAATCTCAACATCTATATTTTCTTTAATTTCAATTTCTATCGTACAGGCAGCGGATAGCGTTATTCCTGAACAGCCTGTTCCTGTTATTGCAGCGCCTTCTTTTTCTTGGACAGGATTTTATCTTGGAGGGCAGATTGGAAACTTTTCAGGCAAAACGACTGCAAGTTATTTAAAAAAAGAGACAGGGATATGGAATCCAGTTGGAAAAGAGAATTTGCCTAAACTTTCTGGTTTTATCGGGGGCGTTTATGCAGGTTCCAATATTGATATCGATAATGGTTTTATTATAGGTATTGATACGGATGTTATGTGGTCTAATAAAAAAAGTACGAAGGATATCCCTCTACCAAAAAATAAACCTGAAGGAATAGCAAAATCTTTAGAAAGAACAGGTTACACGAGAGATTCTCATGAGGAGGAATCTCCAGCGTTACCTATTGAGGCTATACAGCATACTTTAAAACAAAAATGGTCAGGTGCTACGCGAGTGAAAGTTGGTTTTGCACTTGAACGTATGATGCCTTATGTTTCTGGAGGAATTGCTTATACGCAACTTCAGAATATTTTTGCGGCAGTAGCTGATAGCAAAAATGGAGAAGTTGATTTTTCTGATTGGTTGCATGATGAAAAAAAGACCATGATTGGTTATACCCTTGGAGGTGGTATTGATTTTGCAATGACTGATAATATTATTGTACGTGCAGAATATCGTTATTCAGATTTTGGCAAAAAGAAATTCATACAGGATAAATTTGAAATGGGCTACAAGACAAACGATTTCCGTGTGGGGGTAGCTTATAAATTTTAATTTTTTGCAGAATTAAACACTTCAAAAGTCTCATTTTCGAATGAGGCTTTTGTTTTTCAGATATGTTCTAGTAAATATCCTTTACTCAAAAAAGCTACTATTTTATTCGAACAATACTTTGATTTGTAAATATAAATTACTTTTTGTCATGTTGAGTGAGAGACCCAAGTGTCATAAGATTTTCTCATTTTTAACCTATACCATATTGAACCAATCTAAACCATGTCTTTTGTACATCAAAAAGAGGGAGATTCGTGAGATAAAAACATTCAAGAAAGAATAAAAATGCTTCTTATGAACCATCTTAAGTGCTAAAGACTTTCGCTACATTAGGGGGGTGGCGAAGTATGAGATTTGATACGAGCTTGCTTTTCCATAAACGTGAAGATGGTGTTGCTAAATGGACTTAACATTACATCATTCCTAGGTGCCGTCGGGAAATGGGTTTGGGTGCTTTAAAAGATGCTTTTTTAAACCAACATGTGAATTGGCAAGCTAATGGCATTTTATTTTATTTGAAAGATTTCTCATACAATCAACTTTTCTGTTTTGCGGTATCGTAAAATATTTTATTTAATAACAAAAAGCTCGCAAAAAATTCTAAAGAACATAAAATTACATCCACAATGTAACTCAATAATAAAATAATTATAAAGAGTATTATAAAGTGATTTATAGGAAAAAATAGATGAAAAATTAGGAATTTATTGAGACATAAAAAATATTATTACCTATGTTTTTTATCGAAACATAATCTATTATTTTTCCTAAATTTTTAATGTACGATAATAAATTTTGAGTGAAATAGTAATGGATCATTTCAAATCTATTTACGATAAATCAATCAACATCATTTGTTTATGAATCACAAGTATATTGGGTTATTTAAATTATATAATTTAGTTATTATTTGGCTTTTTTAGCCATTGATTTTCAGGCATAGAAGCTGAATGAGCTTCTCTATTATTCTATAAAATATCATCATTGTAATAATATAAGGATTTTACGCATTAGATGCTTTTGGAGGAGTGGATGATGAAATTCAAAGCAGGGTTTATGTGTAGAGCTTTGTGAAGTAAATCACATGTGCGATTAGCAGATGGAACCCTTGAGACAAGAATCCGAATTATTTATAAATCAGATGTGGTAGAATTTTCGTCCTTTAGGGCGGGAAGGAAGAAAACCAAAACCGATAAGTTTGTAAAAAGCTAGTCACATAAGTGGGGCTGCAGATGGAACTGTCTGAGAAAAATTGATCTATTGACAGAGAAGGTGAAACTTTATCTTTTAAGGAGAAAAAGGAAATAAGAATTATGATTTCCAAAGGGATATGAAATAAAAATATTTTCATTTTTGGTTGTTTGGGCAACTATGAAGGTGTTTAAAGATTAATTGTTTCAGTACATGCAATCTCGTTTTTGGGGTTGATAATGCTATAACGTTGTAATTGGCAATGCCATTGATTTTGTAAGCGTTCAATGGAAAATAAATTAAAGCCTGCGGGCGGTTTTTTATCACCAAAAGCTTGTGATGCGGAAGGAACACCAACAATAGGGATTTTTTTAATTGGTCCTTCAATGTAATTCAATGTGGGTAAATGAGTATGTCCGTGAAGAATAAGCTCACAACCGTGGTATTTGATAATGTCTAGAAAACGTTTTATATCCCGTAGTTTTTTATGCCAAGACGTTGCCTTTGGAAAGGGGGGGTGGTGAATCATGACGACACGAAAAAGGTTGCATTGTGCTGCTTCCTTTAAAAGGAGCGGTAAAGTTTGCGCTTGCATTTTACCAAAATAACCGGAAGCTTGAAAAGGCAATGTCGCAATGGCTGAAGAAGCTGCTATGATGGCAACATCTTTACGAATGCGCATATAAGGAAAGAGGCTTTTTTGAGGGATGTCACCTGTAATCCAAGGTTTAAAAAGAGTGCATGCTTTTTGTAAAGCGCCGCGGACATAGGCATCATGATTTCCAAATGTCAAAGAAATATCTTGGGGTTGTCCTAAGTTAAGGAGCCAACGATACGCTTGTTCAAATTCCTTATCGAGAGCAAGATTGACAAGATCACCAGAGATCACCAGGTGATCAGGCTTTGTTTTTTTCAAGGCATCCATTAAAGTTTCTAAGACATTTGTTGCCATCTGACTCTTACGTTTTTTTTGCCAGTTCAGATAACCGGTAAGACGCTTCCCAGAAAGTTCAAAAAGGGAAGGTTGCGGGAGAGGGGAAAGATGTACATCCGATATATGGGCAAGATAAAACATAAAAGCTCGTAGAGTATTAAAAACGATTTAAAGAATAAACATAAGATAACTTAGTGTTTAAAGGCAAGAAAGATGGTAAAATGAAAATTAGCTTGCAAAAAAGAATGTCTCAAGCGGAATGTTCCAAATAGAATATCCCTAATAAAATATCATTGTGTCGTACATTCACATATTTGTAAAAAACATTTCTCAATGCGTTTGAGCTAATTTCAAGACGGTACTCGATATTATAATGGAAAGCTTCTGTGAACTATATAGGGCTTACTGTACACTACCATCTCTACGCTTATACAAGGTGCAAATAAAAAACATCATACTATTTTCCCCCAATTTTATGAAAATTCTTGCTTTGCTTTAAGAGGATTTATAAGAGGTATTTCACTCTTTTCTTCAATGGTTTCTATCCATACAGCATTTCTTCTAATAATACGCAAGAGAATGTTTTTTATTATTTTAATATGAGGATATTGGAAATAAGGAGAATTCCACTGTATTTTTAGTTATAAATCAATACGTTATATAATTATAAAAGACAAGTAAATACGTAAAAGGATAAGCTAAATTTAAAAACTATTATACTAAATTTCAGATTTTTTAACGGCCTTCACGATACCACATGCTGCTCAACAGTAAAAGGCAGGCAAGCAGTGCAAAAAAGCCAGAAAATATCGAAAAATAAAAGGTATTGATTAAACGGGTTTCGGTTGCTTCTTTCAGAACAATTGAATGTGCTGGGGAAGAGGACGGACTTTTTTTTGATTGAATCAGCTTGAATGGAGGAAGATGAAAATTTTCTTTTCCCTCAGAGTGTAAACGTCCGATGTAGCCACCAGTGTGCTTAATAATGGGGGCCAGTTTTTCTTGTGTTGAAGTCAAGTCAAACAACTCAAGATTATCGAGCATCCCTACAGAAGAAAGTATTGTTAAATCGCCATTTTTAATGGTAAAAACTCCTGTCTCATCAGTGGTCACAGTTGCAGTAAAAAGGCCTTCTTGTTCTTTGGTGAGAGTAATATTTTCTTTTTTTCCAGAGGGAAAGATTATTTCGACGGGCTCTGGATGCTCTTTGAGGGTTTGGCGGCGAATTGTTAAATGATGATTGCTGCTGGTTGCACTTAATTTTTCTTCTTCAAGTTCTGGTTCTTTCATAAGCCAATGGGCAATTCGTCGATAAAGAGCAGCATAAGGACCTCCGCCTTCGAAACCTCTAGCCCAAAGCCAACTTTCATCGGAAAGCAACATGCCTACACGCCCTTTATCAACATGGGAGAGAATTAAAAGTGGTTGTTCATTGGCTCCTTTCATGAGGGCGATTCCGTTATTTATATTTTGAATAGCAATTTGTCGCAACCATTGTCCCCATTGAGAAGCGGGAAGGTTAAGTGTTGCAAGACCCCTTGTGACAGGATGGCGCTCACCTTCTTTGGTTAATGTGGGGCGAAAAGGTTTTTCAATAATAGTTCCATTGGGCAATGCCGGTAGAATGCTTATTAAAGGTGTTTTCGCAAGTGAGTTTTTTTGGGTAAATTCAGGTCCTGTTACCATCAACAATGCACCCCCCTTTTGTACATATTGGGCGATATAATCATAATAGATTAAGGGGAGAACAGTAGAGTGCTGGTAGCCATCAAGGATGATGAGATCAAAGTTATTAATTTCTTCAACAAAGAGCTTTCTTGTGGGAAAGACCACTAAGGATAATTGGCTTGAGGGCGTATTATCTGCTTTGGTGGGGGGACGCAAAATAGTAAAGTGAACAAGATCAATATTGGAGTCACCTTTCAAAAGGTCTCGCCATGTCCGTTCTCCATTATAAGGAGCACCTGAAATAAGAAGAACGCGTAAATTTTCTCTGATTCCTTCAATAATTGTTATAGCGCGGTTATTTTCAAAGCTTAGTTCACCTTTGTATGGATCAGTTATAACTTGGATAATATTTTTTTCAGCATGAGGAAGAGTAATTTCAGTTTGAAAAATCACGCCAGGAGTTACAGAATAATGGCCAATGTCTTGTCCATTGACGCTTAGTGTAATATTTGCTTTCTGTGGTATTGTTTTTTTGGCGGGGCCTTTATCTTCTACCAAAATAGAGAGCGTTTGTGGTTTGTTGACAAGGGCAAAGCGTGGAGGAGAAATAAACTTGATTTGGCGATCAAATTCATCTGAGTATCCTGTAATCAAAGCATTGAGAGGTACTTCATGATGAAGATCTGATAGGTCAGGGATGTCATGCACTTGTCCATCAGTGATAAAAATGGTTCCTGCATAACGAGAGAGTGGTACATCAGATACTGCTTGTGTTAAAGTCTCAAACAAATTCGTTGAGGGCGCATACTGATTATCAGCAAGTTTTCCAGCTTCAATAAAACGTGGTTCAAATTGTGGATAATGCGCCAATACTTGAGTTAATTGCGCGCGCGCTTCATCACTGTCGTTTGTACGTGTTCCAAATGTTTGGCTTTTGCTGCGGTCAATAATAATTCCCACTGTGCTTTTCAGTGGTTCGCGCTGTTCTTTTATGATCATTGGATTAAGCAAAGCAAGGATGAGGGCGCTTAATGCCATCAGACGAAATATAGAACCTTGACGTTGCGTAACAAGACCAACAACGACAAAAAGAAAGGATATTCCGCTTAAGAGCAGAATCCAAAAGAGTGGTAAGAAAGGCTGAAAAGTAAAAAGTGGTATCATTGCCTTCTTTCTCTTTTAAAGCGTTCCAAGAGCGCAGGAACATGAACTTGGTCCGCTTTATAGTTTCCTGTAAGCACATAAAGAACAATATTTAAACCTGCGCGAAATGCCCATAGACGTTGCATTGGATCATTGGGAACAAGGGGATATTTCCATGTTCCTTTTTCATCGAGTGCCCAAGCACCGGCAAAGTTATTTGCGGTGATGAGAAGAGAACTTACGTTATCACCACTGGCAAGAGAATTTTTATTTTTTTTGTTTGTTGATGAGGATTCAACCCATAAAGGTGAACCACGGTAGAGACCAGGAAAATCTGGCATAATATAAAAGGAACGTGCAACAACGTGATCGGTTGATGTTGGCTCAATGGATGGAATATTTAATCCTTTTAAGATGGTTCGTAATCTTTGCGTTTCTGGAGTGGCATCTCCTTCAAGATTAAGATTGCTCTTTATCTGATCGCGTGTGTCAAATAAAATTGTTCCCCCATGTTTCATAAAATTATTTATTTTTTCAAGGCTTTTGGGAGTTGGTATAGGACTCTCAACATCAATTGGCCAGTAAATAAGAGGATAAAAGGAGAGTTCATCTTTATCGAGATCAAGTGCTGTAACAGAGCCAGGGGAAAGCATTGTGCGCTCTGCAATAAATTGGCTTAAGGCTTCTAGACCACTTTTACTCGTTGTATCAATTTCACGATTGTTGGTTATAACGTAGGCAAGATGTGTTGCACCAGCGGCTTGTACACTATCATGATGATTTTCTGTCGTTTGTGCATGAAGAATTGGAGCATATGCAAACAAGGCAATAAGAATTATGAGAGGGAGGAAAAACATATTATGCCGTTTATTGAAAGAAAAAATACCTCCCATCCATAAAATGAGAAAATTATCAAAGGCGAATAATAAGATGGCTAATCCTAAAAGTGGACCGGTAAGATTTTTTTCTTTTATATCGTAAGATAAAGGACTCTTGTTAAGAGAAGGTGGCAATGATGATTGTTTCATCAAGCGCGATGAATGAGTTAAGAGATTAAGCGCATAAAAATTGTTTTTGACACCATAAAGTCCTGGTGGGGTATGATAGGAAGGACGGGGTGGATTTTGAGCATCAAAGACCAGTGGAACAATATCAGAGGATGGTACTTGTAATTGTCCGTCAACGGCTATAGTTCGCCAAGGGTTTTGTACCACTGTTCTTTTTTCTCTGTGTGTTAGGTTTGTGTTTTCGTTAGAACCTAATGTGATTAATTTTTGCAGCATTTGTGCAAAAAAGCCAGAAAGAGGAAGATTAGACCATGTTGGGTCAGGAGCAACATGAATGAGAATGAGGGTTCCTTTACCACGTTTTGCTGCGGTAATAAGAGGAGTTCCATCCGAAAGGCTAAGCCACGTTTTTTCAAAAAGATCTGGGGTTGGTTCTGCGAGGATTTGGCGAGAGACAGTAACATCTCCTGGAAAGGGAAGACCAAAGAAAAAGCTATTTTTTGCAAAAGGTGCAAGCTTTTGTGGTTTTGTCCAAGACATAATACTTCCAAGGGAACGTTGGCCTGGGCGCAGTGGTATCGGAAGAAGGTTATCGTAATGTTCTGCGCTACTGAGTTTTTCTCCTGCAAAGCGGATGAGTGTTCCCCCTTTATTCACAAAATCAGAAAGTTTTTTTTCTGCATTTTCGGGCATGTTAACAATGTCACCCATAATAAAAACAGATGGATTTTGTTTAAGCAAATGATCAATATCCGTTGAAAGTTCTCTTCCACCGGCTGTTATAAGCTGTGTATGACCTTGTAAGGCTTTAATAATGTAATAAAATGGAGCAAGTAAAGGCTGTGCCATTTCATTGGTATCGGGTGAGAGAAGAGCAACACGGCTTATCCTGTTATGGCTGTCTACCAAGAAGGTTGCAGCAGCATGGTTTTGATTGTTTATTTTTATCCAAGCGATATCATTGCGTAGTTCAAGTGGTACATTAAAAGGAACAAGTACTGTTGTTTCTCCTTCAGAGAAATTGTTCGTAAATTGACCGAGAAGTTGATTATTTGAATCGTAAAGGCTGAGTATAGCGGGAGTATTACTGTGTGTTGTTGAGCGGATAATACGCGCGCCCATGTTTCCATTGTTATTTTCTATGGATGTTATGCCGGTTAAATCGGAAATATCAGTCAAATACCACAAGAAGTTTCTAGGTTTTAGTTCTTCAAGAAGAGCAAAAGCTTGCTCATCTTCATTTGTTTGTAATCCATCACTTAAATAAGCAATATCAAGAGGTTTTCCTTTGGTTATTTCGCTGAGTTTTTTGAAGGCATGCACACGGTTGACAGGCCAAGGACGCGGTTGCAAATGCATTAAATGCTGTGTTATAATCTTGGCTGGTTGGGGCTCTATATTGGAGATATCATGTTCAGCCGTTGCAACAAGATAAATATCTTTTTGCTGTTTTTCTGCCTGTGCAAGGAGTATTTCAGCGATAGAGATGCGTTTTTTCCATTCTTTTACAGAAACCCAACTATTATCAATAATGAGTGCAAGGGGTTGAGACCCAGAAAGGCTTATTGGTTTTTGATTCCAAGTGGGGCGTGCTAGAGCTATGATAACAAGTGCCGCTATGGTTAAACGCAACAAGAGCAACCACCAAGGTGTATGTTTTGCTGTTTCTTGTTGATGAGTTGGTTTGGGTAAGAAGCGAAAAGGGGGAAAAAGCTCTTTACGCGGAGATGGAGGAGTTATCCGCAATAGCCACCAAATGACCGGTAGGAACAAAAGCCCTAGTAACAGAAAGGGAGCAGCAAAACTCAAAGTGCCCTCCTTTTTTGCAATGGAGAGTCGCTCATTGTATTTGCGAGATGAAAAATGGTCTCTGTTAAAGGTTGATCCGTTGTACTAACGTGATAAGACCATCCTTGGCGTGCGCAAAAATTTACCAATTCTTGTCGCCTTGCGTGATATAGTTTACAATAGCTCTTACGAAGATCTTCTGCTTTAGTGGAAACATGTTTCTCTTTCGTTTCAGGATCCAAAAATGCTGTGTGACCTGTGTAGGGGAAGCTTTCTTCTGCGGGATCAGAAATTTCAATTAAATGAGCTGTCACCTGTTTTGTAGTTAAAACGGTTAAATGTTGGATGATTTTTTCAGGATAGTCGAGAAAATCACTCATTATAACGACATGTGAAAAGCGTGTAATCGTTGAAAAATCCGGAAATGAATTTTCATCTGAATGATTTTCTAAAGCAAAGGCTATTCGTTCTACGACATTGGATGTCATTGTGGGGGACATTAAGTTGGGAATAGCAATATGTTCGCCACTGCGTGCAAGAAGGGATGCCAAGGTAAGGGTAAGAAGAGTGGCATGATTACCTTTAGAGATTTTAGAAAAGCGCGAACAGTAATGCATTGATGCGCTCTGATCAGGACAAAGCCAAACGGTTTGTGTCATTTGCCATTCATGTTCACGGAGATATGTATTTTCATCACGCGCTGAGCGACGCCAGTCAATGCGGCTAATGGATTCTCCTTCCATATAGGGACGAAATTGCCAAAAGTTTTCCCCATTACCGCTTTTACGTTGTCTATGCCATCCGGTTATCAATGTATTAGCGATATGACGCGCTTGTAAAAGGAAATATGGCATTTTGCCAGTATCCTTATGCAGTTCATTTGCCAGCGACAATGGAGGCTTTTGTAAAACTTTTTTGCCAAGAGCCATTCAAAGAGCATCTTTCACAAGGTTATTAATAATATCTTTTACGGTTATATCTTCAGCACGGGCAGAAAAATTAAGAGCCATGCGGTGTTGTAATACGGGATAGGCCAATGCTTCAACATCATCAAGTGAAGGAGCTAAGCGTCCATAATAAAGAGCACGAGCGCGAACACAAAGTGAAAGGGCTTGTGATGCCCGTGGACCAGGTCCCCAAGAAACATAAGTATTAGCAAGGCTATTGTCTTTATGAGGGCGAGATGAGCGGACAATTTTTAAAATAGCTTCAATCACATTTTCTGAAAGAGGCATTTGGCGAACGATATTTTGAATTTTTTGCAATTTTTTGCCGGATAAAATTGGTTTTGCATTTGATTTTTTTTCTTTTGTTGTTTCTAAAATAATCCGTCGCTCTGTTGTGAGGTCAGGATAGTCAATATCGATTTGCATCAAAAAGCGATCCAGTTGTGCTTCAGGAAGTGGATAGGTCCCTTCTTGTTCGAGAGGATTTTGCGTTGCAAGAACATGAAAAGGTTGTGGCAAATCATAACGGGTACCTGCAACAGTAACATGATATTCTTGCATAGCTTGTAAAAGGGCTGACTGTGTCCGTGGGGAAGCACGATTGATTTCATCGGCCATGAGAAGTTGCGTGAAAATAGGACCTTGAATGTATCGAAAAGAACGTTTACCGTCTTTATCGGAATCCATAATTTCAGAACCAATAATATCCGATGGCATTAAGTCAGGAGTGAATTGGATGCGTTTTTCATCAAGCCCTAAGACTGTTCCCAATGTTTCAACAAGACGTGTTTTTGCAAGTCCTGGAGCACCGACAAGAAGGGCGTGACCACCAGCAAAAATAGCGATTAAAGCATATTCGATTACCTGATTTTGCCCAAAAATAACTTTGTCAATTTCTTTTTGTAAAATATCCAACTCTTTGTGTGCCGTATCAATATCATCAATAATGACTTGAGCTTCATGATTGATATTGACCTTTTTTATAGAATTGGATGATGGATCATGTTGACTCATATTTCTTCCTTAAGGCGTTTGTCGCAAAAATGGTAATTTTCTCTGCATGATAATGGATATCTTATTGTTTGTAACAGAAAATGAGAAGAAATGAAGTATCATATGCCGTTTTTTTTCATATTCATATAGAAGAGAAAAGTTTCTTTGGAAGAATAGACGTGCTTTATAAGGGATGTCTTAAAAAAATTGTTTTATGAAGAGAGTTTTTTAAAGCAATGAAGACAACTTTTTTGAAAGGTTAAAGGGTGAATATAAGACAGAACTTCAAACAGGTTGCGTGGTTACAACAAAGCGATATCCAAACACTTCTTCGTGTTTTGTCTGTGGAGGGGGAAGAGGCGCGTATTGTAGGGGGAGCAGTACGCAATCAACTGCTAGGGCAGCCTATTAGTGATATTGATATTGCCACAACCTGCTTGCCGCAACAGATTATCGCACGTGTAGAAGCAGCAGGATTTAAAGCTATTCCTACAGGGATTGCGTTTGGTACAATAACAGTAGTTGCTCATTCATGTTCTTATGAGGTTACAACGCTTCGCTGCGATATTGAAACGGATGGTCGTCATGCAAAAGTGGCATTTGGTCGTGATTGGAAAAAAGATGCTGAACGGCGAGATTTTACGATAAATGCGCTTTATTGTGATGCTGCTGGCAACCTTTATGATGATGTGGGAGGTTTGAGTGATATTGCTAGCCGAACAGTTCGTTTTATTGGGGTTGCAGAAGATCGTATTGGCGAAGATTATTTGCGTATTTTACGGTTTTTTCGCTTTTTTGCGTGGTATGGAGCAGGGCGACCTGATGTGCAAGGATTGAAGGCATGTGTTCGTTTAAAACACGGTTTAAAAAAACTTTCTTCTGAACGTATTTGGGCAGAAATGAAAAAGCTTCTTGCGGCGTTTGATCCAACGCGTGCTCTTTTATGGATGCGACAAAGCAGAATTTTGGCACTCATTTTCCCTGAAACAGAACGATGGGGTATTGATGCAATTCACGCATTGGTGAAGACAGAACAGGCTCTTGGTTGGAAAGTTGATCCATTGTTACGGCTAGAAAGCCTTCTTCCTCCTGATCCCATGCGTCTTCATGAAATGGCACAGCGCTTGCGTTTTTCTCTTAAGGAAACAACGCGATTAAAAGAATGGGCGGAGTTAGAAATAATCAGCCAAAACTGTTCTGATCATTTTGTGCAAAAACTGATTTATTTTCATGGACGACAGCCAGTTTTAGATCAATTATCGTTGTCTGTCGCTGCATCACATCTTGATCATCTGGAAAAAAGTGATGCTTTGCAAAAAGCAGAGGGTTATATTAAGCTTTATCAACTTGCCAAAAAATGGCAAATTCCAACTTTTCCTATTAATGGTAACGATTTAATAAAAAAAGGTTTTACGAAAGGTATACTTTTAGGAAAAAAGCTTAAAGAGCTAGAAATGATATGGATTGAAAGCGGATTTTTAATGGATCGTCATGCACTATTAGAAAAAATTGATTTATAATATTTCTGTTTATAAACCCACTGTTTTTTATATTTTTTAAGTCAACATATTAATTTATAATAATCACTATTCATGTGAAAGAAGAGTCCACAATATTGTAAGGTTATTTCAAACCTGTTCATATTACATCAATCAAAATTATTGCCTTACACGTCACAAGTGAGGAAAAATGATTACAGAGGGGGAAAATGTCTCTTATAAACCATCTCAAAGATAAGGATTCTCGAAAATGAGAACGAATAAAGAGAATAGTGATAGCGGTTTGCACCTTGTATGACCATAAAGAGGGGGATGTTCACTGGATTTTTACTATGAGGAGTATTTAATCATTCATAGGTGGTGATATGAGGTGATATGAAATGGATGTGATGGGCACTAATAAATGTTTATTTTACAAGCACTTAATTGTTTGAAAATGATAGGCATTATACGCTCTAACTGTTCTTTATATGTTGTATTATTGTTTTTCGTGATAATTTATATTTTTATAAAATACATTTTCTTTCATAATAACCAATTTGGCGCAATGCTTCTCCTGTTGTTATAGCCACGCTCATGGCGAGATTGAGAGAGCGTGCCTGTGGTTGCATGGGAATTTTCAGTGTGTAATCGGCCGTTTCATGAACATAATCGGGAACTCCAGCTGATTCCCGACCAAAAAGTAAAACATCATTTCTTTGATAGCATATCTGTGTATAGCATGTTTTTGCTTTTGTACTTAAAAGCAACAGGCGGCGGTTAAAGTGTTTCATGGAGCTTATAAAATGTTGCCAATCAATGTGTCGTTCTAAGGAAGCATATTCGAGATAATCCAATCCTGCGCGTTTGAGATTACGATCCGACAGATTAAAGCCTGCAGGTTCAATAATGTGCACATGTAAACCAAAGCAAGCGCTAAGACGTAAAATCGTTCCAGTATTACCAGCAATATCAGGTTGGAAAAGAGCTATATGAAGTGTCATGTTCTCTGTAATATGATTTTTCTTTCGACTTTGTAAAGAAACACCACAATTTATTCGAAAAATATGCTTTGAGAAATACATGTTTTTTACGGTTAATTTTTATTCCCTTTAAATTTCAGGGAAAAAGTTATGTATACAGATCTGTTTGGGATAAGAGAGAAGCTCCCTATTCGGGACTTCATTTTATTGAGCGATCCATGAATGGATTGGCTCATTATGTTGAAAAGTGGGATATTTAATGAGGTTAGATCATCCATTTTAATTAAAATCAACAAAATATGCTTTTTATGCAAAAACAGAAGCTTATGCAAAAAAAGAAGCGAAAAAAATACTCATACAACCAGTTGGAATTGAGAGAGGGAGAGATGCTGTAAATGTGTTAAAGAAATAACCGATAAGCTCAACTTGTTTACTGAGATATGGTCATAATAAGACTATCTTTCTTTAGAAGTGTTTATTTACATGCTATCTCTGATTTTCACGGGCGGGGGAGTAATTTTGATTGATTAATATGAATAGGTTGGAAATGAAAAAACCTTACGGTGTTTCAGGATTTCATTCACTCTGTAAAATGATGAATTATCATTATAAAACAGTTTTTTGTATAAACCATACAAATGGCAGGAGTTTTTACGGGGATGTTTTTATGATTGAGGTAACTGAGTGATCAAGCATTGTACAATGGGAGAGGGTATGGTAGAAAGGATGCTTTAGCAAAGTGTCTCTTTAAGTTAAGGCCATGGGTGAGCAAACGAGGCGGGATTTTCTGTTTTTGGTAACAGCTGTTGCAGGAGCAGTTGGAATGGGAGCGGTTATGTGGCCTTTTATCCGTCAGTTGTGTCCAGATGAAGCTGTTTTGGCATCTTCCTCTGTTGAGGTTGATCTTTCTGGTATTGAAGAGGGGATGTCGATAACGGTAAAGTGGCGAGGACAGCCTGTTGTTATTCGAAATCGTACGGCAAAAGAAATTGCTGATGCGCGCGCTACTGAATTGAGACTTCTAAAAGATCGTCAAGCGCGCAATCCTAATCTTGAAGGTGAAAAGGAAGCAACAGATTTTGCGCGTTCAGCAGGTAAAGGACGTGAAAATTGGCTTATTGTTATTAATCTTTGTACGCATCTAGGCTGTGTAACACTTGGGCAATCGGGTAAATTTGGAGGATGGTTGTGTCCCTGTCATGGGTCTGTTTATGATACAGCTGGAAGAGTGCGTTCGGGTCCAGCTAACTATAATTTGGCTATTCCTCCTTACCAATTTCTTTCTGATACTTTGCTCAAAATAGGATAAGGTTATGACAAGGTTTTCTCCTTATTGTCCTAAAAATGCACTTGCTCGTTGGTTTGATAAGCGTTTTCCTCTTCCTCGTTTTTTTTATAATGCATTTGTGATTTTTCCTGTTCCGCGTAATCTTAATTACTTTTACACATTTGGCGGTATTTTAACCATTATGCTTTTATCACAGCTATTGACAGGTATTGTCTTGGCTATGCATTATGTTCCGGATATTCATTTGGCTTTTGAAACTAGTGAACGATTTCGGCGTGAAGGGCAGTTTGGTTGGCTTTTTCGTCCATGGCATTGTGTAGGCTCTTCGTTTTTTTTTATTGCTGTTTATATCCATTTGGCACGTGGACTTTATTATGGTTCTTATAAAAATATGCGAGAAATGGTATGGGTTACAGGTATTTTTATTTATATCATCATGATGGCAATAGCGTTTTTTGGTTATGTGCTTGTTTGGGGGATGATGTCTATTTCAGCTGCTTCAGTGATTGCAGGGCTTTTCAAAACGATTCCTTTAGTGGGGTCTTGGTTGCATGAGACACTTCTTGGTGGTTATGTCGTAGGACAACCAACGTTGAATCGTTTTTATGTTTTCCATTATGTTTTATCATTTGTTTTGCTTCTTTTTGTGGGGCTTCATATTTGGGCAATTCATTGTGTTGGGCAAGGAAATCCAACGGGTCTTGCTATACAGTCAGATAAGGAAACGGTTCCATTTTCGCCTTATGCACTGATCAAAGATATTTTTGCTATTACTGTTTTTCTCATCTTCTTTGCCTGGTTTTTGTTTTATATGCCCGATTATATGGGGCAGGTTGAAAATTATAGTGTGGCAGATCCTTTAAAGGCACCTCTTCGTGTGGTTCCAGAATGGTATTTTTTGCCTTTTTATGCGATGCTTCGTGCTATAACTTTTGATATTGGTATTTTCTCTTCAAACTTTGTTGGCTTTGTTTTATTCGTCAGTTCGATTTGCATTTTAATTTTTGTGCCATGGTTAGACCGCTCTAAAATATGTTCAGCAAGATATCGACCTGTTTATAAAATTTTCTTTTGGGCGTTGGTTATTGATGTCGTTTTTCTTGGTTGGTTGGGGTCAAGAGAAATAAGTGACAAAATTCTTTTATGGACACAATTGGCTACGGTTTATTATTTTATATTTTTTTTGGTTATTTTGCCGATTTTGCCAGCGTTTGAAAAAAATTATTCTCTTCCTTCTTCAATTATGCAAGATTTAAAACAGAAAAAAAAGAGACTATGGTAAATGTTTTTTTCGGGCTGGTTGTTATTGTTGCTATGAGTTTTTCTGCTCAGAGTTTAGCGGGTGATGCCTCTGATCAGGAAGAGGGATTTATTTCTTTTCCTTTACAGGTTCCTAAAAAACAAGAATGGAGTTTTTCAGGTCCATTTGGGTTCTACGATAAGGCGCAATTGAGGCGCGGATTAAAGGTTTATAAACAAGTTTGTTCCAGCTGCCATGGGCTAAAATATGTGGCTTTTCGCAATTTAAAAGCTCTTGGGTATGATCAAGAACAGATTAAAGTTTTGGCGGGGCAGTATGAAGTGCGTGATGGTCCTAATCGAGAAGGAAAATTTTTTAAACGTGCTGGGGTTGCAACGGATTATTTTCCTTCTCCCTTTGCGTATGAAGAAGAAGCAAGACAGGTTTTGAATGGTGCTTATCCTCCAGATTTGTCATTGATGGCACGTGCACGTGGTGTATCTTTGCCTTTTCCTGCTTTAATTACGGATGTTTTGACTCATTATGATACGGCTGGTCCAGATTATATTACAGCTCTTTTAACAGGATATCAGGAAGCGCCGAAGAAAGTAAAAGTTGCTGATGGTTATTGGTATAATCCTTATTTTATTGCCAGTAATTTTTTAACTATGGCACCTCCTTTGAGTGATGGTGTAGTTGCTTATGAAGATGGAACCCCAGAAACCGTTGAACATTACGCTCGTGATGTTTCTGCTTTTTTGATGTGGTCTGCTGATCCTCATATGGAAATTCGTAAAAAAACCGGTTTTCGTGTTATTTTATTTTTAATCATTTTTGCAGGGCTTGTTTATATTTTAAAAGGTCGTATTTGGCGTAGTTTAGAAGAAGAGTTTGAGAAAGAAACAAAAGACGAAATAAAGAAAAAAGGATAAGGCGACTGGTTTTGAAAGAGTATAAAAAGCATAAGGAACAAATCTGTTTATAATGCATTGAGGTTTTATAAAGTAAAAGCAAAGTAAAAACGGAGATGTTAAAATGAAAAAAATTTCATGTACTACTCTTATGTCAATTTTGATGATTTCTAGTACTTATGCGCAGTCTTTTGAAGGACCTTCTAAACCTGAAATGATTTCTTCGACAGGTATTGTACAGGTAGGGATAAATAATTCTGTGCGTTATGTAACACCTTTAGCAACGGATTTTGTTGCTTCTAGCCTTATAGGTGCTAAGGTATATAATATAGAAGATGAAAATATTGGTGAAGTAAAAGATATTATTTTACGTGAAAATAATATTGCGGGATTTGTTGTTGCAGTTGGTGGTTTCCTTGGTATAGGGGAGAGTTATGTGGTCGTTTCTCCAGAAACAATCCAGATGACAAATGATTATGGTAAGTGGAAACTTATTACAAATGCGACAAAAGATTCTTTAAAGGACGCTCCAACATTTAAATACGAAGGGCGTTGGACGCGCTAATTTTATATTTCCATTCTTGAATGGATAAAACAGTTGCTGTCACAATAATGGTAGCACCTGTTTTTTGTTCAGGAGACCTTTAGGAACTTTTGCGGTAAGCTCTCATGAACTTAATACAAAATTTTCAAGATAAACTATTAAGATAGAGTGAAGATTTAAGTATTATGTTTAAATAACATGATATCGCCATCTTGCACAATGTATTCTTTTCCTTCATCGCGGGCTTTTCCTGCTTCTTTTGCACCGCTTTCTCCACCCAGAGCAATATAGTCATTGTAGCTGATGGTTTGTGCACGAATGAAGCCGCGCTCAAAATCTGAGTGAATAACGCCAGCTGCTTGGGGAGCTTTGGTACCACGCGCAATTGTCCATGCTCGCGTTTCCTTAGGCCCACAGGTGAAGTAAGTAATGAGATCAAGTAAATGATAACCAGCGCGAATAAGGCGATTTAAACTTGGTTCAAAGAGTCCTAGAGCATTGAGATATTCTGAGGCTTCAGCATCACTCAGTTGCGTGATTTCCGCTTCGATAGAAGCCGAAATGATAATACTTTGCGCATTTTGCTCTGTTGCCATTTTTTCAACTGTTTGGGTAAAACTATTGCCATGAGCGGCGTCATTTTCGCTTACGTTGCAAACATAAAGTACAGGTTTGGAGGTTAAAAGATTTAAACTTTTAAGAATGTTCTTTTCATCAGAAGAGATATCTTTGAGTAATAAGCGGACAGGGTTTCCCTGTTGCAGTATGTTTAATGCTTTTTCCATAATGGGTAGAATTGTAAGGGCTTCTTTATCTTTTCCAGTTGCTCGTTTACGGATTTGTACGATTCTTCTCTCAAGACTTTCAAGATCTGCAAGCATAAGTTCGGTTTCAACCGTTGTTGCATCACTAACAGGATCAATACGTCCTTCTACGTGGGTAATATCTTCGTTTTGAAAACAGCGTAAAACGTGGACAATGGCATCGACTTCACGAATATTGGCTAAAAATTTATTCCCTAAACCTTCGCCTTTTGAGGCTCCTCGTACCAACCCCGCAATATCCACGAAGTTAATGCGTGTAGGAATCGTTTCTTTTGAACCAGCAATTGATGCAATTTTTTCCATTCGTAAATCTGGAACAGCAACTTCACCGGTATTGGGTTCAATAGTACAAAAAGGATAATTGGCAGCCTGTGCAGTGGCTGTTTTTGTTAATGCATTAAAAAGAGTTGATTTCCCGACATTAGGTAATCCGACAATACCGCATTTAAAGCCCATGAGAGTCTTTCTTTTCTACTGATTTTATGGTTAAGATAAAGCTTCCTTTTTATAGCATATTTTCAGAAGAGTTATAGTCCTTGTCTTGCGATAAGTGAGAAAAAAGTCTAAAGTAGTAGGTATCTACTTTTTTACCTTAGTTCTTCTTATCTTAATGCTCTCCTTAGTTACAAGGATAAGAAAACTTCGAATTAATGTTAATAGTGTGCTAAGTTTTTCATGGTATGCAAATCTGCATAAATAATTAATCGGAGAAAATAGAAGAGTGTTATCTCGTTGTGCCTTTTTAATTGCAGCACTTTTGGCTTTGGCTGGATGTGCTACACGTCAGTCAGATATGTCATCGGTACCTTTTCAACAAGTTCGATACATTCCACCAGAAATACAGGCTTTGTATGGTCCTGTAACGAATGAGGCCTATTCGTTACCTGCTGTTGATCTTGCGACAATTGATCCAAAATATTGGCGACAAGAGGTGATTTATTATACATCTTATGCGCCTGGAACATTGGTTATAGATACGCAAGAGTGTTTTCTTTACCTTATTGGTGAAAATGGAAAAGCTTTGCGTTATGGGATTGGTGTCGGTAAAGAAGGCCTAGCATTTGAAGGTGAGGGGGTTATACAGCGCAAGCGTCGGTGGCCAAATTGGGCTCCTACTGCAGCTATGATGGCTCGAGAACCAGAACGTTATGGTCATCTTGGGAAAGGAATGCCACCAGGGCCCGATAATCCATTAGGTGCGCGGGCACTTTATTTGTTCAAAAATGGGAAAGATACACTTTTCCGTATTCATGGCTCACACGAATCGTGGTCAATTGGGCGTGCTATTTCAAGTGGGTGTATCCGTTTGCTTAATCAAGATATTATCGATCTTTATGATCGTGTTCCCGTTGGTTCGCGTGTTGTGGTATTGCAAAACAATAGGAGTATTCCTACAGTTTATAGTCAACAATCAAATGGTTACGATCCGCTACAATCGACCATTCAGCCAAATGATTTTTTTTAATTTAGGGGAGAAGATTGGAGAGAGCCGTTTGGGTATTTTGGTTTGCTGTTCAATCTTCTCTTCCTCCAAAAAAAGAGTATAGACCTCTTCTCTGTTTCAAAAGATATGTACAAATATCATTGTTCTATTTGCTAGCTTTCATATTTTCCCAACAGGTTTTGCCTTTGAGGAAATTTATAAGAGGCATTTTTCTTTCTTTTTTCAAAAGTTTTTATCCATATGTCCTCCAACTTGTGAGGTGTAAGCCAATGGTTTTTATGGTTTCATTATTAATAGATTTAAAATAAATCTTGTGATATTTGGCATTTCTATTCAAGAATATAAAACAATTAATTCTTATAAATCAATAAGTTATATGTATAGATTTTATAGAGAAAAGTTGTTTTTTTATTGATGAGAGAAATAAGCTGTTAGGGTCAGTTCTTATTTTTTATTGTTTGTGAAACTTCATTCATAAAGAGGGATTTGTCATCTTTTATAAGGAGAGCGATATTTTTTGCGATTGCCTCTAAGAGAGGGGGAAGCCATTCTTGATCAGATTTGGTAAAATTTCCTAGGACATGCTGATGAACAAGTTCTTTGCTTCCAGGATGACCAATTCCTATGCGTATACGGCAATAATTAGTACCACAATGGGTATCAATAGATTTAATACCATTATGTCCATTATTTCCTCCACCAATTTTTACACGGACTCTTCCCGGAGGCAGGTCTAACTCATCATAAATGATGATCAAATTCTTCAAATCTAATTTATAAAATCGCAAAGCTTCACCGATAGCTTGACCCGAGCAATTCATAAAAGTTTGCGGTTTTATAAGAAAAATTTTCTCATTATCTATGAAACCATTGGAGATTTCTGCTTGAAACTTTTTCGACCATGGAGAAAAAGAGAAGGACTGATAAATGGCATCAACAGCCATAAAACCGATATTATGGCGGTTATTTTGATATTGTAAACCAGGATTACCAAGACCAGCAATAAGCCACATGTGTATTTTCAGTCAAAGTATGAGTAAGGGTAATGTCTCATAAATTAAGGCGGAAAAAATTTCCGCCTTTTGAGTTTTATGAAGTTTCCGTGTCTTCTTCATCATTTTCTTGTTCAGAGGTTTCATCGCTGACATCCATGCCAGCAGGAGCTGCAATGGTTGCAATGGTAAAGTCTCGATCTTGGATGATGGGAGTCACATCTTTTGGCAGTTGCACTGCTGAAATGTGAATAGAATCACCAATAGAGTAGCTGGAGAGATCAATTTCAATAGCTTCAGGAATAGCACTTGCTGGAGCTGTACATTCAATTTCGTGCCGAACAATATTGAGGACACCACCCTTTTTAAGTCCAGGGGCCGTATCTTCATTGAGGAAGTGGACAGGAATATTCACTTCTACAACGGATTTTGCTGAAATGCGTAAGAAATCTACATGGAGGGGAAAGTCACGCACGGGATCTAATTGATAATCTTTTGGCAAAACCATAATTTTTTGCTTGTCAAGAATAATCGTTGCAATGGTGGTACGAAAGCCACCAGCGTGAATTTTATAGAAAATTTCTTTATAGGGAACTGTTATTGCCAAAGGAGGTTGTTTTTCACCATAAATGACAGCAGGAATAAGACCGTTGCGGCGAAGTTCACGGGAGGACCCCTTACCAACCCGCTCGCGTTTTTCGGCCTTAAGAGTGTAGCTTTTGCTCATAATTTAAGTCCTTTTTACATGATTGGAGATCCTTCAAAAACAATAACAGTTTTTGCATGGATATGAAGATATGCGCTGATAAGCAGCGATTGCTCCATTCTGCGTTGCCTCCAAGGGTGTCTACGCAGAAGTCTGTTCTATAATTCAAACTATTCATAGATGCAAGAGTTGTGGGAAAAATCGATGATTTCTATCGTTAAAAAAGAGGAAATGTTACACATTATGGTACAGGATGGAGAATCAACCAATATGCGCTGATATGTTCAAAATCAAACACTGGAGATGTTATGAAGGTTGAGATTGCCTTGGGTGAGATATCAGAGAGTCGTGCTTTGCATAAATCGATGCCAGCACTTCTTGATTTGGAAGAGTTATTGGCAACACGTCTTCTTGTTCAAGGTAATTCTGGTTCAGGTAAATCACATCTTTTACGCCGTCTTCTAGAACAAAGTGCTCAGTGGGTACAGCATTGTGTGATTGATCCAGAAGGTGATTTTGTAACTTTGGCAGACAAATTTGGTCATGTTATTGTAGAGGCTCAACGGAGCGAACTAGAATTGACGCGTATTGCGCATCGCATTCGACAACATCGGGTTTCTGTAGTATTTAATCTTGAAGGTTTGGATACTGAACAACAGATGCGTGCTGTGGGTGCTTTCCTTGGGGCACTGTTTGATGTGGAACGTGATTATTGGTATCCTATGCTTGTCGTTGTTGATGAAGCACAATTGTTTGCTCCAACTGCTGCAGGAGAAGTTTCTGATGAAGCACGTAAAATTTCACTGAGTGCTATGACTAATCTTATGTGTCGGGGGCGCAAACGTGGTCTTGCTGGTGTTATTGCGACACAACGTTTGGCTAAGCTGGCCAAAAATGTTGCTGCTGAAGCTTCAAACTTTTTAATAGGGCGGACTTTTTTAGATATTGATATGGTGCGCGCTGCTGATCTTTTGGGAATGGAGCGTCGTCAAGCAGAAATGTTTAGAGATCTTGAGCGGGGAAATTTTATCGCTTTAGGTCCCGCTTTATCACGACGTCCCTTACCAATCATTATCGGTTCTGTTGAAACTTTGGCACGCTCTTCTAGTCCTAAATTAATGCCACTTCCAACAGAGCGGGATGATGTGCAAGAGCTCGTTTTTACTGCTTCACCAGAGGAAATTTTAACGCCATTTAAACAAACACGAGAGCCGATGAGGGAAAAATCAATGCACGAGATGTTAGAGGAGGTAGTACATAAAAAACAAGAGCTGTTGGAAGAAAACTTGAGTTTATTTCCTGAACTTTCTGATGTTGAGCGTGACGGCCAAGCAGAACATATTATTCGGGAAATTCTTGAGGATTCTGAGGCTTTTTATCGTTCAACAGCGGTGCTTTATCAAGATTTTTCAGTTCGTTGCCGTATCCATGGTATGTCAAAGGTTCCTTTTAATCTTTCACAATTTCGGCGTAAATTGGCTATTGCTCAGGCTTTTGTTGATGAACAAACGGCTGTCAGTGAACATTGGAAACATATTTTGCAGATATCAGAAAGTTTGGAAGAAGATGTTCAAGGAGTCTTCTTGAACGTGGCTCAAGCCGCATTGGGCGGAAAGCCTTGTCCATCCGATGCATTTTTAGCACGTCTTTATGGGACTCATTCTTTAAGCCGCGTCCGTCGGCTTTTAACCTACTTTGAAGAACGCGGTCTCATTGTTATTCATACGCATTTTAGTGGCCAACGCATTGTTGCATTTCCTGATCTTGGTGTTGAAACAGCACCAGGAGATCCCAAGGAACCACTTTAACCAAATAAGCTTGAAACGGATTGTTCTGCTGCTGTCCTTGCTATTGCTTCTCCCATAAGGTCGGCAATGGGCAAAACACGAATATTATGGGTTTTCTCAATAGCTTGTGTTGGCATGATTGAATCTGTAATAACCAATTCTTTCATCTCTGAATTGGCAATTCGCTCGATTGCATTACCAGAAAGAACACCGTGCGTGATATAAGCTGTGACACTATTGGCACCATGTTTAAGCAGAGCACTTGCTGCATTGCATAAAGTTCCACCTGAATCAACAATATCATCAAGCAAAAGGCAATCTTTTCCCGATACATCTCCAATGATATTCATAACTTCTGATTCACCGGGGCTTTCGCGACGTTTATCCACAATAGCGAGCAAACTGTTCAAGCGCTTGGCGAGTGCGCGCGCGCGCACCACACCACCCACATCAGGTGAAACAACGATAACATTTTCAAGAGAATAATGCACTTTGACATCGCGAGAAATGACAGGAACAGCATAGAGATTATCTGTAGGGATATCAAAAAAACCTTGAATTTGTCCTGCATGAAGGTCCAATGTTAAAACACGATGGGCCCCTGCTTCAGTAATGAGGTTGGCAACAAGTTTTGCAGAAATAGGAGTTCGTGGTCCTGGTTTTCTATCTTGGCGTGCATAGCCAAAATAGGGGATAACAGCTGTAATACGACGCGCAGAAGAACGACGAAGGGCATCAATCATGATGAGTAATTCCATCAAATGATCATTTGCGGGATAGGATGTAGATTGCAAAACAAAAACATCTTGTCCACGTACATTTTCATGCAGTTCTACGAAAATTTCTTGATCAGCAAAGCGCTTTACAGTTGCTTTGCCTAAGGGGATGTTCAAATAATTTGCAACATCTTCAGCTAGGCGTGGATTAGAATTTCCGCAGAAAAGTTTCATAGTAGAACCTCTGAATCATCATGGTAGGAATGCGACACGGTTTTTAATTTCTTTTTATTAAATTGCAAGAAAACAATTACAAAACCATTACAATTTTATTGATTATTATTAAAGAGCTATGCAGTATGTTTTCTCTTTTTCCAAAAGTTTGTTACTTTTAGAGCAAAGTTTTTTCTCCATGCGGCAAAGAAAAACATATTGATTAAGCTTTTTGGTTATTACTTTATAAAAATACTTTCAATATGGGGAATGTTTCATATTTAAGATGAATGAAAGGGAGTAATAAAAAGAAGTATTATCTTGCCTTCAATCATTATAACCAAACATTGAAAATGATCATAGCGAAGGCTATCATATTTTATGGGCTGGTAGATAATTTCGTGAAAAAAGCAAAGTATAATGGGATTTATTTTTATATTTGGGTAAAAAGTTTAGTTTTGCAGTTTTGGTATTGTTCTCAAGCATAAAAGGGGCTCATCTTTTATTTTTCAGCATAATAGCAGAAATTTGCCGTCCGTAATCGGGTTCGTTGCGGTGTATTGCACGGCGATAGGAGAAAAAACGCTGTTCATCTTGATAGGTACAAAGCTCTACACAAGAAGCATTAACACCTGCTTCTTTGAGTTGATTTATAATAAATGCCCATAGATTAAAATAAAAGCGATTTATTTTGTCTGTTTTTAAAAAATATTTTTGGTATTTGCTGTGGTAATCAATAAACTGGTCGTAAAATTCGTTTGTTACTTCATAGTGATAAGGGCCAATACAAGGTCCAAGGACTGCTGTTATTGATTGTCTTTTGGCTCCTTGTTTTTCCATAACAGCAATTGTTTTCTCGATAATTCCATTTAAGCTTCCACGCCAGCCAGCATGAGTTGCAGCGATGACTCCAGCTTGTGGATCAGCAAACAGAATGGGTCCGCAATCTGCTGTAAGAACTCCAATAACGAGTTCTGGGGTAGTCGTAACCAGAGCATCAGCTTGAGGAGGTGCACCGATAGTTGCTTGATGAGCTACGACAACGTTACAGGAGTGTATTTGATTAACTGTGACTAAATTTTGCGCTTCAATAGAAAAATAATTGGCGATCAAAAGACGATTCTGTACGATATGTTCAGGTTGATCATTTGAACCTTTCCCAACATTAAGACTATGATAAAGATTTTTTGAAAAACCACCTTGACGTGTAAAAAATCCATGTTTTATTCCATGGGTGTGTAAAGTAGAAAGATTTTTTGCAAGAATGGGATGAGGGATAGATTTCATAAAAGTTCCTTATGGAGATTATTTAAAGTGAGGATGGAGATGTTCATATTTGTCAATGAATATTTCAGATAATGATGTGGAATATTTCAGATAATGATGTGTTGATTGACAAAAGCGCCGATCATTAAAATTGGGGAGGTATGGAGATATTTTTATCACTGAAATGTAAAACTTTAAATAATTTTCCCATCTGATCTGGACCAGCGAGCCGTTCAATGTCTTGGCGGATTTTGTCTTGCAAAGGAGCACTTTTGCCAACTCCAAGCTGTTTTGCGCGCTCCAGTAGCCCCATTTTAAAAAGAAACTCTCCTTGCTCTAAGATTTCAGCAAAACAGCCCTGTTCAAGAGCTATGTTTTTTAAAAAAGAAAAATCAACATGGGATGTTAAATCATGTTCACCAGGGGCATCAAAAACATCACGAAATCTATGTTTTGAGAGTGCTTGCAAGGTATCGCCAAAGGCAAGCTCACAAGCACCATAGTCGATAAGTAAAGCAGAACCTGTCACTTGCACTAAATGGTGGCTGATTTGTTGCATGAATTGATGCCGTAAGGGGGCATGTTCAAAAATTGTTCCATCAGGCACTTTAGAACAATAGGTTTGTAGACAAGAAGAGGGAAGTTTATGCGGGGCAGCAATAAAGATAAAATCTCCATTTTGATTGACTGTAATGCGGCGCTCTTTCCATTTTCCATTGACTTTAATATATTGGTTGATAGGGAGTGTATCGAGAAATTCATTAGCAATGAGGAAGAGAGGTTTTGAAGGAATTTGATTAAAATTTTCAATGCTATGGATTTGTTTTTGATAAGAGCAAAGGCGCTTTTTTTGTTCTTTTGCGAGTTTTTGGCTTATTTCGATCAGAAAAATTTCAGCAGCATTAAATGCCGTTTGAGAGAGCTTTTGGATGGTTCGCAAAATGTCATCCATCAAAGTTCCTCGTCCTGGACCTATTTCAGCGAGAATAAAAGGGTGAGGACACCCTTGAGCTTTCCAGCTCGCAAGAGTCCAAATGCCAATCATTTCTCCAAATAATTGGCTTATTTCAGGTGCTGTAATGAAATCACCAGCACGTCCGAAAGGTGTTTGTGTTTGATAATAACCAAATTGAGGATCTGTAAGTGCCAACGTCATATATTGGCTAACAGTGATTGGTCCATTAAGGACAATAATTTCTTTAATTTTTTCTTTGAGATTGGCCATTTTCTGTCGGTTTATATTTAAAGGCGTGGAGAAGAAGATAAAACCCTACAAGAAGCATGGGAAGAGATAAAGCCATGCCATAGGTAAAACCAGTAGAATGGAAAAGAGTCGAAAACCATTCTGGATCTTCTTGAGGCGCACGGTAAACTTCAGAAATGCTGCGTGTTACTGCGTAGCCTATAATAAATGTTCCTGATACAGTACCGGGACGTTTTAATGCTTTGAACCCAAAAATAAGAAGACACAGGATGATGAAGAGAAGAAATCCTTCCATAAATGCTTCGTAAAGCTGGCTTGGATGGCGCGGTAAATAGTAAGGATCGAGAGGAAAACAAACAGCCCAAGGACGTGTAGTAATATTGCCCCATAATTCTTGGTTGATGAAGTTGCAGATTCGTACAACGCCGATACCAATAGGAGCACCTGCCGCAATGATATCAAACATGGCTCGTATGTTAATATGATTTTTACGGGCAAACCAGATCATAGCAATGATAATACCAATAAGTCCGCCATGAAAGGACATTCCCCCATCCCATACGGCAATAATAGCACTTGGATGGTTAAAATAGTAAATGGGATCCCATACAAGAACTTGTCCTAAACGCCCTCCGACAACAACACTTATGGCAGACCAGACAACAAAATCTCCGATCTTTTCTTTATCCATAGGAGGATAGTTTCTATACCATAGAGATGTTTTTTTTAATAATTTTTGCGCATACCACCAAGCAAAAAGAATACCCAGTACGTAACCAAGTCCATACCAATGAAGTGCTATGGGACCTAGATGGATAATGACAGGATCAAGAAAAGACGGAAAAGCAATGGCTGGACAAGACAAATTGTTCATGAGTTAAGCATCTTACATTATACGAGATGAATATGAAGTGACTCTGATGGTCAGAAATGACAGATGAATACACAATGGTCAAGTCAGTAGGAAGGCTAGTCAGAAAGGGGGGGAGATTTCCACTGATTTATTACGGTAAAAAAATATGGTGATAAAAGGAATATTAAAAAATCTGAAACAAAATCATTATGAAAAATCTGCACAGTATGTAAAATATAGAGTAAAAGGAACAAATTACAGTATCTAAATGTTATGAGAATACGCTATAATGCGTGTGTCAATAATTAAAATTTAAGGAAAAAGGTTATGCGTAATGGATCAAATCGTATTCTTGATGAATTAGCAAAATTAGCAACAGATGCTGCTGATGTTGCGCAAGGCATACGACGTGAAGCTGGAACAGCTTTTCGTGTGCAGGCTGAAAAGATAGCAAACAAACTTGATCTTGTTTCTCGCGAAGAGTTTGAGACTTTTAAGGAGATGGTGCTGAAAATCCATACTGATAACGCTGATTTGAAAAGACGCCTTGATGATTTAAAAAAAGATGATTAAAAAAAACGCAGGCACAAAAAAGTAAAATAGTTTAAAAAAAAGAATCTTCAAAAAAATATCCCCAATTTTTCAATATGATGCGTGAAACTAAAAAATGCTTAATCTTGAGTCTGTTAGAGCGGAGCATTTGTTTATTTTTGATTTTTTTTGGGTAAAAATACATTTTTTTGAATCAGGGGGGCTGGCGCTATCAAATTGTATCAATACACTGAAAAAACTTGATGATTCGTTTCATGATTATCAGGTTTCCCTAAAGAGCGCGATTGTGTTCTAGGTGTTTGTGTTTTGTTGATGTTTTTAATGTGTATTTGTTTGGTGTAAGAGGTTTGATTGTAGCAAATATTGTTACAATTTAAGCGGTTTATATTCTGTTGACAATGTTTTAAGATGATTGAGGATTGTGATGAGGCTTGCATTTTGCGCCACAGAAAGAAAAGAGCACCCTGTTGACTTTATCGAACAGATTGCCTGTGAATATGATTGGTCGTTTGAGCGAGATGCACAAGATGAAATTAGCGTTTGTGTGGAAGGAAAACGCGCAAACTATCGTCTTGCTTTTTCATGGATGGAAGAGCATGAAGCACTTCATTTAGCTTGTTCGTTTGATCTTTCTATTAAAAATGCTCGAACAGCTGAAATACAGCGCTTATTGCTAGCAATTAATGAAAAATTGTTGTTGGGACATTTTGATTACTGGCAAAGGAATAATTCAGTTATTTATCGACAAGGTCTTCTTTTGGCTGGTGGGATGCATCCATCTCATATACAGGTTGAAACATTATTGATACATGCACTTAAAGCCTGTGAAAGCCATTATGTTGCATTTCAGATGGTTGCTTTATCGGGAGAAAGTGCTTACAAGGCACTGCAGTACACTTTGTTTGAAACTGTAGGGAATGCCTAAAACATCAAGTTTGTTATTTTTACAGACGGTTTGCTGAAATATTGCTCATAGGGGGATATCAAGAATAGCGCGCAATCCCCCGAGTGGGCTCTCGTCTAATTGTATATTGCCACCATGGCTGCGTGCTATGTCTTGAGCAATAGAAAGACCAAGTCCTGTTCCACTTGCATCTTGATTTCGCGCTTTATCAAGTCGAAAGAATGGCTTAAAAACTTCTGTGCGCATATTTTCATGAATTCCAGGTCCATTATCATCGATTATCAATATAAAAGATTCTTGTTGAGAGTTAGCTGTTAGTTTAATGGTTGTGCCGTAACAAAATGCATTTGATACAAGATTGCTGACCAAGCGTGTGAAAGCACGTGGACGTACTTGTATTTCTGTAGGACCTTCAATAGTGTAAGAAAATTGACGTTTGTGAAGATGAGCATCGGTGGAGAATTTTTGCATAAGAGCATTTAAATCAAAAGTCTTGACACTTTCACTTCCTTCTCCACGGGCAAAGGCAAGATAATCTTCTAACATATTTTGCATATCACTTACATCTTGCTCAAGCGGTTTAATATCAAAGCCAGTATTTGCTAATGCTAACTGAAGTTTAAAACGTGTAAGAATGGTTCTTAAATCATGACTTACTCCTGAGAGCATCATGGTGCGTTGTTCTATTTGGCGTTCAATACGTTCTCGCATACGTAAAAAAGCGATGCCTGCACGACGGACTTCATCAGCTCCTAGTGGTTGAAATCCTTTTGGTAAGGGACGACCTCGCCCAAAGCTTTCAGCCGCTTCAGCGAGTTGTTGAATTGGTTTTATTTGGTTGCGTAAGAAATAAATTGCTATCAACAATAAAACAAGAGCTGTTCCTACCATCCAGCTTAAAAAAATAGAGGTATTGGAAGCATAGGCTTGGCTGCGTGGAGCGAAGACACGCAAGATGTTGTGACCAAGGTGGATACGGATTTCAACAAGATCAGAATCTCCTACGGTATCGATCCAGAAGGGACGGTTAATTTGTCGGGTAATTTCTTCGCTTAAAAAATAATCAAGAATTGCAAAAAATGGCTTAGGTCCCGGTGGGGGTAAGGGGGCAGGAGAGAGAATAGAAATGTTTAATCCCATACGTTGTTGTGCAATACGCTTGATATCTTCATAGTTATCTTGTTGTGGATATGTTTCAATAATATCAATAATGGCTGAAATATCATGCACGACAGCAGTTGAAAGACGCTCGGTTACCATTTGCCAATGACGTTCCATAAAGACGTAAGCAATAACCGTTTGCAGAAGCACCATGGGAGCAATAATAATGATCAAAGAACGAGCATAAAGCCGTTTAGGCATTTTTTTCGTTAGCCATCGAAAAAAAAATCTTAAAGGTTTGAACATTCTTGTGCCTATTCAATTGAGAGTTTATACCCTATTCCTCGCACAGTTTGGAGCCATATAGGAAGTGCTGGATTTTTTTCGATCTTACGGCGAAGGCGGTTGATTTGTACATCAATGGCACGTTCACTTATATTGCTGTCATCGGTCGCGAATTTATGGCGCGGAATTGTATCGCCTGCATTTTCGGCAAAAATGATCATCATTTCTTGTTCTTTATCGGTTAATTTAATAATTTCTCCTCTTTTTTTGAGTTCGCGCCGTGAAATTGAAAATATATAAGGACCAAAAATGATTTGCTCAATTTTAGGTTGGCTAAGGGGAAAACCACGTCGTAAAATGGCGTTGATGCGAAGGAGAAGTTCACGAGGGTCAAACGGCTTAGCCAGATAATCATCTGCCCCTGCTTCTAATCCACGGATACGATTGTCTATTTCTGATAAAGCTGTTAACATGAAGATAGGGACATCTTTTGTTTGACGGAGTGAATGAGTGAGATCAATACCGTTTTCGCCAGGCATCATGACATCAACAATAAGAAGATCAAAATCTAAACTTGCTAACAGTCGTCTTGCTTCATTCGCATTGGCTGAAACTGAAACACGAAATCCATTTTTAATGAGAAACTGAAATAAAAGATTGCGAATACGCGTATCGTCATCAATCACAAGAAGGTGAGGGGCATCGTCACACAAAACTTGAACGTGATTGCTCATTCTTAAAAAAACCTTGATAAAAATTTAGTTTACACAAAGTGCAAGTTTACATAAGTTGTATAAAGCTGTCGAGCAGCACCTTTACCTTAAAGGAGAGAAAGTTTTATTTATAAATTGAAAAAAGTTATTTTTGAAAAGGATATGATGGGTAGTCTTAATATACATATTATTCCAGTTACGACATTCCAACAAAATTGCACTTTGCTTTTTGATAGTGAATGTAAAACGGGGGTTCTCGTTGATCCTGGTGGTGATTGGCCGCGGATTCAAGACGTAATCGAAAAGAATGGTGTTATCGTTGAGGCTATTTGGATAACACATGGTCATTTTGATCATGTAGGAGCAGCAATGCAAGTGAAAGAAGCGCTTAATGTAAAAATTATCGGTTCACATCGCGATGATAAGCCTGTGATGGATGCCGTGAGCGAAAGCGCAAAAAATTATGGCATCACTGATGCTTGCATTTGTATTCCTGATCGATGGTTAGAAGATGGTGAGTGCGTTCATTTTGCTGGACATGTGTTTAAGGTTTTTCATACACCAGGGCATTCTCCTGGTCATGTTATTTATTTCAATGAAAAAGAGCGCTTAGCCCTCTTGGGTGATGTTCTTTTTCGTGGCTCTATTGGACGTACGGACTTCCCCTTCTGTTCCCATGAAAAATTGATGCAATCTCTTAGAGAAAAAGTTTTACCTTTAGGCAACGATGTTCGTTTCATCTGTGGGCATGGTCCCAAAAGTAGCATAGGCTATGAGCGCCAAAATAATCCTTTTCTTCAAGATTTTAATATATGAGCAAACAAAAAAAACGCTTTGAAGCGTTTTTTTGCCATTTAAAACTTTTTAGTAGGGCAGAACAGAAGTTAATTTATTGGGGCATAACAAAGGTGTTCGACGCCTTTACGGTCTCGGAAAGTTCCTGTTTTAGGGTTGAAGGAACGGTATTTTTTCTTGCAATAGTTAAGCCAATCAGATTCTAATGATTGTTGTACTGGCTCATATTCCACCGTTTGCGGAGCTTCATAAATTATCTGTTCTTGTGGAACCTGTTGATATACAATTTGATGCTGTGGTGCGGTTTGATAAACAACTTGTGGCTGTTCTGTTTTTTTAAAAATTTTGCCGAGAAGTGCACCTGCTGCAAGAGCAAGAATGCCCATTGCTAAAGCTTCTCCTGAGTTATTTATATTAATACTACTGTGTTTTGTCTTTTTGCGCTCGACATAATGATATGTCTTGTGTTCAACATGATGGTGTTGTTGTGCTCCCCATTTATGGCTAACATAATGACGCTTGTGGGGATTATCAAAAGAGTGATGTTCACTATGAGAAAAATGGGAGCTAAAATTGTGAGACGGTAAACCAGCCTCCCTTCTCATATCATAGTTATGATACCATGCCATATCCGCAAGCGTTGGATCTAATGGCATCAAAACGGTTACAGTAGACATTGCTGATAATACCGCTAACCTGATCACTTTTTTCATAATGATGCTCCTTGTGTCAATTCGTATTTTTCACATCCTACACGTTTCAAACTGAATAGAGACTGAACAATTTTGGACTTTATTGTGACAAAAAAATAAAAATTCATTTAGTTAAAACTATTATCAATACAATAAAATAAAATCATGACAGAATTTTGATTTCAATTAATGTACTCTTCTTAAGCTTAATTAAGCAGCTTGTATTTAGAGCACCAGATTTTTTACTATTGGTTATAAATTATTTATTGATGAGTACTTTTTTATTGCTTGATACAATATGAATTGAACAATAGGTGTATGAATAAAAGTTATCGTTTTTTATTATAGGCTTATGGTGCTAAGATAGAACCTTATTTCACCTTATTTGTGTGATTGAATACAGTCCTGTTTCACTACTCTCTTGTGAGGCTAAATATTGAGTTCGATATCATATTATAACTGTATAAATATAATATGTTGCGGGAACTTTTTTTGATATATGGGAAACATTCTTGTTGGGATATGGCTGTTAGTTTGACAGTATTGGCATGACAAAATGCATTTGACACAAGATTGCTGATGAGACGCGTGAAGGCACGTGGGCGTGCTTGTATTTGTGTAGGGCTTTCAATGGTGTAGGAAAATTGACGTTTGTGAAGATGTGCATCGGTAGAGAATTTTTGCATAAGAGCATTTAAATCAAAAGTCTTGACACTTTCACTTCCTTCTCCACGGGCAAAGGCAAGATAATCTTCTAACATGTTTTGCATGTCGCTCACATTTTGCTCAAGCGGCTTGATATCAAAGTCAGTATTTGCTAATGTTAGCTGAAGTTTAAAACGGGTGAGAATGGTTCTTAAATCATGGCTTACATCCGCAAGCATCATGGGGCGTTGTTCGATATATTTAGAAGATGGTGAGTGTGTGTATTTTGCTGGACATGAGTTTAGGGTTTTGCATACACTGGGGCATTCCCTTGGTCATGTTATTTATTTCAATGAGAAAGAGCGCTTAGCCTTCTTGGGTGTTGTTCTCTTTCGTGGTTCTATTGGACGTACGGACTTCCCCTTCTGTTCTTATGAAAAATTGATGAAATCCCTTCGAGAAAAAGTTTTACCCTTAGGCGATGATGTTTGTTTTATCTGTGGGCATGATCCCAAAAGTAGTATAGACTATGAGCGCCAAAATAATACTTTTCTTCAAGATTTTAATATATGAGAAAACAAAAAAACGCTTTGAAGCGTTTTTTTGCCATTTAAAACTTTTTTAGTAGGACGCAACAGAAGTTAATTTATTGGGGCATAACAAATGTGTTCCAAACCATTACGGTCTCGAAAGGTCCCTGTTTTAGGGTTAAAGGAACGGTATTTTTTCTTGCAATAGTTAAGCCAATCAGATTCTAATGATTGCTGGAATGGCTCATATGCCACCGTTTGCTGCACTTGATAAACCCTTTGATTTTGCGGAACTTTTTGATAAATTACCTGACTTTGTGGTACTATTTGATAAACCACTTGTGGCTGTTCTGGTTTTTTTAAAATTGTACCAAGAATTGTACCTGTTGCAAGACCAAGAATGCCCACCGCTAAAGCATCTCCTGAGTTGTCTATATGAATATTACTGTGTTTTGTCTTTTTGCGCTCGACGTAATGATATGTTTTGTTTTCAACATGATGATAATGGTGGTGGTGGTGATGATGGTGTTGTTGTTGTTGTTCCGTCTTACTATGTTTGGCTACAGACCTTTCATGTTTGGCTTTAAATCTTCTCTTGTTGTCATCAGAACTCTTGTGGAAATCATCAACAAACTTTTGGAAATCATCAGAAAAAAAGCCACGTTTTTTATCAGAACAATGGGAGTGAGAAAAACCGCAAGGCAGAATATCAGCTCTCTTCCTTATTTCCCTTATCGCATCATCTGTTTCTTTACGCATCTTCCTCATCATATCATCTATTTCTCTCGAGATAGAGTCACTACGATTCCATGCCATATCCGCAAGCGTTGCATTTAGCGGCATCAAAATGGTCACAGTTGACATTGCTGATAATACCGCTAACCTGATCACTTTTTTCATAATGATGCTCCTTGTGTTAATTCGTATTTTTCACATCCTACACGTTTCAAACTGAATAGAGCCTGAACAATTTGGGACTTTATTGTGACAAAACAAATAAATAAGCCATTTAGTAAAAGCTATCATAGATACTGACAAAATTTTGATTTCAATTTAATGTATTTAATTGATAAGATTGTATTGGTAGTAGATGATTTTTACTATGTTGTATAAAGTATTTATTTGGGAATAATTTGTTCCTATCAATTAATTTAATGTAATTTAATAACTATTTTATAAATAAAGCCTATAGTTTTATTACTATATAATTATGATTAATATTAAATTATATATTATAGTATAATTGTATAAATATAATATATTTGTAGTAATATTTTGTTTCATGGAAGATATTTTTTAAAATTTGTCTGCATTTATTTATATTTTAGAAGTTTTTACAGTTTTAAAGATTTTTATAATAAGGTTGAACAAGAAAGATTTTTTGAAAAGTCAATAATTTTAGGCATTTTTTGTAAAATATCCTCTCTTATGTTATCTTAGAAAAATTGGAATATTTTTAATATTTGCTGTTATCTATTTTTAGGGCAATACTGTTTACTCTTCATCGATAGTCAGTTTTTTAGAAGAGCTAAAGATTAGTTTTGGCGGTGTGAAATTTCTTGCTCCTTCATTGATTGCGTTTTTTTCGTTTTATTGTTGCTTGATTAGGAGTGTTTTTACGAGATTTTCCTTTTTGATTTTCCAAAATACCAGTGTCCATGGTTGGTCCCATGTGTGCAAGGTCTGGTTTGGAGAAAAGACTTGGTTGTAACACGGGCTCTTGGGGGGATTGTTCTCTATGATGTGTTAAGGGATTCTCCGCGAGTTCTAGTTCTATCTTTTGTAATTGTTTGATTTCATCGCGAAGGCGTGCTGCTTCTTCAAAATTAAGATCAGCAGCTGCTTCATGCATTAATTTTTCGAGGTGTTTAATATGAGATGCTAAATTGTTGCCAACCATATTTTTTTTCTCGATGACATCAGGGATATTTGTACGAATATGGTTGTTTTCATAACCTGAATTGAGAATATCTCCGATATTTTTTTTGATACTTTTCGGTGTGATATGGTGTTCTTCATTATAGGCTATTTGTTTTTGTCGACGTCTTTGTGTCTCTTGTAAGGCTCGTTTTATGGAACCAGTGATCGTATCTGCATAGAGGATAACACGGCCATCTACGTTACGTGCAGCACGTCCGATTGTTTGTATGAGGGAAGTTTCAGAGCGCAAAAAGCCCTCTTTATCGGCATCTAGAATGGCAACAAAACCACATTCTGGAATATCTAAGCCTTCTCGGAGCAAGTTGATACCGATGAGGACATCAAAGGTGCCAAGCCGAAGATCGCGTAGAATTTCAATGCGTTCTAATGTATCAATGTCGGAATGCATATAGCGTACACGAATACCTTGTTCGTGGAGATATTCAGTTAAGTTTTCGGCCATACGCTTTGTGAGAACTGTCACCAATGTACGGTAGCCCTTTTGAATTGTTTTCCGAATTTCATTCACAACATCATCGACTTGAGTGCGTGCTGGACGAATTTCTGTTTCTGGATCGACAAGCCCTGTTGGGCGAATGATTTGTTCAGCAAAAATACCATGGGATTGTTCTATTTCCCAGCGTCCAGGTGTTGCGGAGACAGCAATTGTTTGTGGGCGCATGGCATCCCATTCTTCAAAGCGCAAAGGACGGTTGTCCATACAGGAAGGGAGGCGAAAACCATATTCTGCTAAAGTTGCTTTTCTGCGAAAATCACCTCGGTACATACCACCAATTTGGGGAATGGTTACATGGCTTTCATCGATAAAAACAAGAGAATTGAGTGGAATATATTCGAATAAAGTTGGGGGTGGTTCACCGGGATTTCGTCCTGTTAAATAACGTGAATAATTTTCAATTCCCGGACATGAACCGGTGGTTTCCAACATTTCCAAATCAAAAACTGTACGTTGTTCTAAACGTTGTGCTTCTAAAAGACGCCCAGCTTCGTTCAATTCATCGAGGCGTTGAACGAGTTCCATTTTGATAGATTTCATCGCTTGGTTAAGTGTTGGGCGTGGTATTACGTAGTGTGAGTTGGCATAAATTTTAATTGATTGAAGATCGCCTGTTTTTTGTCCGGTGAGAGGATCAAATTCCGTAATTGTTTCCACTTCATCGCCAAAGAGCGAAATACGCCAAGCACGATCTTCGAGGTGGGCAGGGAAAATTTCGATTGTATCCCCTCGTACACGAAAGGAACCACGAACGAAGTTGATATCTTGTCGATAATACTGTTGAGAGACTAAATCAGCCAAGAGTTTTCGTTGATTGAGTTTGTCCCCTTTTTCTATTTCGAAGGTCATGGCCGTATAGGTTTCTACGGAACCAATTCCGTAGATGCAGGAGACAGATGCGACGATAATAACATCATCACGCTCTAAGACGGCACGTGTTGCAGCATGACGCATCCGGTCGATTTGTTCATTAATAGAGGACTCTTTTTCAATATAAGTGTCAGAGCGTGCAACATAGGCTTCTGGTTGATAATAGTCATAATAAGAAACAAAATATTCGACAGCATTGTGAGGAAAAAAGCTTTTAAATTCTCCATAAAGCTGTGCCGCTAAAGTTTTATTTGGAGCTAAAATCAGAGCTGGACGCTGTGTTTTTTCAATGATATTGGCCATTGTATAGGTTTTTCCTGAGCCGGTAACACCCAAAAGCACTTGTGTACGTTCATCTTTTTGAATTCCCTCAACCAGAGTTTTAATGGCTTGAGGTTGATCTCCCGCTGGTTTAAAAGATGTTTCGAGTTGAAATGGAATACCACCTTCAGATTTTTCAGGACGAATAGGGCGGTGAGGTGTCCATAATGCACCATTCTTAAAAAGAGGATTACCTGAAGCAATGAGAGCAGAAAGAGCTTCTACTGTTGCAGTAACACCATTTTTCATTGTTGTATCCTTTGATAGAAGCGTGCTGGTGATTTTAAAGAAAATACTAATTTTTACAATTTCATTACAACAACAGCAAAACATTATTGAACAGATTTGTTTTGGTTTATTGGAGCTTTCATTAGGATCTTGATCAAGTTTTTTCTGTGAGACAAATTCTTCGAAGTATTTCTTTGGAGGGAGCATATTTGTGGTTGTTCATAGACACTATTGCATTTTTTCCATGATGATATTCAAGAGGGCATAAGTTATTATGGCTGTTATGGAGAATAATCGGTACGTTTGGGCACTAAAGGCATTGTGTATGTGTGATAAAGATCATTTCCATCTTTAAATGAAAGATAACGAGATGACACCCAACCCATTTGAGCGTTATATCGGATATGGCACCAGTTTCCTTCACAGTTTTTGACAAAGACCAATTCCCCCGCAGAGATTAAGCCACAAAGCGCATACTGAGTGCTGGGACCTGTTCTAAAATTAAGATTTCTCGTAACAAAAGCATCTGCTGCCTCTGATATTGTTGTGGCTAAAAAGAAAGGAACAAACATAAAAAAAATTATGATTTTTTTCATTTTACTGCAAAGAACTTCTTTAGTAATTTTCTATCCTTCTCTCTTCGTATCACATATGATTTCTTTTGCCAGACTATGATAAAACAGAAAAAAATACAATTCTTTCTTCTTTAGGAGACTCAGCAGTAGAGTGAATTTTAATATTTTAAACACCAAAATGAGATGTTTTAAACACTATTGGTGCATGTTTTGTTCCCTTTATTTATTTTTATATGGAAAACAGAGAGACTGTACTATATAATGAAAAAGATCGTAGTTTTCGGATTCCAAAAGTAATTTTGGAAGCCGTTTTTTGTATTTTTATTAAACTTTCCGTGTAATAGAAAGGGACGGATTATGGAAAAAGTTCCGATGACTACAGCTGGTTTTGAAAGTCTTAAAGAAGAGTTGCGTTGGCGTCAACAACAGGAGCGTCCGCGGATTATTGAAGCAATTTCTGAGGCGCGAGCACATGGTGATTTGTCAGAAAATGCCGAGTATCATGCAGCTAAAGAAGCGCAAAGTCTTAATGAGGGGCGTATAAATGAGCTTGAAGATTATATCGCACGAGCAGAAGTGATAGATGTCTCGCGTCTTTCAGGTGACAAAATAAAATTTGGCGCAACCATTAAACTCTTGGATGAGGATACTGAAGAAAAAAAAGTGTATCAGATTGTAGGGGATCAAGAAGCTGATGTAAAAATTGGTAAAATCTCTATTTCTTCGCCTATCGCACGTGCACTTATTGGCAAGCAAGAAGGTGATGTGATTGAGGTGAATGCACCAGGTGGTGCGCATAATTATGAGATCATTAAGGTTCAGTACATCTAAATAACATATGGATTATTATGCGTATCTCTTTGGAAGAAACTGAGGTTATTGCGCCTCATTTAAAAAAGCGTTTGTCGGGAGTGACATCTACGATTATTCAGCTTATTCCACTACAGCGCGAACAGGGGGTGCGTATATCTACTTTGGGATTTGGATTACCACAAAACTTGCCTGCTCTTACCTTTAGGGACCTTTTCGGACTTTGGAAAAGTCCGAAAGGGAAATCATTTCGTATTTGGCATGCACGACGCAATATTGAGATGCTTTGTGGGATCTTTTTACGCGATATCTTGCGAATGAAGCTGAGGCTTATATTCACATCGGCTTCACAACGCCATCATAAGCCTTTTACCAAATGGTTGATTCGCCGTATGGATAGAGTTATTGCTACCAGTACGCATACGGGTGCTTATCTAGAAGTGCCTCACAAGGTTATTATGCATGGGGTGGATGTAAGGCGTTTTACGCCACCACAGACTCTTAATGATTACTTTTCTTCAACAGGATTTCCAGGAAAATATGCGGTAGGATGTTTTGGACGTGTGCGTAGCTCAAAGGGAACAGATTTATTTGTTGATGCTATGATAGCATTATTGCCCCACTATCCTGAGTGGACAGCACTTATTGCTGGTCGTACGACAGAACAACATTATCATTTTGAAAAAGAATTACGCCAAAAGATTGCTAAGGCTGATCTGAATGATCGCATTATTTTTCTTGGTGAGATTCTGGATACACCTTTATGGTATCGTCGTTTATCACTTTATGTGGCACCTTCTCGTACAGAAGGTTTCGGTTTAACACCATTAGAGGCAATGGCATCACAGGTTGCGGTTGTAACGAGTGATGCGGGAGCTTATAAAGAGTTGGTAGTAGCAGAAACAGGAACGGTTGTAAAAGCAGGAGATGGTTCGGCTTTAACGGCAGCGATTGAACTTTATTTTTCTGATGTAGAAAAAACATTAGCAGCCGGAAAGAAAGCTTTAACCCATGTTCGTACTCACTTTCCTTTGGAAAAGGAGGCAATTGAGATTGGAAGTATTTACAAAGAACTGTTTGCGGAAAAAATACTTTAAAATATATTATATCAAAAATCTTCTTGAGGAATGATAAAAAGTGTTTCCTTTAAAGGTTTTTTATGATCATCAAGAAAACATCTCAATTATATAAGTGTTATTTCAAAAAATTTATCATGTCTTTCATATAACGCTATAAGAAGTTCTCAAAGTTTGGGATCAAAGATTAAAAAATCTATAGGTTTGAGAGCGATATATGGCTTATGACAAAGCATACGAGGAGAGAGAAGAATTATTTTAATTCCAGCAATATTTTAGAATGAGAAAATAATACTTTAACTTTTAAAGTCTAGAGATTTATGCACTATCTTAACGCTGTCATGCTAATATTATTACGTTTTGTAAGACTTAAATATAGAGCAAAAAAATTCTTATCTTAAATGAGAGAAAATTTTTGAGGTTTTCTCTAGTATTTTCATGGATAAAATAGTTGTACATATTTTCGGGTAGTAGAAATTCATAAACAAAATGTGCTTTGATTAATATATTGATATCATATAAATAATTTATCTTTGCAATTTGAATAAGAACTTTCAATATCGTATGATTCTTCCATGTCAAATCTGTTTATAGTAAATCAATAAAAACTATACATTTGCACGTCACAATTGGAAGAGAGCATGTGGCGGATAAAAACTATTTAAGAAAGGTGTAAAGAGATTTCTTATAAATTGTCTGAAATGCAGTCTGTTGCACATTAACAGCAGAAAAATAATATGATGGTGCTAATTGTATCTTATGTTGTGGTTTCGGTATGCACTTTATTATTTAAGTAAAAATGATGGGACCAATTAGATCTTATACCTTTCATAAGAATTGTTGTGAAATGAATAAGATGAGTATTGTGAGATGTTTTTTAACAAGCTCGTAAATTTGTAATAGAATGCATTCTATTTTCCATAAAGATGTTGTTCTATTAAAGAGAAAAAACACTTTTATCAGCAAATATTCATATTTTTGCATGAGGGATTATTCGTAAAAGAATGTTCTATGCGTCCACTTTATTTGATAAAGAAGATCAATAAAGTGAAGTTTTATATGTTATGGCTTTGAGAGTATTGGTATTTGATTGTTTTTGTTGAATTATTTTTATATCATTGATATGATGTTTTGTATGAAATTTTAGGAAATCTTCAGTAGATTGGGTGAGGGGTGAATATTATGACGCATACTGTTCTCGCCTTTTTATCTTGTAAATTTTTTATCATGGTAGCATAAAATACTCTATGCATTAGAATTGTTCACGCCAGAAAGCGGGAATAAAAAGGACGAATATTGTTATGATTTCAAGGCGTCCAGCTAACATTAGAAAACTTAAAATCCATAAAGCATTATCATTGATTGTAGAGAAATTACCTGCAGGGCCAATGATATCTCCAAAGCCTGGACCAACATTTGAAAGTGCGGTTAAGACACCTGTAAAGGAAGAGGTAAAGTCAAGACCGGTTGTAAGCAAAAGTGCAGTGCCGATAACAAGGCAGAACATATAAAGACATACAAAAAATAAAACGGCTTGAGCAACATCGTTTGATATATTTGAGTGATCATAGCGAGCTTTTACGACAACATTAGGAGAAAGAAGTTTTTGTATATTTGTTTGTGTAATACGCCAAAGAATAATAAGGCGATTGATTTTCATACCACCAGAAGTAGAACCAGCACACCCACCTGTAAAAGAAACAATAAAGAAAATTCCAAGCGCAAAGGGGCCCCAAAGTTGATAATCTTCAGCACTGTAACCTGTGGTACTAATAATGGATGAAAGGTGAAAAATGGCATCAAGAAAAACCAAATGGAAAGCGCGATGATCATGAAACCGTAGCCACACTGCTAAAGCAAAGCTGAAAAGGAGAACGATATGGAGAAAAACAATTACTTGTGGATCAAGGAAGCGTTTGGAGTGTCCAGGAAGAACTAATTTAACATAAAGGACGAAGGGTAAAGCAGAAAGCAACATGAAGATTGTTGAGATAATTAAGATAGCTGGTGTATTAGAAAAATAGCCAAAAGAAGCATCGTGAGTCGAAAAACCAGCAGTTGCTACTGTACTCATTGCATGGTTAATGGCATCAAATAAATTCATGCCTGCAGCAAAATAAGAAAGCATACAAGCCAATGTGAGACCAACATAAGCTATGATAATTCCATTAGCAATTTGGTTGATGCGAGGCAATATTTTTTCAGATTTATCAGATGATTCCATATGAAAAAGTCGTACTCCCCCCACACGCAGTGAAGGCAAAATCAAGAGGGCTAAACCGATAAAACCGATGCCTCCAATCCAGCATATGATAGAACGCCATAACAAAATACTTCGCGACAAATTATCAAGACCCGAAAGGACTGTAGAGCCTGTTGTTGTAATTCCAGAGACAGATTCAAAGATGGCACCTGCTAGAGAAATGGGTAGAGGGGAAAGATAAAGAGGTAAGGCACCCACGATGCTTCCTGTGAGCCAAAGACAAACAGTGAGCATAAAACCAAGGCGTGCTGAAAAACGACAAGTAGCCCCCTTAGTTGCTAAAAGAATCAGCGTTGCTAACATGGTGGTTATGGCACAAGAATAGAGAAAGCTTATCCAATTACGATTGTTGTCGTGCAAATCCACAAAAATTGGCAAAAGCATTGCTCCTCCCATGATTAAGGCAAAACGTGCACAGACATTGATAATAAATTGAAAAATGATCGTTCCCTATCTTTGTATCTCTTTTTATTATGGTTTTGTGCTCATAAGAAGTTACATTTTTCTCTTTATAGGATAAGGATTAATTCTTAACATTAGCGCGCCTTGATGAATTAGTAATCAGACCTTTTCATAAAACTTGAAAAGAAGTATACATAACATAATTAGGGCTCTTGAAAAATATTTTTTTAAAAGGCTGCATTCCGTTATCATTTATAGAATAATTAATTTATAATAAAGTGAAGGGGATTTAATGGTACAATCTCATATTCGTCTGCTGATTATTGGCTCAGGTCCGGCTGGTTATACAGCGGCGATCTATGCAGCAAGAGCAATGCTTAAGCCGGTTTTGGTGACGGGCTTGCAGCAGGGTGGGCAATTAACAATTACAACTGATGTTGAGAATTATCCAGGTTTTGCAGATCCCATTCAAGGACCATGGTTGATGGAGCAAATGGCAAAACAAGCTGAGAATATGGGGACAAAAATTGTCTATGATACAATTATAAAGGCTGATTTGTTGAAGTATCCTTTTGTTTTATATGGGGATTCAGGAACACAATATTCTTGTGATGCACTGATTATTGCAACAGGAGCTCAAGCGCGCTGGCTTGGTTTAGAAAGTGAACAGACCTTTATGGGCGGAGGTGTTTCCGCTTGTGCGACATGTGATGGCTTTTTTTATCGTGATAAGGACGTTATTGTCGTGGGAGGAGGAAATACGGCTGTTGAAGAAGCACTTTATTTATCGCATTTGGCTAAAAGTGTAAGCGTGGTTCACAGGCGGGGGCAGTTTCGGGCAGAAAAAATTTTGCAAGATAGGTTGCTAGCTTGTAATAATGTACGTGTTCTTTGGGATCATGTGGTCGAAGAAATTTTGGGGCTACCCGCTCAAGATTCAATGGGCGCTGTTGTAACAGGGGCACGTCTGAAAAATGTTAAGACAGGTCACGAGATGAAAGTGAATGCAGAGGGCATATTTATTGCCATTGGGCATGATCCTGCTGTTTCTCTGTTTGAAGGACAGCTGAAACAAAAACAAAGTGGCTATTTATGGACAGCACCGGACTCAACAGCAACAAGCATTGCTGGTGTTTTTGCTGCTGGGGATGTGACAGATGAAACATTCCGCCAAGCTGTAACAGCTGCGGGAAGAGGATGTATGGCAGCGTTGGAAGCAGAACGGTTTTTGGATATACTCAAGCGTTAGTCACCCATTGAGAACATAGAGAATATAGAGGTAAAATTAATTGTGGCGCCACCGTTGGATTGGGATAAGTTAAGGGTTTTTCACGCTGCAGCAGAAGCGGGATCTTTTACGCATGCTGCTCAAAAACTTCATTTATCTCAATCAGCCGTTTCACGACAGGTTTCGGCTTTAGAACAAGAGGTTGGGGTATCCTTATTTCAACGTCATGCGCGTGGTTTGATTCTTACAGAACAAGGAGAAACTCTTTATCGTACAGCTCATGATGTTTTGATGAAGCTTGAAAGTGTGCGTTTGCAATTAAGTGAAAGCTATGCAAAACCAACGGGGCACTTGCGTGTGACCTCGACCTTTGGAATGGGGGCAGGGTGGATTGCAGAGCGTATGCCAGAATTTCTTAGTCTTTATCCTGATATGCAGGTTCAGCTTTTGCTTTCCGATGAAGAGCTTGATTTGACAATGTGTCATGCGGATTGTGCTGTTCGCTTACATCAACCCAAACAACCTGATCTTATACAAAGAAAACTCTTTACAATTCATATGCATGTTTATGCTTCGGAAAAGTATATTGCAAATTATGGAAAGCCGGAAAAATTGTCTGATCTCGATGAGCATCGTATTATTTCGTTCGGTGAACCGGTTCCACCTTATTTGTCTGGTTTAAATTGGTTGGAAAAGGCTGGTAGAAGTGATGGATCATTGCGCGTTTCAGTTCTACAAATCAACAATATCATCTCAATAAAGAATGCGCTTATGCGTGATCTTGGGATTGCTGTGCTTCCTGATTATATCGTCAATAATGATGAGCATTTAGTGCGTCTTTTTCCTGATATGGTTGATATTCCTTCTTTTGATACTTTTTTTTGTTATCCTTATAATTTAAAGAATTTGGCAAGGTTAAATGCTTTTCGAGATTATATTTTTTTAAAAGCCCGTCAGTGGTCTTTTTAATATTAATATCTTAATTTATAAGGGACAATTAGCTATTTTGCAACTTGAGACTCCCGTAATATTCTTTCGTTTCAAATTTGCCTATATTGAATCAATTAAAATTATTTGTTGCACATTAAAAGTGGAGGGAGTCTGTGCGGATAAATATTTTTGAAAAGAGGGATAAATGTTTTTTATGAATGCTAGCAACGGTGAGGGTTATTATATATTGAAAAATGGAAAATCGTGTGATGGTGTAGTTAACATTTTTACTATTTAATTAAAGAGAGTGGTACATGATGGAGACAAATTTAAAGCTATGTGTTTATCGCATAGCAGATACGCTTAAGTCTTTATTGTGCTTTTCCTTATAAAATGACATAGAATATTATCTCTTGATTATGTTGCCTCCCAGTTTCGTTTTCTTGAGTGTTCCCTTACGAAGATCTATCAGATTGATTTTATCTCTGAGGATTTTCCAAATTTGCCGGACATATGTCCGGCTTTTTTTTTAATTTTTGAAAGAGTCCCTAGAAATTGCAATATATGGGAAGATGATAAAGAAAAAATTTCGAAACTGGCGGATATCCAACAATTTTTTTAAGAATACTAAAATTCAATGAGGAATTTGAGAGGGGGTATTCTACTGTACTGTAAAAGTCTGTCTTTTAGGAGCGTGATATAAAATATTTAAAACCTTATACATGAAGTGCTTTTTATTAGAATGTGAGATGAATATTTAAGGCAGGTCTTGTTCATAAAGCCTATGAAGTAAATCAAGTAGTTATTAGATAGAACTTAAAGGAAACTGGATTGTTTACACAACGATGGGAGGTGGCTTCTTCTTCATTTTAGGACGAAGAAGAAGCTGAGAAAGAAATAGAAGAGATTTTATTGTAAGGGCCTTTGATTATAAGGGCAATTGTGTTTAAAAGTGCTCGGTCTTTTTTAGAGTTATAAATTGAATGGAGAAAGCAGAATAGGCTTGTCATCTCTTATGATAAGAGACCGATTCATTTATTTGATAGCTAGATTTTTTTGATCTTTATCTACAGCATCTATTTTTGTGTTTATTCATAGATATTTTTGCTGAATCGATAGATTTAGACCATGACGCAGTTTCTGGTATTTTCTCGGATATACTAACATTCGGCAAAAAAACAATCACAAGAGATGATGTTAAAAATTTTAAGTTAAACTGTTGCAAAAGCGCTGGATACGTAAGCAAGCTTCTTCAAGCAGTTTTTCTGATGTTGCATAAGAAATACGAAAAGTTAATCCAAGTCCAAAAGCAGACCCTTGGACGACAGCAACAGCCTCTGTTTCTAGAAGCGCTATGACAAAGTCTTCATCATTCATAATACATTGACCGTTAGGTGTTTTCTTACCAATAAGTCCTTTGCAAGAAGGATAAACATAAAAAGCACCTTCGGGTGTTGGACAGTGAATGCCAGGAGCTTGGTTTAACATGGAAACAACGAGATCACGGCGTGCTTGAAAAATACTTTTATTTTTAGTGATAAAGTCTTGTGGTCCATTGAGAGCTTCAACTGCAGCCCATTGTGAAATAACACTCGTGCCAGATGTTTGCTGGCCTTGAATGGTATCCATAGCTTTAATGAGTTCTTGTGGTCCGCCTGCATAACCGATTCTCCAGCCCGTCATCGCATAAGCTTTAGAAACACCATTCATTGTGAGTGTGCGATCATAAAGCGCTGGTTCTACTTGAGCTGGAGTAACAAAGGTAAAACCCTCATACGTGAGATGTTCATATATATCGTCAGTGAGAATATATACATGAGGATATTTTACTAAAACATCGGTGAGTTTTTTCAGTTCATTATATGTATAAGCGGCACCTGATGGATTTGAAGGAGAGTTAAAGATAAACCATTTGGTTTTTGGGGTAATGGCAGCTTCTAGCTCTTGTGGTTGGAGTTTATAAGAAAATTCCGCTTTTGTTTCTAAAAAGACAGGCGTACCATCGTTAAGTGTGACCATTTCTGGATAACTAACCCAATAAGGAGATGGAATGATGACTTCATCTCCTCTATTCAAAGTTGCCATAAATGCATTAAAGAGAATTTGTTTACCACCGGTACCAACAATAATTTGTTCTGGTTGGTAAAGAAGGTTATTTTCTCTTTTAAATTTTGCAGAAATTGCTTGGCGCAATTCTGGAATTCCAGATATGGGAGGGTATTTTGTTTCTCCCCTTCGAATAGCTTCAATAGCCGCGTTTTTGATGTTGTCTGGGGTATCAAAGTCTGGCTCTCCAGCACTTAAAGCAATAACATTTCGCCCTAATGCTTTTAAATGACGGGCTTTTTGAGAAGCAGCAATTGTTGCAGAAGGTTTGATACGAGACAGTTTGTCGGCAATAAAAGCCATAATTTAAAATCCTTATATTATATCAAATGATTATTGCTTTAAGAATATTTTATAAGAGATTATATTGTATGCAATAAAAAACTTCCACAATACTCTTACATAGGCTTTATATTCTTCTTTTTTGAGATTTTTGCAAGGTCATTTCTTCTTAGGTTTTATGAAAGATTTAAAGGAAAGATAGAGGAGGTTTGATAAATTGTGCAAAGGAGATAAGCAGTCTTTTATTTTAACAAGGTAAAATAATGTTTTATACAAAATAAAAAATCTTCGTCGTTACAGACGAAGATTTCTAAATAAAATATTGCAGAATTTAAACTTTAAAGTGCTGCAAGGTTACCAGCGGCAAATTTTCCTGAACGACGATCTTGAAGAACATCATAAGAGATTTTTTGCCCTTCATTAAGACTGTTTAGACCTGAACGCTCGACGGCAGAAATGTGTACAAATACATCTGCACTACCATCACTAGGCTGAATGAATCCGAAACCTTTTGTTGTATTAAACCACTTAACTGTTCCTGTAGACATAGGAAACTCCTTAGAATATATAATTATATTGAGCATTGAAGCTTTTATCCCTTCAATACGGCTGTAGATCGAAATTAGGTGGGAGAAGTTTCGTCGAAAGTGCAGATTGCACAGGAAAGAAAGTCACGTAACCGAAAATTCGATGAAACCTCTATAAAAGTTTTTAGAACAAAAAGCAAGTCTTAATCAATTTTTATATAAAGAAAAAACAAGAAAATAGTGTACATTTTACTAAGTAGAAAAAAAATCAACTAAAATAACTTTGTAGTGAACGTACCTCAAGGTGCCTTTTTTTGAGTGCTTTGATCGCTTCTACGACGGCTTCGGCTCCAGCTATTGTTGTATAATAGGGAACATTTTGCATGAGTGCTGCATAACGTAATGATTTTGAGTCTGAGATGGCACTGGCAGTGCTAGTTGTATTAAAAATCAATTGAATTTGGCGATTACGAATAGCATCTTCAATATGGGGGTGTCCCTCTAGAACTTTGTTGATTTTTTTTGCTTCAACGTGGTGTTCGGTGAGAAATTTTTGTGTTCCACTTGTGGCGACAACAGAAAAGCCAAGCTCAGTTAAACGTTTTACAGGATTTAAGATGCGTTTTTTATCTTCATCCCTTACAGAAACGAACAAAGTTCCCTCTTTAGGGAGTTTTACACCAGCTCCAAGTTGGGCTTTAGCAAAAGCAAGCGAAAACTCATAGTCAAGACCCATAACTTCACCGGTTGAGCGCATTTCTGGACCAAGAAGTGTATCAACACCTGAAAAACGAGCAAAAGGAAACACTGCTTCCTTGACAGCAATATGTTGTTTTTCCTGCAAAGAAGGTAATCCACCATAAGCTTGAAGAGCATCATGAAGCGTTTCTCCTGCCATAATACGTGCAGCCATTTTAGCAATAGGGCGACCAATCGTTTTTGCAACAAATGGAACAGTACGTGAAGCACGGGGATTGACTTCTAAGACATAAATGGTGTCATCTTTTATAGCATATTGTACATTCATTAAACCGCGAACATGAAGTGCTTGTGCTAATGCTTTGGTTTGGCGCTCTAATTCAGTAACTATTTTATTTGAGAGCGTATGGACTGGTAAAGAACATGCTGAATCACCAGAGTGGATACCAGCTTCTTCAATGTGTTCCATAATACCAACGATTAGTGTTTCTTTGCCATCACAGAGACAATCAACATCTACTTCAATTGCTTCTGTTAAATAGGTATCAAAAAGAAGCGGATTTTTACCAAGCAATATATTGATTTGTCCTGTTGTGTCGTTAGGATAACGGACTTTGATATCTTCTGAAATTAATTCAGGGACACTCTCAAGTAAATAATTTTGTAAGCTACGCTCATCACGAATAATTTGCATAGCACGTCCTCCTAAAACATAAGATGGACGTACAACCAAGGGGAAGCCTAGTTCGTGGGCAATGAGGCGTGCTTGTTCGATGGAGTGGGCAATACCATTTTGAGGTTGTGTTAAATTAAGTTTAAATAACAGTTTTTGAAAGCGATCTCTATCTTCAGCTAAGTCGATAGCGTCAGGTGAAGTACCTAGGATGGGGATGTTGTGTTTTTCTAGAGCGCTTGCCAATTTCAAGGGTGTTTGTCCGCCAAATTGGACGATGACTCCAACCAAATCTCCTTTTTCCTGTTCTGCTTCTAAAATAGCGATAACGTCTTCTGTTGTTAAAGATTCAAAGTAAAGGCGATCAGAGGTATCATAGTCGGTTGAAACTGTTTCAGGATTACAGTTAATCATAATCGCTTCAAATCCTGCATCACGCAGTGCAAAAGCAGCGTGGCAGCAACAGTAATCAAATTCAATACCTTGCCCAATGCGGTTTGGTCCACCGCCTAAAATAGCAATTTTTTTGCGTTCAGAAACGTGTGCTTCCGAGTGCTCTACACCTGCAAAGGGAACTTCATATGTTGAATACATATAGGCTGTAGGAGAAGAAAATTCAGCCGCACAAGTATCGATCCGTTTGAAGACGTGTTTAACATTCAGTGATTTACGCAAAGCTGCGATATAATCGGTTTCTTGTCCGATAAGGGAGGCTAATCGCGCATCTGAAAAGCCCATAGCTTTTAACATACGTAAATTATCTGCATCTTGGGGTAATCCATGAATGCGGATACGCTGCTCCATTTCAATGATGGAGGCTATTTGTTCTAAAAACCACGGATCAATTTTGCTAATTTGGTGAATCTCATTTAAAGGTAAGCCTGTGCGCATAGCTTGAGCAATATAGCGTAGACGATCAGGGCTTGGTATGGCAATGGCTGAGCGTATAGAACTTTTTTCATCACCTTCAGCATGCTCTGGAATCACAATTTCATCAAGACCCGTAAGCCCTGTTTCAAGTCCACGGAGTGCTTTTTGTAACGATTCTTGAAAAGTGCGTCCAATTGCCATGACTTCTCCTACAGATTTCATCGCAGTTGTGAGGACAGGTGATGAACCGGGAAATTTTTCGAACGCAAAACGAGGAATTTTTGTCACAATATAGTCAATAGAAGGTTCAAATGATGCTGGTGTTGCACCGCCCGTGATATCATTTTTTAATTCATCAAGTGTATAACCAACAGCCAGTTTAGCCGCTACTTTGGCAATGGGAAACCCCGTTGCTTTTGAAGCAAGCGCTGAAGAGCGAGAAACACGCGGATTCATTTCAATAACAATGAGGCGCCCATTTTCAGGATTGACAGCAAACTGTACATTGGATCCCCCCGTTTCAACGCCAATTTCACGCAAAACAGCAATCGAAGCATTACGCATACATTGATATTCTTTATCGGTTAAGGTGAGAGCAGGTGCTACAGTGATCGAATCACCGGTATGAACCCCCATTGGATCAATGTTTTCGATAGAACAAACGATGATACAATTGTCGTTCTTATCACGAACAACTTCCATCTCATATTCTTTCCACCCTAAAACACTTTCTTCAATTAATACTTCTGTTGTTGGTGAAGCTTCAAGCCCACGTTCAATAATTTCATAGAATTCAGAGCGGTTATAAGCGATTCCACCACCAGTTCCACCAAGGGTAAATGAAGGACGAATAATAGCTGGAAGCCCAACAACATCAAGAGCTTGAACTGCTTTTGCTGTTGCATGAGCGATATAATGTTGTTTGCGATCAGCTTCGGTATGTCGCCAGTTGCGCTCAAGTTCTTCGAGTGCTTTGTCAAGCGCGGTACCAGAAAGCTTTGCTTTAAGTTCAGCACACGTTTTTGCGTGTTGTTGGCGATTTTCTTCTTTCAGTTCTGTTGCATTGGCTAACATAGAGCGTGGCGTTTCCAAACCGATTTTTGCCATCGCTTGGCGGAATAAAGCACGATCTTCAGCTTTATCAATAGCATCAGCATTGGCTCCTATCATTTCAACATGATAGCGGTCTAAAATACCCATACGCTTTAATGATAAAGCAGTATTGAGGGCTGTTTGTCCTCCCATAGTGGGTAAAAGGGCATCGGGACGTTCATGGGCAATAATTTTGGCAACGATTTCAGGCGTAATGGGCTCTATATAAGTTGCATCAGCTAGATCTGGATCTGTCATAATCGTGGCAGGATTAGAATTGACCAAAATAATTCGGTAACCTTCTTCTTTTAATGCTTTACAGGCTTGAGTACCAGAATAATCAAATTCACATGCCTGACCAATGATAATAGGTCCTGCTCCGATGATAAGAATAGATTTTATATCTGTGCGTTTGGGCATGACTTTTTCCTATGACAAATATCTATGTGCGATTGTTGCAGGCAAAATATTTCAGTTTTGAAGCTACAGTTATTTTATAAGTTAAGTGACAAAGAAAGTAAGCATTAAAATACCTTTTCCATGCTTTTTTTCATAAAATTTAAGATAAATTTCTTTTTTGAGTTGAGTCATCTCATCAGTCTATCAAAAGTATGACCTTTGATAAAAAATAATAACAGTGCTCCAACAAATTAGAATATTCAATCATACGTGGAGCATAAAAAGTCGGAACATCTTCCCAATACATTGCTTGCATATTTTGTGTTTTATGACGTTGTTTGCCTAAGAGACCCCGCGCTTTTTCTATTGCTTGTAAAACATAAGCCATTATTTATGGTTTGATGGGATTTCGTACAATGAAATGGGAAACTTATCGTGTTGTTCCGTAAAATACTGCTGTTTAGAGCTGTGATATAAGGTATGAAAATTTACCACATTAAGGTGTTTTTTGTTAGAGCGTATGATAAAATTCAGGACCAAATTTGTCTGTAGAGAGCTTATGAAATAAACCATATAAAATGGTTTCAGTTGGAATCTGTTAAATAAACAATAAGATTGTTGATAAGTCGGCTCTGGTCGAAGTTTCCGTTTTAGGGTAGGGAACGTCAATCTATAGATGTGTCCGTTTCATAAAAGGGTGAGAGTGTATTTTAATACAATGGCTAAGGAGATAATTTCAGAATGATTTTGTTTGTTTTTAAAAGAGAGTAAATACTCTCCCTTTACTTTATGGTGATGTTCAAAACTTTTTAAAATATAAAGAAGGATAAAATGCCGAGCATTTCCCAAACGAGATTTTGTCTGAAAGATGTATCAATAGGAAAGCTTTTGGTGGCTAGGTCTCAAAAAGGGATTTGTCATAGTGCGTTAGGAGACACTATAGAGCAATTACTACAGGAGTTTACGCTACGATTTGGTGATGCACAACAAGTTGTAGGTGACAATACATTTAAGAGAGAAGTTGCCCATATTATAGCCATGATAGAAACACCTAAGCTGGTAAAAAAATATAATTTTCCCTTAGATATAAATGGTACAGTTTTTCAACGACAAGTATGGGCAGTATTATGTGATATACCATGTGGTGAAACAATTTCATATGAGGTTTTAGCATGCCGTATTGGTATGCCGAATGCTTTTCGTGCCGTTGCTAATGCCTGTGCACGTAACGAATTGGCTGTTATCATTCCGTGTCATCGTGTTGTGCGTAAAAATGGTTTTATTTCAGGGTATCGTTGGGGGGACAAACGGAAACAGATTTTACTACAACGAGAACAAAATGGAGAAATTTAACTTTGTGTGATGGGCATTATAATCGTTACAGTTGTTCCTTTCATTTCTTTTGAAGTAATTTCAAGTTTTCCCTTGTGGAGTTCTAGCAAGGAGCGTGAAATGGCTAAGCCAAGACCTGAGCCCGTATGAGATTTAGTAAGTTGATTTTCAACTTGTTCAAAGGGTTGTCCAAGTTTTTTAATTGCTGATTGTGGAATACCAACACCTGTATCTGTAATTTTAAAAATAAGATTATTTTTTTTCTTGAAAGCGCAGACATCAATATTTCCGCCAGAAGGAGTGAATTTAACGGCATTAGAGATGAGATTAAGGAAAATCTGTTTCATTGCACGACCATCAACTTCAGCATGAAGTTCTGGGGTAATGTTTGTTGTAACAGCAATATTTTTTTCTTGAGCCTGAGGCGTTAGTGTTCGTACTGCTTCACTAATGATAGGTTCAAGATCGGTATTTTTACAATCAAGCGTAAATCTTCCAGCTTCGATTTTTGACATATCAAGGATGTCATTGATAAGGGTTAGAAGATGGGTTCCTGAATTATAAATATCATGCATATATTCTTTATAGCGTTGTGAACCAAGAGGGCCAAAGGTTGATTGTAACATAATATCTGAAAAGCCGAGAATAGCATTTAGTGGAGTGCGCAATTCATGAGACATATTGGCTAAAAATTCTGATTTAGCCTTATTAGCACTTTCGGCGCGTTCTTTTTCTGCTTTCAGACTTTTATTAAGTTTTTCAACTTCTGTTGCGCGTTGTTGAGCACTCCCTCTCGCACGTTTGAGTTCTTGAATGAAAGAAAAAAGACGCCTTTCGCTGTCTTCAAATTTTTCCTGTTGTTGTTTAAGCTCAGAAATGTCAGTACCAATACAAACCAATCCTCCATCTTGGGTTCGTCGTTCGTTAATTTTGAGCCAACAACCATCTGCCGTTTGGCGAATACTGGTTAAGTTACCAGTACCATCATCTTTAAGGGGATATTCACTAAGAGCAGGGCGTGCCATGGCTTCGACGGTTGCACGTTGGATACCTGATTGGAGAATTTGTTTAGGAATAGCGGCATATTCGCAAAATTTGCTGTTGGACATGACTAAACGTCCTTCAGCATCCCACAAGACGAAAGATTCTGAAATGTTTTCAATCGCGTCACGAATACGAAGGTCGGCTTGTGCCGTTTGTTCAGCCAATTGTTGCTGTTCACTAATATCGAAGGAAATACCAACCAAATGGGGTTCTTCTTCTTCAGTCACTTCGGCACGAATGCGCATCCATACATAATGACCATCAGCATGACGCATAGGAACGTTAATATCGATATGCTTTTTTTTGCCGCTCATTAATTCCTGAGCAAGGTCAAAAAAATTCGCATCATTTGGATTGATAATGGCGCTAATTTGGGAAATTGAGAGCAATGCATCTTGAGGGACATAGCCGAGCATTTCGTACATTGCTCGTGACCAGTAGACGCGCCCACTGGCCATATTCCAATCCCATAGTCCACAGCGTCCACGCATCATTGCCATATCAATACGGTTTTGAATTTTTTCTGAAACAAGATCTGTTTTGCGTGCTCGTACAATTTGGTTATAATAAGCATAAAGAAGAGCGAGGATAACGCCACTAGTTCCAATGAACATGGTTATATTTAACGAGAGAGCTTTCCGCCATTCCATATAAATATGTTGCATCTTTTCGCTAATGAATACGCCATATTGTCCATTTTCTGTTTGGTGAAATGAAGCAAGAGCAGGGGTATCTTTGCCTATTGTGATTTTCATAACTCCAGCGTGTTGTCCAAGAGATTGTAAAGCAATGCTGTCAGAGATAAAATCTTGCAAAGGTTTTCCTAGGATGATCTCAGAACTTGATGAAGCTAGGACATTGCCTTTTTGATCGACAATAGCAATAACAGCGCTGGTTTTTATAAAACCTTTGTTACGAAAATTGGTTAGGATATTTTGTAAATGATTATGAGAAAGAGCAGCAGCTTTTCCTTGTCGAGTGGCGGCAAGTAAGTCACGGTCGATTGTATTGGTAATATGAGAAGCTAAGAGAGTGATGGTAGAATGCGTGTTTTTATCAATTGTGTTGCGCCAATCATAGATTGATACGAAACGGATTGCTGCAAGCGCAATAAGAAATGCCACAATGACAAATGGAAGTGAGCGTCGCAACCAAGGTTCAATAAAGAGAAGCTTTTGATAGGTAGAGCCAGAAAACAGATGAATACGCTTTGTCTGCGCTTTATGGCTTTGAGCGCTCGATTTTGAATCAGCATATATCTCCGTTGGCGCATTATATGCGTCCAATTTAGCCATCTCTTGTTCCTTTAATTCCGGAATAATGTGATTTAAAAACTGCTTCGATATTCATTAATAACCCCATGAGAGTGCAATGAATCAAAACAGGAGTCTTCTGTCCAGTCTTTTTTTAAAAAAAAGTATTTTACTTTTATGAATTTGGAATATGAAAAGGAAAAGGCATTTTAAACATGGCCTATAAACAGGCTTAGATTGCCTGTTTATAGGTTTAATGATGATCAAAGTAGCTTGTAGAGTTTATTTTTAAAAATATTATAGTATATTGATTTAAAATGTTTTTTTGTTTCAAGTGAGTAGACGATTGATGATATCAGAAACATCGCTTGATAATTTTGGTGCGGCAGCAATCGTTTTTAATGCCGTTTCAAGTTTTTGTTGCCGAATGGGTTCTAATTGTCGCCAAGAGCGCAAAGTTGTTAATAATCGTGAAGCAAGCTGTGGATTTTTTTTGTCAATTTCTAAAATGATTTGGCAAAGAAAATCATAGGAGGCACCATCAACTCTGTTAAAGCCTGTTAGGTTGTTAGAGGCAAAGATACCGATCAGAGATCGTACACGATTAGGATTATCCTTTGAAAATAGCGGGTGTTGCATGAGCTTTTGAACATTTTCGAGTGTTGATGTGCCAGCAACCATTGCTTGAATAGAAAACCATTTATCCATAACCAAAGGGTCATGTCGATAGCGGTTTTCAAAATCATTTAAGGCATTTTGTGCCTGCTCACTTTCATTAAAACGCTTCACGAGAACAGCAATACTCGCCATTCGGTCAGTCATATTATCAGCTGTTGCATACTGTGTCGCCGCACGATTTGGATTGTTCTCAGAAATGGAAAGATAATCCAATAGTATGTTCTTGAATGCTCGCTTTCCGGCTTGTACAGTGTCTGGTGAATAGGGTTCTTGGGTTTGCATTTGTTCATAAAATTTTGTTAAGAGTTTTTGATGTGTTTGTGCAAGTGAAGCGAGAAACTGATTGCGCACGTAATGAATACGATCTGGATCAATATTTTTACCGATTGTATGAGCAAGCTCAACTTCACTAGGTAAATTTAAACAGAAGGCACGAAATTCAGGCTCTAAGGTTTCATCTGTTATGATTGTTTCAATCAGGTTTAGCAAAGCAGAGGAGATTGTTTCTTTTGCTGCTTGTGTTTTATCTTGAATGCTTTGAAGCAAAGCTTGCGTCATTAAATGATTAAGAGATTGCCAGCGATTAAGGTGATTGTCATCATGTTGTGCAAGAAAAATAAGTTCACTTTCATTAAATGGCGTGTGTAGAATGATTGGTGCAGAAAAGTCTCGCAGCAGTGATAAAACGGGTTTTTCACGCAGTCCTTTTAATGTAAACGTTTGGCTTTCCTTGGATAAAAGCATAACGTCTGATTGAATATCTGTATCCGCTTCATAAGCGAGGGTTTCTCCGTTAGGTCCTAATAAGCCAAATGCGATAGGGATAAGCATGGGCTTTTTTGTTTTTTGTTGTGGGGTTGCGGGAATATGTTGCTTTGTATGAATTGTTAAAACACCATCGCTATAATGACTATCGATTTCTACATTGGGTGTTCCTGCTTGTTCGTACCACAACATGAATTGGGAGAAGTCTTGACCAGATACTTCAGCAAAACAGGTAATAAAATCTTCAATTGTACAAGCTTGTCCATCATGACGTTGAAAATAAAGATCAGTGCCTTTACGAAACAGAGTAGGACCTAAAATAGTTCGTATCATGCGAACAACTTCAGCACCTTTTTCATAAACAGTTGTGGTGTAAAAATTATTAATTTGGCTATATTGACGAGGACGTACAGGATGCGCAAGAGGTCCTGCGTCTTCTGTAAATTGCGTCGCTTTTAATGCTTTTACATTTTCAATTCGCTGTAGGCTGCGTATATTTTGATCTGATGAAAATTCCTGATCACGATAAACAGTGAATCCTTCTTTTAAACAGAGTTGAAACCAATCGCGACAGGTAACACGATTACCGCTCCAATTATGGAAATATTCATGGGCAATGACACGTTCAACATTTCTATAATCCTGATCGGTTGCTGTTTCAGGATCGACAAGAACATATTTATCATTAAAAACGTTAAGGCCTTTGTTTTCCATTGCTCCCATGTTAAAGTCGGACACAGCAACAATATTGAAAACATCAAGATCATATTCGCGTCCGAAACATTGTTCATCCCAACGCATGGAACGTTTAAGAGCATCCATTGCATAGGTTGCGCGTTCGGTTTTTCCTTTTTCTACATAGATACCAAGCTCGATACGTCGTCCAGATACAGTTGTAAAATGGTCTTCTAACTTATCAAGATCTCCACCTACTAAAGCAAAGAGATAAGATGGCTTGGGATAAGGATCTTCCCAAATAGCAAAATGACGATTATTCTCTAAAGTTCCTGTTCCCACGAGATTACCGTTTGAAAGCAAGATTGGGATTGTTTTGGAATCTGCTTCAATTTTTACTCTATAGGTAGAAAGAACATCTGGGCGGTCGTAAAAATAAGTGATACGACGAAAACCTTCCGATTCGCATTGTGAGCAATAAACACCATTTGAAAGATAAAGCCCCATAAGTTGGCGGTTGCTTTCAGGATTCAGTTCCGTAACCAATTTTAATGTAAAAGGAGCCGTTGGTGGCGTTGTAATCTCTAAACGTGAAGGCGTCACTCTATAAGTGTTTGGGGCTAATATCTCATCATTAATAGAAACGGAAATTAAAGTAAGATCATCACCAGAAAGAACGAGAGGTGTTAATTCTTTTGTATCGTGACGGGGCTCAATAAACAATATGGCTGTAACATAGGTTTTTGTTGGTGCCAATTGGAAAGAAAGGTGTGTTTTAGGGATAGCGTAAGGAGTTGGTTGGTAATCTTCCAAACGATAAATAGATGTTATTGGCTGTTTCATAGTTTTTTCCCATTAGTATTTTAAGAGTTAAAGAAGGGTGTTTTAATTTTAGAAGCAAGATAGGATTAAAGAATTACAAAAGGCTGTCGAGGCGATTTTTTACTTCTAAGAAGTCTATCCATGTAAGCTTCTTTTGACTAGGGGTTCTAAGAAGGTAAGCTGGATGAAAAGTTGGCATAACAGGTATTTTTATATTATCTTCGCTTTCATAGATATGCCATTTCCCTCTTGTTCGGATAATCCCATTTTGAGATCCAGTAAGAAATTGTGCAGCAACGCCTCCCAGTGCTATAAGAACACGAGGACGTGCTAAATAAATGTGCCGTTCAATAAAAGGGCGGCACAAGGCAACTTCTCTTGGTGTTGGTGTACGATTTCCTGGTGGACGCCAAGGAATAGTGTTGGCAATGTAAACATTATTTCTTGCTAAGCCAATTGATGCGAGAATTTTATTAAGTAACACCCCTGCTTTTCCCACAAAAGGAATTCCTTGTATATCCTCTTCTCGTCCTGGTGCTTCACCTATGAGCATTAGGGGACTTCCTGCTGTTCCATCTGAAAAACAGGTATTTTTTGCTGTCAATTTTAGTGAACAGCCATTAAATGCAAGGAGGGCAGATTTTAATTCATCAAGTGTCTTTGCACTTTTTGCACTCTCTATAGCAGCGGATTCGTTTTGTATAGGACTAGAATTATACAGTGGATGATTATCTAATTTTACGCTTGGAGATGTTTTGGCAGATGTTTGTTGATTACCAGAAATGTTAACAACAGGCGTTAATTTTCTCTCTGAACAAGCAGACTGCTTAAAACGATCAATAGGGAAGTCTGTCAGAACGGCATCCGCACCACTTTCTTTATAAAAGTTTAAGAGTTCTTCATAGGAAATCGAGTACGGCGTTTGATTTAACATTTTACTTTTTCTAATGATCTAGGCACTATAGATCAAACAAAATTATCCTTCAAGTTTTATAAACGTATTCGCTAGCCATTAATGTATAAGAATGCTGATAGGATTCTCTCTTTTCACAAAAAAGGCAAATCGTAAAATGCGAGTTTTCGCGATTATATGCATCTTTAAATGTATAATTTGTTTAAATTGCGCTATTTCAACTTTTTAAACAAAATAAACTCACTCATAATAAAAGAATTTTTTACTGAATGCAAGTGGCGTGATAATATTTTTAATCATTATATTCTATATTTAATACTTAGTGAAAGTGAATTTTGTAGTATTTTATTTAAAAAATTAAGTATAATTTTTTATTATTTAATTTATTTAATAGCTTTTATTAAATAAATTAAATATATTAATTGAAATATATAATTATTACTTTTATATGAGAAAACACTAAGACGTTACAAACAGTTTTCACAATGGGTTAAAAGCAATGTGTGGATATATTCTTTTGCTTTTTTTACAGCTGAAATGAGAGGTTCATTGAGTGCCAAATGCGCTGCAATAGCGCTTGATAGAATGCAACCTGTTCCACGCATTGTTCCTTTTAAACGTGGAGTAGAAATATTGATGACTTCAATTTTGTCAATGAAGCTATCAATTGCAAGAGGACCCTCCGCATGTCCGCCTTTTACTAAGATAGAGCGAGCTCCCAATGACAAAAGTTTTTTTGCTTGTTGTATTGCTTGCTTATCATTAGATGCCAATGGACTTTGGCTAAGAAGAGCGAGTTCTTCTCTATTCGGTGTTAAAAGATCAACATGAGGAAGCAGTTTATCGATCATAGTGTCGATGATTGTTTCTGTTATTAGTTTTCCTCCTGATGAAGCGACAAGTACAGGGTCCAAAACAACTGGAACATGGGGATAGTCTTTGAGTACGTTACAGATTGCTGCTATAATTGCTTTTGTCCCCGTCATACCAATTTTTATTGCGCTTATTGGATTTGCTTCTAGAGCAGCACGCATTTGCGCAGCGACGAGGTCTCCACACATTGGAATGATTTCGACAACGCGATTATCATCTTGTACGTTAACACAAGTAATTGCTAAATTTGCTTTTATTTGAAAATGTGCAGAGGTTTCTATATCACGAACAATACCGGCACCTCCTGTTGGATCAGTGCCTGCAACAATAAGAATGGAAGGTATCAACGCCATTTTTGTGTCACTTTTATCCACTGCTGTACACGCTCTTCAGGTTTTTTATGGAGGATAATATCAGTCACAACAGCAGCACTATTTGCTCCTGCATTTAAAACACTAACTGCACGTTCTGGTGTTAACCCACCAATACCCACTAAAGGTAAAGCACCAATCCGTTTTCTCCATTGTTTGATTTTCTCTAGTCCTTGTGGCATCCATTTCATTTTTTTTAAGATTGTCGGATAAATAGGACCAAGTGCAATATACTCAGGATTAGCAGAGAGTGCGATATCCAATTCATGTTCATCATGTGTACTAAGACCAACTTTTATACCACTTTTACGAATTGCGTGAAGATCAGCATTGCTCAGGTCTTCTTGTCCCAGATGAATAAAATTACACTTTTCATCAATTGCTATTTCCCAATGATCATTAATAATTAATTGTGTTCCCAATTTATTGCATATGTTTTTTGCACGCTTAATATGTTGACGGATTATTTGTTGATTTTCATGTTTCATACGCAATTGTACGAGCTTGATACCAAGAGGAAGCAAACGTTCAATCCAATCAGCGTTATCAACGATGAGGTAAAAAGGATCCAGTTTCATGAAAATACCGCTTTTCCAATGATTGGTGTTGAAGGGACTGCTACATTGCGTGCTTCGATCATGCCAGCTTTATACCCCATACGCCCTGCCTGAATAGCTTTGGAAAAGGCCTCAGCCATCAAAACAGGATCAGCTGCTTTAGCAACTGCGGTATTAAGCAGTACTGCATCATAACCTAGTTCCATCGCAATGGCGGCATGGGATGGGCGTCCAATGCCGGCATCAATAACAAGAGTAGCATCAGGAAGGTAAGCACGGATAGAACGCAATCCATCAGTATTATGAGGTCCTTTGGCAGAACCAATAGGAGCACACCAAGGCATAATAACACGGCAACCAATGTCGAAAAGTTTTTCAGCAACAATGAGATCATCCGTTGTATAGGCAAAAATTTTGAAACCTTCATTGTTTAAAATTTGAGCAGCTTCGATTAAGGAAAAAATATTTGGCTGTAAGGTGTCTGAATTACCGATAATTTCGAGTTTAATCCAAGCTGTTTTAAAAAGATCTCTTGCTAATTGCGCTGTGGTTACGGCCTCTTTAACAGTATAACAACCAGCAGTATTAGGAAGCAATGTTACCCCAAGATCTTGAAGGAATTGCCAAAACTGCCCTCCTTGTTTTCCACCTGCGCTTTCTCGACGTAATGAAACGGTTACAATTTCTGTATTGGATTTATGAATAGCATCACGAAGGATGACAGGAGAAGGATATTGCGCTGTACCTAACATAAGACGAGAGGTGAATTGTCGTCCATAAAGATTCAACATAATTAACCACCTTGCATTGGGCTTAAAATTTCCACTTTATCTCCTTCATGCAAAATAAATTGGTCTCGCGCATCTACAGGAACAACTTCAGCATTAACAGCAGTTGCTAGCCAATTTCCTTCATACCCCAATTCCACAAGCAAGAGACTAAGAAAAGGAGCTTCTGTTTGAAGTGTTTCACCATTAACAAATATTTGCATGCTTTATTCCAATGCCAATTTCACTGCTCGTTTTGCCATTTCTGGAGACAAAAGAAAACCATGTCTATAAAATCCATTAATAGAGATATGGTTACCATATTTGCATACAGAAGGGAAGTTATCAGGATAAGCTGGACGAATACCAATGCCGGATTCAACAATTTCTGCTTCGGCAAAAGCAGGGTGCAATGTATAGGCCGCGTTGAGCAATTCCATCATTGATCTTACAGAGATTGCACCATCAAAGTCACTTTCAATCATCGTTGCGCCAATCATGAAAATATCATTCTGTCGTGGAACAACATAAAGTGGAAATCGTGGATGAAGAAGACGAATTGGGCGGGAAATTTTAATTTCTGTACTCCGCAAGAGTAGCATTTCACCACGTACACCCCGTATATTTTTATCTTTTCCTAAACGTCCTATTCCTGTCGCATCAATAACAATATCAAAATTTTTTTCAGCCTTCTCTACATCAACAAAACAGGCTCCATTGTTGAGAAGCTTTTCTTTTAAAGCCATAAGTGCTTTGCGAGGATCAATATGGGCTTCATTTTCATAAAAGAGTGCACAGTTAAAACGTTCCGCAAGATCTGGTTCAAGATGAGCTATTTCTGTATTATCTATGGTTTTGTGATTATGCGTACGCATAAAAAATCGTTCAAGCTCTCCTCTATCTCGTGTAGGTGCAACTACTAAAGTGCCTTTTTGTATGACAAGGTTGGGGAGCGTTTTACGCCACCATTGTATAGCTTGTACACCAAGATCTTCAACAATCTGTTCCGCATTTTCTCTTTCACAGTAAGGTGCGAGCATTCCTCCTGCATACCAACTAGCACTTCCTATAGGTGAATGAGGGGGGGCTGATACAGTAACAGAAGCACCTTTTTGCTGTAACATAAAGGCAACTGTTAAGCCGCCTACACCTGCACCTTTGATAAGAATGTTCTTCAACTGTTTACTTTCTTTTTTTGAGGAGGAACAATTTCCATATAAAGATCACCACTTTCTTGATATTTTTCAGCCATAGCAATCATACCTTCACCTTTTGTTTTTTTGAGTGCTGCAGCATCACGAATATCATGGGAAATACGCATAGAACAGAATTTTGGTCCACACATGGAACAAAAATGCACCAATTTATGGGCATCTTTAGGCATTGTCTCATCATGAAAGGCACAGGCTGTTTCTGGATCAAGAGAAAGGTTAAATTGATCATGCCATCTAAAATCAAATCGTGCACGCGAAAGAGCATTATCGCGCAATTGTGCTCTCGGCAAACCTTTGGCAAGGTCTGCGGCATGAGCAGCAATTTTATAAGTAATCACACCAGTTTTTACGTCATTCCTATCGGGGAGTCCTAGGTGTTCTTTAGGTGTTACATAACACAACATAGCAGTTCCAAACCATCCAATCATAGCGGCACCAATTGCTGATGTAATATGATCATAACCCGGAGCAATGTCCGTTGTAAGAGGTCCTAAAGTATAAAAAGGCGCCTCATGACAAAGATCTAATTGTTGCTCCATATTTTCTTTAATTTTGTGCATTGGGACATGCCCAGGGCCTTCAATCATAACTTGTACATCTTTTTTCCAAGCAACTTTTGTCAATTCTCCCAAGGTTTTAAGCTCTGCAAATTGGGCCTCGTCATTGGCATCGGCAATAGAGCCAGGACGCAATCCATCCCCCAATGAAAGAGAGATGTCATACGTGCGTGCAATATCACAAATTTCATCAAAATGTTCATAGAGAAAACTTTCTTTATGATGATGCAAACACCATTTTGCCATAATAGAACCACCTCGTGAAACAATACCTGTTACCCGATCAACGGTCAAAGGGATAAAAGGTAGTCTTAATCCTGCATGAATGGTAAAATAATCAACACCTTGTTCTGCTTGCTCAATAAGGGTATCACGAAAAATATCCCATGTTAAGTTTTCGGCAATACCCTGTACTTTTTCGAGTGCTTGATAAAGAGGAACTGTTCCGATGGGCACAGGAGAATTTCGGATAATCCATTCACGAATATTGTGAATATTTCGTCCTGTAGAAAGATCCATAACTGTATCTGCTCCCCAGCGAATGGCCCAAACCATTTTATCAACTTCTTCTTCCATAGATGAAGTTACTGCTGAATTTCCAATATTGGCATTAATTTTAACACGAAAATTACGTCCAATAATCATAGGTTCGCACTCTGGATGATTAATGTTTTGTGGAATAATGGCGCGTCCACAAGCAATTTCATTGCGAACAAATTCCGCAGTATAAGTTTCAGGTATTGATCCAGAAAATGTTTCATTTGATGGTACATTTTGCCGCTCTTCTACTGCTAATCCTTCATTTTCTCGTATAGCCACATATTCCATTTCTTCGGTAATAATGCCTGCGCGTGCGTAAGCCATTTGTGTAATTGCTTTGCCATTTTTTGCTCGTAAAATAGAACGTTTTTGCTTAAAGGCTGGTGTAAGGTTTTTATCAGAAGTCAATCCATTATCTTCAGGTTTAACTAATCGTGCAGGATAAGTTTCAGTATCATCCCGTTTAGAGAGCCAAGGCAAGCTAATTGCTGGAAGGCCTTTTGTAATATCAATGATCATATCTTTATCTGTGTAGGGGCCAGAAGTATCGTAGACGTTTAAAGGTTTTTCACCACTGCCATCAGCCAGTGAAATTTCACGCAATGGTACGCGCACATCAGAAAAGAGAAGGCTCTGTTGATAAATTTTGCGTGAAGCGGGAAAGGGGTTACAACTAATTGATGGAGTATTTTTCTGCACAAACTTTTTCCTTATAGACACGGAGTTCAAAAATAGGTTGCGATGTTAATGGAGTTACGATGTTAATGGAGATGTATTCAAATTATCAATCACGAGCATTCGGATGAATAGGGGTAAGTATTGCTTTGTAGCAAAGAAAACCCAATACAGCTCAAGAAAAGTTATTTTGAAAAACTGATACAATATCTATTCTAATATTTGCATGCCTCCTCCCACTTAAAGTATTTTTGTTAATACGAATATGGTTGGCTTAAATATCTATATTGTCAATCATAAAAATATATTTTAAACGATTTTGGTGTGTTTTTAAGAGTGAAAATAAATATTATGAAGTGATAAACTATGATATTGAAGCTTTTATAAACCAGAATAAAGTTAAAAGCGGATTATCAGAGAAAAAGTAGATAGTTTATGGCTCTGATTGAGATTTTTTTCATATTAAAATAATAACTCAGAATACCATAAGATTCTCTCATCATATATCTTTTCATATAAAAACACTTCCTTGCACGTCATAAGTGGGAGCGTATGGGGCAAAACACTTGAAGAAAGGAAGCCAAATGTCATTTAATGAACATTCTAAGATGTGAGGCTGTCAAAAAGTGGAGGCCAACAAAATGTATGATGGATTCCACTTGTATCTTCAAAAGCTTAAAGCTGATGATCTATAATGGCTTGCTATTGTATCATTGACGTGCGCTGTCGTAAAATGAAAGGAGTATATTTTGAGCAATATTTCTTAAAAAGTGCGTAATATGCAATATCATTATATTTTGTTTGGGGTATTCTATTCTTCATGAGGGGGATGTTTCCATTAAGAATGCGATAAACAAAAGCGGGAAACAATACCTAATCTTTATTATTAAAAATAATATTGTCTTGAATTAAGAAGAACACCAATAATTGCAAGATGTTGTTTAGAATGATTTATTGCTCTTGCAAAAAACATATACATATAATAGTATATAGAGGGAGATGTGCTAAGTGTGGGAGGGGGAAAGTTGGTTATGGGGCGTTTAAAAAACAAGGATATTGTTCATAAAGATTGGGGGAGGGGCTAGGTTATGCTTTTTAATTTTTTCCGGATCGGATACAACCTTCAAATTTTGTGAAGGTGTGTGATATTTGATATTTCAAAGTATTTTATTTCCAGTTTAATGAAAGTGTGGAGCAAGTGTCCATATTGAATATATTTTCTATGATACATTTAGATTGAATAAAAGCTTATTCAAAAAAACATTGGTGCTAATCTTGTGACACAATTTCAGAAATAAATTGAATAAAATAGAACAAAGTATCTGCGTGTGAATAAAAAGATAATGAAGCATGTAAAAAATTTGAAGCTAATTTTTAAAGTTTTAATACAAATGATAGCCAAAAGATAGAATTTCTTTGTTTAAAATATATGGTATAAAATATCGATGAGATAGATTTAAACTACTGAAAAAAATAAAAAAAGATAATGTTTAAGTCAGAAACTTTCTATGTGGATGATAAGTTATTACATTCAGTAATGGTTATATGAAATCCATAATAAGGAAAAATTTGAATAATATTTATAAATTTTGCAACAAGATGCAAGATTTAAAAAATAATTATATAACAACAGCAAAACAACAAAACAAGATATTAAGTAACATCAGATGAGGTGGTTACATTATACATTAGAAGAGAAAGCATTCATACTAATGTTATGAAAAGCGTCTGGTGAATTTAGGTTATAAAATTGGAAGGAGTGAAGAGAGATAAAATGCGTAAATAAGGATGGTGCAGTGGTTATGATGTATCAATCAACAGCGGCAGCACATTTTAGTGCACAGAACGAGAAGTTGTTAGAAAAACTATGAAAATAATGGGGGTTTAAAATGTCAAATATTTACGATTGGTCTCTAAAGGCTGATGAAAATGCTTATTCAGATAGTATCATTAATTGGGCAGAAGGACAGCCGCCTAGTTCTGTTAATGATAGTGCACGGGCGATGATGCAGCGCGTACGAGAATATCTTGCAGATAATGGTGGATCTATTGACTCAAGCTTTATGGTAAATGCGGAAGATAAAACAACATTAATTACCTTAAAGACAGTTTCACCAATAAAGAAATACAACAATGATATCATCATACGTTTTAAAGCTCGTGGCACAAATATTGGCACGACGACAATAACTGTTAATAATATAGGAGAAAAGCTTATCTATAAAGCCACTGATGTGGGGGTTATCCCCTTAGAAGGGGGAGAGCTGCAAAGAGGTGGCATTTATGAAATGGTATATAATAATGGTGTTTTAATAAAAGAGCATGAAGGGTGGTATTTATTAAATCCTACACCACCAAAAATAGAAAATTTTCCTGCTGGATTCATTGCAACATTTGCTATGCAAAGTGTGCCAAATGGTTGGCTTTTATGTGATGGTAAGTCCTATAAGTGTGAGGATTATCCGCAGTTATTCAAGGCAATAGGTGATAAATGGGGGAAAAACAGCTATGGAACTTTTAAAGTTCCTGATTTTAGAGGTATGTTTTTACGCGGCTTTGATGATGGCCGTGGTTTAGATGGTGGTAGAAAATTTGCAGATAAACAACAAGATAGCATAAGATCGCATACGCATATTGGGACCATTGAAGAAGCAGGCGAGCATGCACACAGTTTTGAGTATAAAACAGTAGGATGGCCCGTTGGTGATATTGGAAGACTACCAAATCATTATACCTATAATGCGACCCTGAAAGGGACAACAGCTTCTGCTGGTGCACATACACACAAGATCACTCTTTCCCATACGGGTGAAACAGAAACGCGCCCTGTTAATACAACTGTTGTCTATGCTATAAAATCATGAGTATGATCTGCTCATAAATAATCTATACACTTTGATAATTTTGTTAACGCGGAGCAATTCCGCGTTATTTTTTATGTATGTGAAGAGGAAATCTATACTCTTTATACAATACTTGAGAGAGTTAAAAAATAATTTTAAATGATTGGAGGGAAGAGTTAAGGATATAATTTATTATAATTGTATGATTATGAAGAGAAAATATGTAAAAATTATTTTAAATTTGCCATTAAATGATCTGGAGATATATCTTTTCATCAGGTGTTTTGATAGGGGCTAAAGTGATACAATTACTCAATCTGAGGCATGAAAAAGTGCAACATTTGTAGCGTTTTATTACAAAAACAGTATATCTTTGTATCAGCGAATTGATCTCATAAAGAGATTTCTCATCTCTTTATCAATTTTATTTCTTTGCAATGCTATGATGTAGGTTATATTTGTAAATTGTATACTCCTTGAGTGAAATTATCGTTATACTTTCTTTTCATCTCTATATTACGCATTGTTTTTGCGTTAAGGGGACGACAAGAAGCGTTATTGAATTTATTTTAAATATTTTATTCAATAGTTTAATTCTTTTGATGTACCAATAAACAATTTTTCTAATAGAGGAAGAAAAATAAAAATATGATTATATTTAATGTTTTTATTGACTACAGAGATAGATAAAGAATCAATATAAAAAAAGATAAAGAAAAAGCATATATGTTATGAGAAAAAATAACGCCGTTAAAGCAACAAATAAATCTTTTACAGATTGTTAAGAGGTACTTAATTTTTATCTAGTCCCTAGAAAATATAAATAATCCATGTAATTATTATGACAAAGGTATTTGTATGTATTTCTGGATCATTTTTATTAAAGACAAGAGTGATAGAAATAGCGAGGAAAATACATATTTATGTCGTATAAACTTGCATTATATAAAAGTATGATAGCAAAACAAAATCTCAAATATTTTTAGTACGTAAAATCTTGAAAGATTTTAAACAGATAGTCTTTTCCAAAAATATCTTTGATGCGAGCGGAAGACGTTAGATGATAGAAAGGAGTTCATTAAAAATAAAATAGAATCTTGAATATTTGCGTACTTTATTGTGCTAGGTACATTAATTTTTAGATTGAAGCTGACTGCTTTAGGATCTAAATCTCATAAGAGGATGCTGTTTGAGGGAGTATAAATGGGATATCTTCTTTAGGTAATTCAGAAACGTTTAAGGAACAATGATAAACATCGCGGAGATTTTGTGTTGTCAAAACATTAGTCGCATTTCCTTCGCAATAAATCTCTCCTTCTTTTAGCAAGATCATGCTATCTGCATAATGTGCTGCAAGATTGAGATCATGAAGAACAGCGAGAACGCCGCCACCAGAATGAGCAAATTGTTTAGCAATATCCATAACGATGATTTGATGTTGAATATCGAGGCTAGCAATAGGTTCATCTAATATCATCCAGCGAGGAACCTCATTATGAACAGGTTTCCAGATTTGGCAAAGAACACGAGCAAGTTGTACGCGCGCTTGTTCTCCACCTGATAATTGGTGATAATATAGGTTACCATAATCAGAAAGGTCAACGCGATCTAAAGCTTTCTGGATAAGATTTTGCAATTCGGCTTTGGCAGTGCTAAATTGGTTTACAGAAAGGCCAAGCCCTACAACTTCATGGACTAAGAACGGAAATACGAGCGTTGTTGATTGTGGTAGTACAGCGCGCATTTTTGCCATTACATGAGTTTTTGTTTGGCATACATTATAACCATTTAAAGTTATTTTTCCACTGTAAGGAATTTCACCACTCAGAGCTTTGATAAAAGTACTTTTTCCTGATCCATTAGGGCCAATAATAATGGTAAAAGCACCACTTTTAGCTTGAAGATTAATGTGTTTAAGAATCTGTTTTTTTCCGCGCTGAACACAAATATTTGTCGCTTCAATCATGAAAAGTCTGTTCCTCGTTTGCATATAAGGATCCATAGAAAGAAAGGTGCACCAAAAAGTGCTGTTACAATCCCAATCGGCAATTCTGCGGGGGCAACAATTAAGCGTGCAAACATATCAGCAAAAATAAGTAATGCTGCTCCCAAGAGAGCAGAGCAAGGAATGAGATAGCGATGATCAGGACCTATGAGCTGACGTAAAATATGAGGAACAATAATACCAATAAAACCAATACCACCACTGACAGCAACAGCACTACCACACATAAGAGCAACAAGGGGAATAGAAATATTTTTGACGCGTTGAATATGGAAACCAATATGGCCAGCAACAGCTTCTCCAAGAGCAAGGGCATTAAGTGCTCGTGATAAAAAGGGAGAGAAAAGAAGACCAATAACGATAAAAGGGAGAACGAGCCATACTTTCAACCATGTAGCGCCCGCAAGAGAGCCCAGACTCCAAAAAGTGATATCACGCAGTTGTTGGTCATTTGCGACAAAAATCAATGTTCCGACAACAGCACTACTTAATGCACCAAGAGCAATACCAGCAAGCAGCATGGTTGCAATAGAGGTAAAGCTGTTATGTGTTGCTATTATGTAGAGAATAATCGTTGATAAAAGTCCACCAAAAAAAGCACCTATGATAACTTTATAAGGCTCTAGAAAAGGTGCAAATGAAACAGGAAAAGCAATGCCGACAACAATTGCTAAGACTGCTCCAAGTCCAGCACCTGCTGATACACCTACAATTCCGGGATCTGCAAGAGGATTACGAAAAAGCCCTTGCATAAGAACACCGGAGACAGCTAAAGCTGCTCCAATCAATAATCCCAAGATAACACGGGGAAGCCTTATGTCGATGAGCACGAGGTAATCACGCGTTTTACTACTTACCGAAAAATCTTGTGTAAGCATCACATGGAGGAGATCAACGAAAGAAACCTTTGCTGCACCATTCAAGAGCCCACCAAAAATACTTAAAATAAGGAATATTATTAAGCTTAATAATAAAATCTTCCCCTGCTTTGAACGGTTTATTTTTTTACCTTCTTTTTCTTTAGGTAAATGCATCCTGGATGTACCGTCTACCATTTTTATCAGCTCTTACCGTTTTGATGTGCACCATAAAGTATCTCAATAAGCTCTCTTGATGCGTCTGCAGTACGTGGACCAAATCCCAAAAAATACATAGCATCCATCTGTTTTATGGCATGATTTTTCGCTGCAGTTGTTGCTTGAATTGCCGGTATGGCTAAAATCTTATCAATGCTGGTTGATCTTGCACCATGTTTTACAAGCAAAATAACATCAGGATCTGATTTCAATAATGCTTCGCCGTTGAGAAGTTTATATCCTTTATAATCGGTGATAGCATTGATAGCGCCTGAAAGTTTGATCATACTATCAGCTGCAGTACCTGTTCCAGATGCCATGACGCGTCCATTTTGCACAGAGAAAACAAAAAGAACACGCTTTGGTGTTGTTACTTTCGCCAAAAGCGCATCGTTGTCTAAAAAATTACGCTTCAATTTCTCAATTAACGCTGCGGCTTGCACTTCCCGATGAATGGCTTGACCAACGAGGCGAATCTTTTCTATCACATTTTCACGGGAGTAGTCTTCTGGTATGATCACCAGAGGTATCGATGTTTTTTTGAGAATATCAATTGTTGAAGCGGGACCACTTCCTTCAACAAGCAATATACCCTCTGGAGCAAGTGATAAAACCCCCTCAGGTGAAAGAGCACGCATATATCCTAGCACAGGAAGCTTGAGCGCTTCTTGTGGGTAGACGCTTGTACTATCACGGGCGACAAGTTGATCTTGGGCTCCCAATGCATAGACAATTTCTGTAAGTGCTCCGCCGATAGAAACAATTCGAGCATTTTCAGGAAAACGCGTTGCAGGTTCAGCAATCACTTGTTTAGAAAAACAAGTAAGAGAGAGCAGTAAACACATAAGAAAAAGGTTTGATAACCTATGTAAAAGAGATATGAACATGTCTAACCTTATCTTAGTTACTACTGTTTTCTTGGCATGATGGCAAACTATTCAATAAAGAACGCCAATCTTCACGTTCTTTTTGACCCTCTTTGCGTACGCCAAAAAATTGAATAACCATCTCATCATCTTTATCGAAAACTTCAAGTGAACTGACATAACCATCACGGGTAGGTTTGCGAACATGCCATACACTAGAAATCCCAGACGTGAGTAAATGAAGGTCAAATCTTGGATCAAGAACATTAAGCCAAGGTCCCATTTGCTTAATATTTTTTACAGTCCCACTAAAAATTTGAATACACCCTTTATTCCCAACAAAACACATGATTGGCAGTTCTTGTTGTGCGACTTGGTTAAGCATTATTTCAACAGCATTTACCTGTAATTCATCGGCAAATTCATTACCAACATATTTTACAGCATGATGTCGATTAATTTTAAATTCGGAAATAATTTTGTGAAGTTGGTGTACATCTGTCATTTTCCGCCAACGGTCCCGAAAACTCTCAATATCCAATTCTGTTATGTCACACTGGGCTGGGAGAGAAACGGGAAGAATGTTAAGAACAGGAGACTGATCTTCAAGAAGGAGCTTTTCAACAAGTTTATTCCACTCTTCCATATTTGTCATATCTTTAGAATAGACCTTTAAGATAGCAACGCCATGTTGATCAAAGAATTGCAGACTTTTTGTAGGTTTTCCAAGAATAACGACATCATATTCAAAACCGAACTTCCATTGTTTTGTAAAAATACGCAAATCAATTTCACCAAGTGTGATAGGAATATGTTCGTTTTGAACAATTTTTTCAAAGCGTCCCGTTATTTCGTGAACAGCATATTCATTGCGAGTTAAGACCATGACGGTTCCAAGTCGAGGTGCATTTTCCAAGAGAGTAGCAACATCAGTTTGTAGCCTTTTTGCTTTTCCAATGGTACAATAAGCCGCAATAAGCTCCGCTTCAGATATACCAATCGAAACCGCAAAATCGCGGTTTCGCATTTCTTTTTTTTCTTCACGCAAACGAAGAATCATTTCAGCTGTATGTGCCATGAATTTACCTTATGCTACTTAACTCAAAAACTAACTTTCAAATTTTACAATTCCAAGGCAATAAATTAAATTCTTTTAAGAGTTCAATCTATCACAAAATAACACTCTATCGCCAACAGCTGAGCAATCAAAAAACGATAAAACAGAAAGAATTAAAACTTTTCTACCAAATCTTTGTAATTTTAAAGATGTTGAAAATAGAAACACAATAATTAATCCTTTTATCAATATGATTTTATTGACCGAATAATTAACAGAAGTGACTAAAACTTTTGTACAAACGACACCTTAAAGTTACGACCAGGCTGGCTATAATAGTCTTTTGGTGTTGAACTTTTACCTGAAGGAAGTTCAGATACATTCCAATATTTTGTATTGAAAAGATTATAAACACCGGCTCTTAGAATAGGTCCTGTTTCACCGAATGGTTTCCACCACCCTGTCATATCAACGACATGATATCCTGGAATTTTTTGGTAATCAGATTCTCCGGCTACTTTATCACGTTTAGCTGCCAAAGTAAGGATAATATCGCTTCCCCAAACCTCTTTTGCATATCCTAATCCGATAATTGCTTTCAAAGGAGGAATTGAGTTAAGATACTCCTTTTTATCAAGATCTTTTCCTTGTGAATAAGCAAGAGCAACATTGCTATGAAAACCGTTTTTAAGAACTAAATGGGCTTTTGTCTCAACACCAAAAATTTGCACGTGAAAACGATTCATATAATGCCGACGCGCAAATCTAAATTCCTCTGATGGCCCTCTATCCTCAGTATCTATGAAATTCTTATATTGATTAAAAAAGGCATTGAAGGAACCACCGAAATTTACATTTCCATACCGTAAACCAACATCATACCCATTGCTTGTTTCTGGTTGAAGATCAGGATTCCCTTTCACGTAATAAGCAGAAGGTTTGATATAAGAGACGTAAAGTTCTGGAATACGTGGTGCACGAAAAGCCTGAGCCCACTGAGCATAGAGCGTTACTTGATTACGAACATCCCACTCCACGCGTAATTTAGGAGAAAAGCGTGAACCACTTCTTTCTGGAGGGAATTTATCAGAAATCAGAGCTTTCTCATAAGAAGGTGTTTTCTGAGGAACATATTTGTACCAATCATACCGGATTCCCGGTGTTACACGAAAACGATCATCAACCAACCCAATTTCATCTTCAAAAACAAAACCTAAATTGTAACCATTTGTGTCTGGCGAATCTGATCGATTAGCAGGAACAAAAAGACATCCTCGAGCGTATTCTTTTATATGACAATTGTCTTTACCTAACAAATAGTGATGAAATTTAGATGACGAAACACTCATTACAAACTTTAACGTATGGTTTATAGTGCCAAAATCCACTTTTTTAAGGGCATCAGCATTGAAACCATAATTGATATTACGCAAGAAATTATCTCTCAAATAATCCCCTTTGGGGGCTGAAACACGAACGCCTGTCATAACGTAACGACTTGATTGCCTTTGCCAATAAAGCTGCCCATTAAACGCATCAAGAACTGCATCACCATTACCATTATAATTATAAGAAAGAGAAAAGCGCTCACGAAGTTTATTATCCTGCTCATAAACGGAACCTGGAGCGTATCTTTTAGACGAATTTAATTCATGTGTGTTACTCTTATGACCAAAACGCTCTGCGGTAAAACCAAGGCGGTGATTATCACTCAAATATTGATGAATTTTAAAAAGTAAGTTATTTTTATCAAAGTGAGAAGGGTTTTTGCGCGTGCGTTCCTCATACCCTTCTACTGTTCCCATATTTTTGCGCTCATGACCTTCTACATAAGATCCTTGAAAAAGTAAAAATGTCCGGTAATTACGCACAGCAAAAGCTTGATCGATGCGCCAGCTGTTATCAACAGAATTATAACCACCTTTTATAAGGCTTCCCCAATTCTTTTCTTCCACGATCAGGTCTTCAGGATCAAGGGTACGCAACGCAATGATTCCCCCTAAGGCGCCAGAACCATAAAGACTAGAATCTGATCCTTGAATAGTATCAAACGTAGAAAGAGCATTGAAATCAAAAGTTGTGTTTCCACCTCCACCACGGAATATATCATTAAACCACGGAAGAGAAATACCATCCATTGTCGTAAGAACACGGTTCGCATCTAAACCCCGAATAACGAAACTGTTATTTTCTGAGTTATAGGATACGGAAGGATTAAGACGACTCACATCATAAACATCAGTTATTTGTCTTTCATCAATATTCTTGTTGGTCTTACGATCAGTCAGAATGGTTATTGAATTTGAAGCATCTTCTATTTTTTTTCCTTTAATAAGGATTGGTTTGAGTTCAGTGACAGCACTTCCATCTTTATTTTGTGCAAAAACAAATGAAGGTATACAAACCGATAATGCACTTAAAATTACACAGCTTTTATAGATATTTTTTCGTCTTATTTGCATAACACATCATAACCCTTTTAAACATCCCCTCTCTGTTTTGAAATTTTTTTAATACAAAAAAGCTGGACTCACTAATTAAAACTTGCCAGCCAAGTAGGAATGATTTTGACAACAGCACAAAATCATTAGAAGACCATATTAAACATGACAAAATCAGTCAAGAAAAAAGTTGCAATTTCAAAATAGCCTGTTTTAATGAGATTGAACACCAATATTAAGCTTAAAATAGTGGCAGAAAAAACGATGAATTTTGCAAATACGAAACAATTATTAATTCTTTGGATTGGTGCATTTATTGGGGCTTTCTTTTTGCATGTATTATTGGCAGCACAGTTTTATTTTCAAAGTACTGGTATAAGTAATGGCTTGCTCTCGTCGGAGATTATGCTGACTTTTGTGCAAGAAACTGTATATCCGGATGTTGATACAGACTTGCCAGATATTCATAGAGAGTTGGATATTAATACAGAGCAAGAAGTATTACAGTCTGATCTCCTAGAGCAGGAGTCAGAAGGATTGGAATCCGTGGATGAAGTTCAATCGGAAGAACCTCAGCATATAGTAGAACAAGATGATTTAAAGCCTTTGGAAGAACCCCTACCTCAAAAAGTGGAGCATAAAGCGTTTATCAAAAAAACAATACCGATGCCAAAGGCAGTAGTAAAGCGCTCCAATGCAAAGGCGGTACGTTCTTCTTCCATCAACAAGGGCGGCGGTACAGCAGGGCTTGAAGATATGTTGTTAATGGAGTGGTTAGCAAAGGTACAGTCACAATTAGAAAGGCAAAAAAATTATATTGTGGGACAGCGCACCAATCGTACAAAAGGAACGGTGAAGTTAGAATTTATGGTGCATGAGCAGGGGAGTATTTTTTCTAGTCGTGTCGTTGTTTCTGCTGGAGATCCAGAACTTGATCGATTAGCGATGGCAGCCCTTCGACGCGTTGGTTCTTTTCCACCACCACCACCATCAAAAGTGAATAAAACAATTAGAGTATCCCTAATATTTAGCTGATTTTTTATACGGGGCGATTTTCTTATAATATATTGATTTATAATGATTGTTTATAATTTTGATGAAAGTTAAAATATAATTTATTCGAATTTTTTTGATGTTGAATCAATCAAAACCATCCGCTTACTTATGATACAAGTTGAGGAGGAGCATGGACAAAAAACTTCTAAAAAGCAGTGAACATACTTCTTATGAGTGCTCTAAATGAAAGGGCTTTTGCAACATTGGGAGTTAAGGGATGATGGAGCTATAGCTTTTATTAATTCAAGGTCTAATCGATTTTTATACCATTCGTGAGAAGATTTTCGTAAGTACTTTTCAGATACACCGTTGTGAAATGGACTTAGAAACATTAAAATAAAACAATAATATAAATAAGAAAAACATACTATTTGGGGATGCTCTGTTTTGTGTAAAGGATGTGAGCTTATATGTAAAAATGAGAAAAAAGCAAAGCTTCATCTTCATTATTAAAAGATATTGACATATTTAAAAGTCGTAAAACCGAATGAAAAGGGAAGGGGCAGAAGAGAATTGTTTGTCTTTAAGGCTTTCTAACTCAATGAGTCTCTCTTTCTGTTATCAGAGATAACCCAAACGATATACACAATAATGCGCCCCTATTGGGTATAGAAATATTGTAAGCAGAAAAAATAGTCTTAAAATAAGCTGTTTCACAAGATTTGAATATTGACTAATAAGCAACAGTAAAAGGATGAGCTATTTGTTTCACTCTTCTCTTATATTTGTAATCTCTATGATATTGTCATCTATGTTGAGAAGAAATGAATTATTTGTACTACCTGTTGATTTATAATGATAATTCATCATTTTGTATTTGAAATAAAAGACCCAAATAGTATAGGGTTTTCTCATTTCGAATTTATGAATACTGAATCAATTAAAATTACTTTCTTATACGTCCTAAGAAGGTTGGTATGTGGGTACTATTTAAAAAGGAATAAAAACACTTCTTATGAACCCTTTCAAATGCTACTTGGGAAGTTCAGGCATATTATTTCCGTCGACCAGAAAGCAAGTCGGTTTTTATATCTATTTTCCCAGTGAGTCTCGCTTTGTAAACACCGTAATTTTCCATGACACACATCACGTAATTCCGTGTTTCTGTATAAGGGATACGTTCAATCCAATCGATGACGTTATCGAGAGGTTGTCCTCGAGGATCGCCATAGCGCTTGATCCATTCATTGACACGGCGGGGGCCTGCATTATAGCCAATAAGAGTTAGTATATAGGATCCATTAAAACGTTCCAATTGTTCATTGAGAAAATGGGTGCCTAATGTCACATTATAACGCGCATCACTGCTAAATCTTTTAGGAGACCATGCGATTGAGTATTTTTTTGCTAGTGCTTCTGCAGTTGTAGGAAGCAATTGGAGTATCCCTTGTGCACCTGCTTGTGATATGGCTGTTGGATTAAATTCGCTTTCTTTGTGTGCAATGGCATAGATAAGCGATTTTTCTTCTACAGAAATATGAGCAGAGTCTGGTATAGCTCCCAGAGGATGAGAGAGTGCTCCGACATTTTTTCCTAGGAAAGCAGCCATTTTTCCGATTCTGAGGCTGGTATAATAGTCACCATTTTTTTCTGCCATAACAGCCAGAAGAGCTAATTCACCGGGGCTTTCTATTTTTTTTCCGAGTTCTCTATAAAAAACTTTAGCAAACTCAGCATATCCAGCTTCTTCAAGACGTTGAATTGCTTTGATCGCTTTTCGTGCACTAAAATGTTGTCGCTCAGCGATTGTTGGTTTAGGAAAAGAGATATTAAATTTTTTTTGGTTGAGTCGCGCAGCGGCTAATTGACCATAATACGTTGCGCCAAAATGAGCGGCGCGATGAAAGTACAGCTGGGCATTTTTATGTTCTCCTAGCGTTTCTGCTGTTCGTCCCATCCAGTAATATCCACGTGATGCAGCAAAAGGTAAAGAGGAGAGTTGAGGAATGCGTGAAAAATGTTGCATTGCCAACTTAGGGTTATGAAGAAACCGTAGTGCATACCATCCTGCGTGAAATTCAGCATCGACGGCTAATGCAGATGTCATACCGGTGTGCCTTGCAACGAGTTGATAAGCTATTTGGGGTTTGTTTAAATCAAGCATTTCACGAGAAAGGGCGCGTTGCTCTTTCCACAATGATTGAGGGTTCATAAGATGGAATGCATCTTGTGATGTTTTCATCATGAGTGTTGCGGCTGCATCATATTGTTCTGTTCGCCGCAGATGGCGCATTCGAGCAAACTGGAAGAGAGGATCTTTTTTCCATACTCTTTCTAAAGCTTTTAATTTTTGTGTTGCGCTAGGATCATTTTTTTCAACCGCCACAAAAGCATCAAAAAGAGATTGAGCATGGGCTAATTTTGCAACGCGTGCCGCTGAATCAAAACGATGTGCATACAACATAAACTGCATGCGTTTTAAATGATCAATAGGTTTTAAGGCAGCACTTGCATTTTTAAGAACAAATACTTCTTCTTGTGCATTAAGCCGTGTTTTATGCCACCATGGTGCAATAATGTGTTGAGCACGGGTGATTTGTCCCGTTGTAATGAGTGCTTTAGCAAAGAGAGCCATGCCTTGTGCTGTAAGGGGGGGATGATGAGAAAATTTTTGGATAATGGCGTGTGTGATATTGGTTTCGTTAAGAAAAGCACGTTCAGCATTGCGTTGCATCGTTTCTATACCAGGCCATCCTTTTAGCATGTTAATTGCATTAGATATTTCAGAGCTTGGTATATTATTTTGCTTTGATAGTCCTAGCGCCCATGTCAAAATATAACGATCAAGGCTATGTTTTTCCATTGAATTACGAAGATTTATTGTTTTTGCAATATTGTTGTTTGCTAGTGCATCTAATCCAGCTTTTAGTTGTTTGAGTGTCGCAGTATTGTGCGATGTCGTGTGTCTCTGTTGAAGAGGTTCTTGAGCTTCTTGTTTTATGGCAATGGGGGTAGGACGTGTCGAAGGGATTGGTACTTTCCCATGTAAAAGCGGTGTTTGTGCAAGTGCACTTGAAAATAAAATTCTTATTGCCAGTATAAGTGCAGTAAAGGTTGATACGAAAAGAGAGGTGGAAAATACACGCATAGAGAAAAGACCTTGAGACCTTGCTTTTTGTAAAAAAAACTTAAGGTTTTTTAGAACACAAGCGTGAAAAACGCGTTAATATAGACGGTTTGTTTTAAAGAAATGTTCAACATTTAAGGAGGTCCATTTTCATCTTATGAGGGCTTTTTTTGAAATTCATCTTGCTTCAATGATAGAGCAAGATTATGCTCTATTTAAAATTTATAAAAGGCGATTATAAAAAAATAAAAGCAAACATTATAGGGAGTTTATCATGCTCAAGGGAGCTATAACTGCGCTTATCACCCCGTTTGATAACAAGGGCGCAATTGATGAGAAGGCATTTTGTGATTTTGTTGAATGGCAGATTACACAAGGGATTAATGGTGTAAGCCCTGTTGGGACAACAGGTGAATCAGCAACTTTAAGTCATGAAGAACATAGGCGAATTATAGAATTGTGTGTCAAGCAGGTCGCAAAGCGTGTTCCTGTTATTGCGGGAGCGGGATCAAATAGCACAAGTGAGGCTATAGAGCTTGCACAATATGCAGAAAAGGCTGGTGCAGATGCAGTTTTGGTTGTCACTCCTTATTACAACAAACCAAATCAATCTGGTTTATACAAGCATTTTTCTTCTATTGCCAAAGCTGTTTCTATTCCGATTATAATTTATAATATCCCTGGTCGTTCTATTATCGATATGGCCGTGGAAACGATGAGAGATCTTTATCAAGATTTTAAAAATATTGTTGGTGTTAAGGATGCGACGAGCAGAATTGAGCGCGTTAGTGAGCAACGTGAAAAGTGTGGCAAGGATTTTATGCAGCTTTCCGGTGATGATTGTACAGCGTTAGGATTTAATGCACATGGAGGTATGGGGTGTATTTCGGTTTCCTCGAATGTTGCTCCAAAGCTTTGTGCAGAGCTTCAAGCTGCGTGTTTTCGTGGTGATTATAAAACAGCACGAGAATTAAATGATCGCCTCATGCCTCTCAATCGTGCTGTGTTTATTGAACCTAGCCCAGCAGGGATTAAATATGCTGCTACAAAATTGGGGCTTTGTGGTGAGACTGTACGTTCTCCGATTGTTCCATTAACAGAGAGCACAAAGAAGGTTATTGATGTAGCCCTCAGCCATGCTGGTCTTTTAAAAGCATAAAATGATATTGAAAAAGTCATGAATAAAAAAAAGAACGCGCCCGTACGGAAAATAATTGCTGACAATCGTAAAGCACGTTTTAATTTTGAAATCCTTAATAATCTCGAGGCTGGTCTTGTCCTTCAGGGAGCGGAAGTGAAGTCCTTACGTTCCAATCATGCTAATATTGCTGAAAGCTATGCGAGTTTTGAGAATGGGGAATTATGGTTAGTAAACAGCTATATTCCTGAATATACGCAGGCTAATCGTTTTAATCATGAACCACGACGTTTGCGCAAATTATTACTTTCAAAACGTGAGATGGCACGTTTTTTTAATGCAACGTCTCGTGAAGGAATGACACTTGTTCCTCTCAAACTTTATTTTAATGAACGAGGGCGCGTTAAGTTGGAGATCGCTCTAGCGCGAGGGAAAAAGCTTCATGATAAGCGCGAAACGGAAAAAAAACGCGATTGGGGACGTGAAAAAGCAAGACTTTTAAAAAGATATGGATGACGGATGCGATTTAGATATCCTTTATTTATAGCGCTATTTAAAACAGTTTTAGCATTGATCTAAGTATGTTTTTACTGCTTGAAAAATTTGGTGAAACATAGCGTCTGTTAAGCGGCCAGTATTCGTATTATAACGAGAACAGTGATAGCTTGAAAAGATGCGTAATCTACCGATATTATTGATTTCGCCATGTCCAAAAGGGTGAGCTAAAACTTTTGCATTAAGGGCACGTATTGTTGAATGGTGCGCAATGGTACCTAAGGTAATAACGGCTTTAAGTTTGGGAAGATTTGTTAAAAGAGGAGAGAAGAAATAGCGGCACGTGTTAATTTCTGCACCGGTGGGTTTATTTTCTGGTGGAACACAACGAACAGAGTTAACAATTGCTGCATCAATAAGTTCAAGAGTATCGTCTGCTCTTTCTTCAAAGGTTCCTTGGGCAAAACCAAACTTTTTTAAAGTTGAATAAAGTAAGTGCCCAGCATAATCACCAGTAAATGGACGTCCAGTTCGATTTGCTCCGCGTAATCCAGGGGCAAGCCCAACAATAAGAAGGCGTGTTGTGTCTGGCCCTTTATAAGGAAAGAATGGGCGCACCGGTGCATTATACCAACTTGGTTCTTTTACACGCCAGCCAGCGATAAATTGATGAAGCCTAGGACATAAATTGCAATTTGGGGGTGGTTCTGGGCAAAGCGATGTTAATTGGCTATTCATGGTGTTAGGCATTAATCGTTTTTCTATTTTTTTGAGTCTTTTATAGCGTATATGACGGGTTATGGTTTGATAAACAATCTATAATGAATATAAATAAACTTTTTTAGAAGAAAGTTTAATATAAACTTATTGCTCATTATTGTGTAAGGATAGGTCATCTTTCAGTAATTTATTCGATGAATAAGAGTGCAATACACATGATGTTCAAAGAAAAAAGTTCTCTCTTTAGATAAAGATATTATCATAAAAAGTATGTATAAGGCTGCTGTTATTGCAAAGGGTTTAAACAGCAGGTATTCCTTTTAAAAGGATAAGGACTCCAGACAAGTATTCTGTCAAGAAAGATCTCCTTTTGTTTGAAGTCAATCTATTGGAATGCTTTTAAAAGAAATTTTGATAACGAGCATGAATAGGTTATACATTTTTATAAATTTTCCAAGATTTTTTTTAAATAAGTTCTTTAATTAAAAAATATAAAAGTTTGTGTTGTTTTTCTTGTGTTTTATTTTGATTATTGTATATACTACTTTATCCGCTATTAAATTTTTTTATTTGAGAAAGAGGCATAAATGGCCCGCGTAACGGTAGAAGATTGTATTGATAAAGTTGACAACCGCTTTGAGTTGGTACTTTTAGCAGGTCATCGGGCGCGTCAGATTTCACAAGGAGCGCAGATTACGGTTGATCGCGATAATGATAAAAATCCAGTTGTTGCTTTACGTGAAATAGCAGAAGAAACATTGTCGCCTGCTGATTTAAAGGAAGACCTTATTCATTCGCTGCAAAAACATGTGGAAGTAGATGAGCCAGAAATGGCAAGTGAATTTATTACCCATTCAGGTGAAGCTGAAAGTGTTTTTAATACGTCGTCGCAAGAAGAAGGTACTTCATTTGATCATATGTCAGAAGAAGAGCTTTTAGCGGGTATTGAAGGTTTGGTTGTTCCAGAAAAAAGTGACGATTACTAATTGCAGCAATTTATGTTACAGGAGTAAAGATACCTTGTCATGTAAGGAGCAATTATTTTTCTTGTCTTTTTTGATAGGACATGTTCAATAAAGATTAGAGGTGTGAAAAGATAAAGGATATGCTCGTATGATGCGTCAGTGTGAGCTTGTTGGACGTGTTCAACGTTACAAGTCTGACGTAGATGAGGCTCTTTTAAACAGGGCCTATGATTATGCAATGAAAAAGCATGCACATCAAAAGCGTGCATCAGGTGATCTTTATTTTTCTCATCCTTTAGAAGTTGCTGCTATTTTGACAGATATGCGGTTGGACGAGGCAACGATTGCTGTTGCTCTTTTGCATGATACAATTGAAGATACAAGCGCTACACGAGCAGAAATTGATCAGATTTTTGGTTCTGAAATTGGAAAGTTGGTTGAAGGGCTTACAAAGCTTAATAAGCTTGATCTTGTATCAAAGAAAGCCGTACAAGCAGAAAATCTTCGTAAACTTCTTATTGCTATTTCTGATGATGTTCGTGTTCTTTTAGTCAAACTTGCTGATCGTCTTCATAATATGCGTACCCTTGGTGTTATGCGTGATGATAAACGTCGGCGAATTGCTGAGGAGACGATGGATATCTATGCGCCACTTGCAGGCCGTATGGGTATGCAGGATATGCGTGAGGAGTTAGAGGATCTCTCTTTCTTTTATTTAAATCCAGAAGGTTATCGTACGATTACCAATCGACTTTCTGAATTATTGAAACACAACCGTGATTTGCTTTCCACAATTGAAAATGAATTGACAAAACTTTTTTTCGAGCATGGCATTAAAGCAGATGTTAAAAGCCGTCAGAAAAAATCTTATTCAGTCTTTCGCAAAATGGAAAGTAAAGCATTATCTTTTGAACAATTATCGGATATTTTTGGATTTCGTGTGATTGTTGAGTCTGTGAATGATTGTTATCGTGCTCTTGGTGTCATTCATACGACATGGCCAATGGTTCCTGGTCGTTTTAAAGATTATATCTCTATACCAAAGCAAAATGATTATCGTTCTATTCATACAACAATTGTTGGTCCTTCAAGACAACGTGTTGAGTTGCAAATTAGAACGGCTGCTATGGATGAAGTTGCTGAATATGGGGTTGCTGCTCATTCTATATATAAAGAGCACGGTTCCAATTATTCGACTGTGAAGTTATCAAGTGAAACGAATGCCTATGCATGGTTGCGTCAAACGATACAATCTTTGTCTGATGGAGATAATCCAGAAGAGTTTTTAGAACATACAAAACTTGAGCTTTTTCAAGACCAAGTTTTTTGTTTTACGCCGAAAGGTCGATTAATTGCTTTTCCTAAAGGAGCTACGCCTATTGATTTTGCTTATGCCGTCCATACAGATATCGGTGATTCTTGTGTAGGTGTAAAAATCAATGGTCGTATTATGCCTTTAATGACCAAATTAAAAAATGGTGATGAGGTTGATATTATTCGCTCACACGCTCAAATTCCGCCAGCAGCATGGGAATTTCTTGTTGTCACAGGTAAAGCACGTTCAGCTATTCGACGAGCAAGTCGTGCAGCAGTACGTAAACAATATTCGGGTTTAGGATATCGTATTCTCGAGCGTTCATTTGAATATATGGGAAAGCAATTTTCAAAAGACCTTTTGAAGAAAGTTTTGCCACGTTTAGCACGTAAAGATGTAGAGGATGTATTGGCTGCTGTTGGGCGTGGAGAGCTGTTTTCCGCTGATGTGATTAAAGCAGTTTATCCTGATTATCAAGAGCGTGTCGTACAAAAGCCCTCTTTTAAGCCTGGGGAAGAAGGGTGGTTTAATATTGAAAATGCTCAAGGGATGATTTTTAAAGTTCCAGAAAATGAAAAGGATACAATGGTTGAAAATCATCAATCTAAAGCATTACCTATTCGAGGAACTCGTGGAGATATTCCTGTACGCTTTTCACCAGAAGGAGCTGTGCCTGGAGATCGGATTGTTGGTATTATGCAGCCAGGGGCTGGAATTGTTATTTATCCAATACAATCTTCAGCTTTGATGGCGTATGATGATCAGCCAGAACGATGGATTGATGTCCGCTGGGATATTGATGCCCAAATGAATGAACGTTTTCCTGCACGGATGAATATTTTAGTTGTAAATAGTCCTGGTTCTTTGGCTGAAATTACACAAATAATTTCTGCTAACGATGCCAATATCCAAAATTTATCTTTTATCCGTACAGCACCAGATTTTACAGAAATTATGATTGATTTGGAAGTGTGGGATTTAAAACATTTGAATCGTATTTTTTCTCAGTTAAAAAAGGCAGGTTCAGTAAGTACAGTACGGCGGGTTCATGGATAAAAAGAAAGATTTTGCAATGAATACACAAGATGTCATTGATATTTTTAAACAAGCAGATGCTATTCTAGAAGGGCATTTTATTTTAACATCGGGGCGCCATAGTGCGACTTATATGCAAAAGGCGAAAGTATTCATGCATGCTAATTTGACGGAAAAGCTCTGTCGTGGATTGGCTGAAAAAATAAAAGAATCTATCAAGGAATCAATTGATTATGTCGTTGGTCCCGCAATTGGCGGTCTTATCCCTTCCTATGAGACTTCACGTCACCTTGGTGTTCCTTCTCTTTGGGTAGAGCGTGTAAATGGCATCTTTGAATTGCGTCGTTTTGAAATCAAGAAGGGTGCACGGGTTGTTATTGTTGAAGATATTGTAACAACGGGTCTTTCCATTCGAGAGACTGTTGAAGCACTTGTTGCAGCAGGAGCAGAGGTATTGGCCAGTGCATGTATCCTTGATCGTTCTGGTGGTAAGGTCAATGTTGGAGTTCCATTGATTGCGCTTGCTGAATACGAGATAACCTCTTATGCTAGTGATGCACTTCCTGCAGATCTTTCTGTTCTTCCCGCGATTAAACCAGGCAGTCGAAATATTTAATTGTCGTTCTATTTTTTGTGCAAAAGCTTAAAAAGATTAATTTGGATGATATAGATTATTTCATCATCAAAAGATGTATATTGAGAGTCATATGCTTTTTCGTCGTCGAGAACCAATAGATTTTGTAACGCGTATTCGACTTTGGTTATGGCCACGTCGTTCATTTTCTCGCTCATTTTGCTACATACATAAACGTATTTTGCGTATATCAGCAACACCGCATGAAGTAGCATTAGGGGTTGCTGTTGGCGTTTTTTTAGCGTGTTCCCCTTTCTTTGGGCTGCATATTATTTTGGCAATATTTTTTTCTTGGCTTTTGCGTGCAAACTTTGCTGCCGCAATCATTGGGACGATTTTTTCTAATCCACTCACATTTTTATTGATTGTCATGGCTGATTATAAAGTAGGGTATTTTTGTTTATCACTTTTTAGCGATGTCAAAGAGATTTCTCTTTCGCAAATTCGTGCTCTATTTAATGGTTTGACATTGTCAAATCTCTCTCTCCTCTTTAAAGGCGCATGGGACACAATTATGAGTCCTATGATTTTAGGGGGAACTCTTTTAGGTATTGTTTTTGGTGGTTTATCTTATATAGGTGTTTACAGAGCAACGGTTCGTTTTAAACAAAAGCGATATCAAAAGATTATAAAAAAAAGGCGTTTAAAGAAGCGCTCATCGTAAGAAAGATCGGGTAATATCTTATGATTATTGGTCTTGGAAATGATCTGGTTGATATACGACGTATTGAGAAAATGTTGGTTCGTTATGGTGAGCGTTTTATCCAACGGATTTTTACGGATATTGAAAGAAATAGATCTGAAAGTCTCAAAAAAAGCTCCTCTTCCTATGCAAAAAGATTTGCTGCGAAAGAAGCATGTGCTAAAGCCTTAGGAACGGGAATCGCTTGTGGTATCAATTGGAAAGACATGGGGGTAGTTAATTTGCCATCTGGTAAACCAATAATGCAATTAACAAATCGTGCGCAAATGCAACTTCAAAAGTTATTACCTCCTCATCATGATGCAGTTATTCATCTTAGCATAACAGATGATTTTCCTTGGGCACAGGCATTTATTATTATCGAAGCACTTCCACGTGGATAGATGGCGTGAGAGATTGTGCTTTTGTTATTTGAATATTATGATGAAAAAATTATATCTGTGATGAGAAGGCAGTTGGTGATGATCCCAAAAGATAAAGTGCATAAAAAAGAAAAAAAAGGTGGGCTTCTTGAATTTATTTCTGTTTTAATACAGGCTTTGCTTTTAGCAGCGTTTATTCGGACACTTTTTTTCCAGCCGTTTAGTATTCCTTCCGGTTCAATGCGTCCTACTTTGTTGGTGGGAGATTATCTGTTTGTTTCTAAGTATGCATATGGGTATTCTCGTTTTTCCATCCCCTTTTCTCCTCCTCTTTTTTCTGGACGGATTTGGGCATCTCAACCTCAACGTGGAGATGTGGTCGTTTTTCGCTTACCAAGTAATCCGAAGATTGATTATATAAAACGCGTCGTTGGGCTACCAGGTGATCGTATACAAGTCCGTCAAAGTGTCCTTTATATTAATGATGAGGCTGTTTCACGTCACTTTATGGGGGAGATTGATAATTCTGATATAACAGAAGTGAACTATCCTGTTGAGGTTTATCGCGAGACAATGCCTAACGGTGTTAGCTATGATACACTTGATTTAGCTTTCATCCCCAAAGTTGACGATACAGAAGTCTTTGAAGTTCCTCAAGGACATTATTTTATGATGGGAGATAACCGCGACAATTCAGATGATAGTCGTTTGGATGTAGGCTATGTTCCAGAAGAAAATCTTATTGGTCGCGCGAGCGTGATTTTCTTTTCTATCAGTAATGGTTCAAGTGCTTGGCAGATTTGGCGTTGGCCATTTGATGTGCGTTGGAAGCGTTTGTTTTCTTTCATAAATACGGTTCATGATTTGCCGCTTATCAAGCAAGGAAACAACGATGAAACGTCTAATGATTGATCAGCTTGTCAAGCTGACGGGACATCGTTTTAAAGATGAAGAGAGATTAAAGAAGGCATTAACACACTCGAGTGTACAAGATTCGGAACAAGGAAATTATGAACGGCTAGAATTTCTAGGGGATCGGGTTTTAGGGCTTTTGATTGCAGAAATGCTGTATCAACTTTTTCCTCAGGCAAGTGAAGGTGAATTATCAGTCCGTTTGAATCATTTGGTCAATGCACAGACATGTGCTGATATTGCGCGCGAAATGAAGCTTCCTGACATGATCCACGTTGGTTTTGAGATGAAAAATTTCGAAGAACGTCGACTCATCAATATGCATGCAGATGTCGTGGAAGCTTTAATTGCTGTGATATATCTCGATGGAGGATTGGAAAGCGTTCGCCCTTTTATTCAAAAATATTGGCAAAGTCGGGCAAAGAAAATGGATGCTGGTCGACGTGATGCCAAGACAGAATTACAGGAATGGGCGCATATCCAAGGCAATGCACAACCACATTATCAGGTTATAAAACGTTCAGGTCCAGATCACGATCCTGTTTTTATGGTAGAGGTAAATATTGCTGGTTTTGCTTCAGAGATTGGGCAGGGAAGCTCCAAAAGATATGCTGAAAGAATGGCAGCTGAAAAAATTTTGCGACGAGAGGGTGTATGGAAAACAGTGGGAAAAAATGATCATGAGTGACGTTATGAAAACGCGTTCTGGATTTGTTGTGCTTATTGGGATGCCTAATGCCGGTAAATCGACACTGGTTAATCAATTGGTTGGAACAAAGGTTTCAATTGTAACACATAAAGTACAAACAACACGAACTTTAATCCGCGGTATTGTCATTCATGATGATGTGCAAATTGTGTTGGTCGATACACCGGGTGTTTTTCGTCCCCATAAGCGCTTAGAACGAGCCATGGTCTCTGCTGCTTGGGGAGGGGCTAAGAGCGCTGATGTTCTGCTTGTTTTAATTGACGCTCAAAGTGGTCTTTCGGATGAAGTTGATATGATGTTAGATATTGTGAACAATATGAAACAAGAAAAAGTTCTTGTTCTTAATAAGGTTGATACAGTTGTTAAATCATCTCTTCTAGCGTTAACCACTAAAATAAATGAACGTGTAAAGTTTGCGCAAACATTTATGATTTCTGCTCTAAACGGTTCTGGTTGCAAGGATTTACTTCATGCGCTGAGTAACATGATGCAGGAAGGGCCATGGTATTATCCAGAAGATCAAATTTCTGATATGCCCATGCGTCATCTTGCTGCTGAAATTACGCGTGAAAAACTTTTTCTTCGTCTTCATGATGAACTTCCTTATTCCTCAACGGTTGAAACAGAAAACTGGGAAGAGCGTTCAGATGGTTCCGTTAAAATTAATCAAGTTATTTATGTCGAGCGTGAGAGTCAGAAAAAAATTGTCTTAGGAGCAAAAGGCGATACAATTAAAGCGATTGGTCAAGCAGCACGTAAAGAACTCATGGAAATTATGGATCAAAAGGTTCATCTTTTTCTCTTTGTGAAAGTGCGCGATAATTGGGATACCGATCCAGAACGTTATCGTGAAATGGGATTGGATTTTTTAAAATAAGATTTTTAAAAATAATTAAAGTAAAATGAAGTGGAAAGAACAAGCCGTTATACTTGGTACACGCCAATATGGTGAAACAAGTGTTATTCTTGAGATTATGACACGTGAACATGGTCGTTATATGGGAGTGGTAAAAGGGGGGCGCTCGCGTCGCATGGCTGCTCTTCTTCAACCTGGAAATTTTGTGGAGGCTGAATGGTGGGCTCGTTTAGACGAACATTTGGGACTTTTTCGGCTTGAAGCTCTTGATTTACATGCGGCACGATTAATCTGTCTACCAGAAGCACTTTATGCTTTGCAATTGATAGCTTTTCATTTGCGGCTTCTTCCCGAACGTGATCCGCACCCCATTTTATATGATATTTTACACCTTTTTATGCAGAATTTTGATGAACCATTTATCAATGCAGAATTGCTTGTACGTTTTGAAATGCGGCTTCTTGAAGAACTTGGTTTTGGTCTTGATTTATCTTGTTGTGCTGCAACAGGTCGTCAGGAAAGGCTTCATTACGTATCACCAAAATCTGGTCGGGCTGTCTGTGAAGAAGCAGGAGAACCTTGGAAAAAAAAGCTTCTCATTCTACCACAATTTCTTGTACAAAGAATGACTCGTCCTGCTGATTTTAGTGACATAATAAATGGTTTTATACTGACGGGTTTTTTTCTTATGCGTCATGTCTGGGAGCCACGAGATATAAAGCAGCCGTCAGTGCGCATGAATTTGATACAATTGTTTGAGCGCCAATTTGGTGTACAGGCATTAATTTGTTGATCTGATGATAATTGAATGGGAAAATGAGAATTTTAAAGACAATTGCTGAGGTTCGCCAATATACTTCAGAGGAACGACGTTTAGGTTTTTCGATTGGTTTTGTTCCAACAATGGGGGCATTGCATGATGGTCATCTTGCATTAGTACAGTATGCAAGAGCAATGTGTGATCGCGTAGTGGTTTCTATTTTTGTCAATCCAAAGCAATTTGGACCTCATGAAGATTTTTCTCAATATCCAAGAGATTTGAAGGGCGATTGTGCTTTGTTAAAAGAAGCAGGTGTTGAATGTGTTTTTGCTCCTTCTGTCGATGAAATGTGGCCACTGGGAAATGAGACAATTGTGAAGGTGGAAAAATTATCACGTATTTTGATAGGAAAATTACGTCCAGGGCATTTTTGTGGTGTAACGAGTGTTGTTGCTAAGCTTTTTAACATTGTCCAACCAGATAAGGCTTTTTTTGGGGAAAAGGATTTTCAACAAATTTTAATTATTCGGCGTATGGTTGAAGATTTGGCTTTTCCTATTGAGATTGTTGGAGTTCCTATTTTACGTGAAGCAGATGGAGTTGCGCACTCTTCACGCAATCAGTTTTTAACATTAGAAGATCGTAAAGCTGCCAAAATTATTCCTAAAAGTGGAAAAGCTGCTGAAAAGCTTTACCATGAAGGTGAACGGTCGGTTGATAAATTATGCAAAACTGTTCGTGATATTTTACAACAAGAAACGCGTGCAATCATTGAAGCAATAGATTTACGGGATATGGAAACTTTATGCGTGATCAAAGGAACATTGAATAAACCGGCGGTTTTACTCCTTACTGTCCGCTTTGGTGAGGTAAGACTTATTGATCAATATATATTGCAAGAGAAGGGTGGAAAATGAGTGTACATAAAACCGTAAAGCGTATGACATCTTCCGAAATACGTGCAAGAAAGGGACAACAGCCAATTGTTTCTTTAACAGCTTATCAAGCTTATACTGCGCGGATTGCTGATCCATATTGCGATATCCTTTTGGTTGGTGATAGCGTTGGGATGGTTGTGTATGGGTTTGAGACAACGCTTCCTGTTAATTTAGATATGATGATTTCACACGGGAAAGCCGTGGTGCGTGGATCTCAAAAAGCTCTTGTTGTTATTGATATGCCTTTTGGGTCTTATGAGGAAAGTCCAGAGCAAGCTTTTTTAAATGCATCGCGCATTCTTGCACAAACGGGGTGTGGTGCAGTTAAGCTTGAAGGTGGCGTTTATATAGCCGAAACAATAGATTTTTTGTGTAAACGTGGCATTCCAGTGATGGGGCATATCGGTCTTACACCCCAAGCAATGAATCGTTTTGGTGGTTTTAAAACACAAGGACGCAAGGAGAATGATTGGCAAAGAATTGAAGCAGATGGAGCAGCGATTGAAGAGGCTGGTGCTTTTGCTGTTGTTTTAGAAGCAATGGTTGAACCTTTAGCGGTGAAACTGACAGATAAACTTTCTATCCCTACGATTGGTATAGGGGCGTCCAATCAATGTGATGGGCAAGTATTGGTTATGGAAGATATGTTAGGTTATGGTGCCCATGTGCCAAAATTTGTTCGTCGTTATGGAAATCTTGAACAAGCCATGGAAATTGCAATCAAGAATTATGCAGAGGATGTTACCTCCCGTGCTTTTCCAGCGGATAATGAGGTTTATAAACTAAAATAAATTTCAGTTTAAGATCAGCAGTTTGAAAAGAGAACATTTGTTGTTTTGATAATGAATGTCATTATTTCATGTATTTTGTATGCAATTTGAACTGTGATTTTTTCCATTTCTTTAATGAAGTCATGTTCCTCATGCAAAACAGAGCGCCATTGGGTCGCTAATTCAGGTGTTTTTTTAAAGAAAGCTTTCTAAGGCACCCAATCCTATTTCGCGACGGCGTTCGTGAATAGTATAGTGGTAACTCCCTTATGAAATGTATAAAATTTATAGAGCACTTCCGTCTTTACGCTTCATAAGAGAGCAAGCCGGTATCATCACACACTTTTCCAATTTTCAATGCTGCGACAGCGCTTAGCACTTGAGATGGTTCATAAGAAGCATTTTAACTCTTTCTTTAAAAAATTTTACTCACACGCCAGCCCCGCTTGTGGTGTGCAAGAGAATGATTTTGATTGATCCAATATAAACAGATTTGAAATGAGTGAAGCTTACGATATTAGGAGCTCTCATTCAAAATGAAAAAACAATGAATTATTATTATAAGTCAGTGTGATGAGTCTGTAATGACAAGGAATCAACAATGCGAAGGGGCTATAATCTTTGGACATCCAAGTCATTAAAGCGCGTTAAAAATGCGTTTTCAATGTGTTGGGTAGAATAGGAGGATAAATTCAGATCATCGGGTAAAATATTATTGGGAGAGCCAAAATAGCGAAGGGCTTCTTCTGTATTAAATCCAGCAAGCGTAATCGATTCATAATATGCAGCGATACGGTCGGCTTGTTTAATTTTTTTTAAAAGTTTTTGAGAAAGATCAACGGGAAGAGAAAAGCGCATGTGGATAGCATCTTGGATGCGCTTTTCAACGCGTTCATATTGTTTTCCTATGACAGCTTTAAAAGGGGAAATCATATCGCCGATGACATATTCTGGAGCATCATGAAGAAGGGCATAAAGACATTCATTGCTTCCCGATTGTGGAAAAAGTTTTTGAAATATTTGTTCAACCAAAAGTGAGTGTTGTGCAACAGAATAGGCGTGTTCTCCTCGTGTTTGACCGTTCCAACGTGCTACACGAGCAAGTCCATGGGCAATATCTTCAATTTCAACATCAAAAGGAGAAGGGTTGAGAAGATCAAGTCGCCTTCCAGAAAGCATTCTTTGCCAAGCACGTGCTTCTCCATTTTTTAATAATTCAGCTTTAGCCATGCGTATTTTCTACAGTATTTTCAGGAAAGGTAAAATTCATATTTTCAGCAATACTTATGGTGATAGGAATGTTTTTTACAGTAAAGGGGATGTTATGATCCATAGCATCTTTTACGTGGTCAATACGCAGTAAAGCAAGAGCTTCATTGTCTACACATGTTCCCAAGGATCCAAATACTTTTGTTCCTGCTTCAATGCTAGATTGAGGGGACAATTCATGCTGGCCTTTTACAATTAAAATACGGCGACGTGCTGCTTGGCGGTGGTGCATTCGTGAAACAACTTCTTGTCCAATATAACACCCTTTGTTGAATGCAAGTCCATTTATTTGATCGTAATTAATATCATGAGGAAAGACTTTACCAACTTCATAATCTTGACCACTTTCTGCAATTGCATAACGGATACGCAATTGATTCCACATGTTATGATATTCTGAAGCCAAAAAAGATGTTTTGTCATAGATTCGTATTATTTTTTCTTTTTCTGGGAATCGTTTATCAACAAAACTTGAATCAAAATTTAAAGTATCTGATTCATTTTTCCAAGAAACTGTAACAACTTCTTGGAATGGTTGTGTAATTTCTATTTTTTTACGCAGTTTATAAAGCAACAGACGCTTGTAGAGTATATCAGCTAAAGGCATGATAATATCAATCAAATAACCATCTTCTTTTTTGCCAATAAGAAAATCAGCAAGAACCTTTCCTTGAGGGGATAAGAGGGCTCCAGGGAAAATTTCTTGCGGGTTGATTTTTTTTACATCTGTTGTGATAAGGGATTGCAGAAAATCTGTTGCTTCTTCGCCTGTAATTTGAATAATTGCGCGATTTTTTAAGCAAATGGCATTTTGTTTTTCAATCATGGTTCTTGCCTTTCTGCTCAAAGTTACATAATCGATAAGAGAGGAATATGTAAGGAGCGTGGCTATGTTTAAAACATTTGATACAATTTTTAAAGGTGCAACACTTGTGAATCATGATGGAAGAAGCAAGCGTGATATTGGTGTTACAAATGGCCGTATTGCTGAAATTGGCGACCTTACATGTGCATCGGCAGGTGAGGTGATTGATTGTACGGGGCTTCATATTTTACCGGGAATTATTGATAGCCAAGTACATTTTCGCGAGCCAGGTAATGAATATAAGGAGGATTTGGAAAGTGGCTCGTATTCTGCTGTGTTAGGGGGGGTGACAGCAGTTTTTGAAATGCCTAATACCAATCCATTGACAACATCAGAAGCTACATTAAGCGATAAGGTTAAACGCGCATTTCATCGAATGCATTGTGATTTTGCATTTTGGGTTGGAGGAACGCGTGAAAATGCTCATGAATTGTCTGAATTAGAAAGACTTCCTGGTGCAGCTGGAATTAAAGTCTTTATGGGGTCTTCTACGGGTGATCTTTTGGTCGATGATGATGAAAGTGTACGCCTTATTTTGAAGAATATACGCCGTCGTGCGGCTTTTCATTCTGAAGATGAGGCGAGGCTCAAAGAGCGTAAAATACTGCGTATTGAAGGGGATGCATCATCACATCCGATTTGGCGTGATGAAGTTGCGGCATTAAAATGTACGCAGCGTTTGGTAAAAATTGCTCATGAGACGAAGGCTCGGATTCATGTGTTACATCTTTCGACAGAAGAAGAAATTGATTTTCTAAAAAAACATAAGGATGTTGCAACAATTGAAGTGACACAACACCATTTGACGCTCACGGCTGATGATTATAAGCAATTTGGTACATTAATTCAGATGAATCCGCCTATTCGTGAGCCGCGCCACCGTGAAGCTCTTTGGTACGGTGTTCAACAGGGGATTATTGATGTTTTAGGCTCAGATCATGCGCCTCATACTTTGGAAGAAAAGCTTCAATCTTATCCTTCTTCACCTTCAGGAATGACAGGGGTGCAAACAACAGCAGCAATTATGTTGACACATGTGAATGCAGGAAAGATATCTCTTGAGCGTTTTGTTGATCTCACGTCGCATGGCCCTAGTCGTATTTTTGGTATAAGCTGTAAAGGACGCCTTGCTGTTGGATACGATGCTGATTTAACAATTGTTGATCTTAAGCGAGAAGAAATTATTACGAATGGCTTAATTGGTTCGCGTGCCGGTTGGACACCTTATGATGGTAAAAAGGTTAAAGGTTGGCCTGTTGGGACCATTATCCGTGGTATGCGTGTGATGTGGGAAGGTGAAATTGTTACTTCTTCACAAGGAGAGCCTGTTAAATTTATAGAAACTTTAGTGTAAACAGATTAAACTTTATAGGTTTTATTTTATTATGCCATAAAACATCGCCTTTTAGAGCGGTGATATAAGGCATGCTAGCTTCCTTGGCACATAAGTATTTTTTTAAGTGTATGGTGAATATTTTTAGACTTGTTTGTCAAGCCTTTAGTACTTTTAGTTTAAGTAATAACATGGGTGAGAAGCCAAGAAGAATCTGTTCAACAAGAACCCAGCCTATTGATAAACAAGCTCTGAGGGTGGGCAGGAAGCCAAAGAACGATTTTGTTCAGGGGAAAGATGCTCACAAGAATAAAAACGTGTCGAGGAATTATTTTTCAAAAACTTCTCTATTTTCAGAGTAGATTTACAGCTCCCCTCATTTGTGAGAGAACATGGTTGATATTGCTGAAATTGAAGAAGACACTTTTTGTATAGATTAATTATTTATAATGCATGAGGAGGTTTTCGGATAAAGTTCTTCCTTCCTCAACGTATCTTTGATTGGCTTCAATTGCTGCTTGTGTACAATGATGATAATTTTCTGAGAAAGCACGGTATGCTTCATTAAACGCTTCATAAAAATAAGCGCGTCTTTGTGGGATAGGCTTTTCTGCTTCAATCAATGCGTTCATGTAGTCATACCATTGGTTTGTTGGAGTCTCGCAAAGATTTTGAAGAGAATGCAGAGATCCCAAAATTTCCGCTAGTCGGAGTAATTTTTTCTCATAAGGTGGAGATTGTTGCGCAAAGGTTGGCATTGAACTTACAATGAATATTAAAATAATGATGTTCATCAATCTATTACGCATTATTGTTATTGTTTTCCTTGGAATAAAACTCTGTACAAATAAAATAATTGTGTCATGAAAACGATGTCAAAAAATAGGGTTAATTGTTACATTATTCTCACTTACTTATAAAATATAGGGCGTAAGAGACAGTAAGGAAACCATAATGAAATATTGAAAATACTGACGGAGTTTTTTGTAGTGAAAAATTTAAGATTTGCTTCGTGCAATCTATTTTTCACATAAATTTATAGTGTAACGCCTATAGAATTTTTTAAAGCTCGTTTTCTTCAAGGAGAGAAAAAATCTCTATCTACAGAATGTTTTTGTCTAATCAAATAAAATAGATTGTTTTTACGATCAATGATGGATACAGCCGTGAATACAATGGGAAAATGATAAGAAAAATTTACTATAAGATAAAAGTTCTAGCCTAAACCGCATAATGCGATAATTTGAGGTAAGATACATTCAAAAAGAGCGGTGCGTGATATCGTTCATGGAGCCAATGATGAAAGAGTTGCGATTTTATAATACGCTAACACGTAAAAAAGAAAATTTTACACCAATAGATGCGACAAGAGTACGTCTTTATGTTTGTGGACCGACAGTTTATGATTATGCACATATAGGAAATGCACGCCCTGTCATTGTTTTTGATATTTTATTTCGTTTATTGCGTCATGTTTATGGCAATGAGCATGTTCTATATGCACGTAATATTACAGATGTTGATGATAAAATTAATGCACGAGCAGCTTGCGAATATCCAAACTTGTCACTGAATGACGCTATTCGTCAATTAACAGAACGTACATATTCTCAGTTTCAACAAGATACAATAGCACTTGGTTGTCTATTGCCAACCAGTCAGCCGCGCGCAACCGAGCATTTAGAGGAGATGCGCTCTTTAATTGAAAGGTTGCTTGAAAAGGGGCACGCTTATGAAGCGGAAAATCATATATTATTTTCTGTAAGTAGTATAAAAAATCCTCCCCATTATGGGGCATTTGCAAATCGTTCTTTAGATGAAATGAGGGCGGGGGCACGTATTGATGTTGCTGCTTATAAAAGGGAAGAGATGGATTTTGTTTTATGGAAGCCTTCTGAGGAAGGAGAACCAGGTTGGAAATCACCGGGCGGAATTTCTGTTTTAGGTCGTCCAGGTTGGCATATTGAATGTTCTGCAATGTCAATGGCAAAGTTATTAGCGCCCTATGGTGGTGGTTTAACTTGTGATGATCCGACCGCCAATATTTTTGATATCCATGGTGGTGGACTTGATTTAATTTTTCCTCATCATGAAAATGAGATTGCACAAAGTTGTTCAGCTTTTGGGACGGAGCGAATGGCTAATTTTTGGATGCATAACGGCTTTTTACAAGTTGAAGGTAAAAAGATGTCGAAAAGCTTTGGCAATTTCATAACTATTCGTTCTGTTTTAGAGAATAATTTTTTGGAGTTTAATGGTATTTTATCCGATGAAATGAAGCAAAATTGGGCTGGTTTGTCTGCGCGTTTTTCGATGTTGCAAACACATTATCGTGAACCATTAAATTGGACAGCACAGCGTTTAATACAATCGAGCAGCGAACTGTATCGTTGGTATGAATTGCTTCGCAGCAAAAAGAGTGAGATGAAAAACAATGAAGTAGTTGATGATACTTTGATAGATGCACTTAGTGATGATCTTAATACTCCAAAAGCACTGACTCTTTTGCGAAAATTTTATAAAGAAGGAGATGCTTTGGCTCTTGTTAATGGGATGAATTTATTAGGACTGTTACGAAAAGAATGGATTAAAGAAATAGACTGCCCATTATTTACAAGAAAAACTTTTCTTGATTCAAAATTTATTGATCAGCGCATTGCCGAAAGACTACAGCTTATCCATAATAAAGAGTGGGAAGCTGCGGATATAATTCGTGATGAGCTTGCAGCTGAGGGGGTTCTTTTAAAAGATAGTAAGGATCCGCAGAGTGGTAAGCGCATAACCGTGTGGGAAATAAAGCGACACTAATGTCTCTATTCCAGCAGCTCTCATGAAAAAGGAGAATATGATGGAATTTTTATATCATTATGGGTATGTCGCACTAAAATTAGTTGTAGGCCTTATCGCTTTCCTCTTGATTTTAAGAACCACAGGTCGTGGTAGTCTTAGTCAAATGACGCCAGTTGATTTGGTAAGTAATTTTGTGATGGGAAGTATCATTGGAGGCGTTATTTATAGTCCGGATGTTAGCAGTATTCAATTATTGATCGTCTTATTTATTTGGCAGACTTTGGTCACCACTCTTAATTTTCTGATGCGCTATTCAGTTTTTTTTCGTCGTCTCATTGCAGGACGTCATATTGCATTGGTTTTAGACGGAGTATTTCAAGTGGATAAGATTAAAAACTTAGGTATCAGTGTGAATGATCTGATTACAATGTTGCGTATTAAAGGCTGTAGTTTACACGAAGCTGCTTTCGTTCGTTTAGAAACCAATGGCGATTGTTCTGTTATTAAAAAGGAAGAAGGAAAGAAGTCTATCATTTTAATACAAAATGGCGAAATTCTTGATAAGGGGCTGAAAGAGATTGGTAAAACAAAAAAGTGGCTTCATGCAGAACTGAAAAAAAAGCATGTAAAAGTTGAAAGTTTATTTGCAGCAGAGTGGTATGAGAATACAGACCCAAATAATAAATTATATAGTGGATTATTTCTTGTTCCTCTTTCAAAAACAGTCTAACTTCAAAAAACGAGTAGGTATAGCTTATTGGAAGCATAATGAAGAGATGAACCTATAAACAACCACAGGGGGGTGTTTTGCCTTTTTCGTGTGGATGATAGAGAAGTAAGGGCTTTATGAAACGTAATGAAATAACAAAAACTGTATCATCAGATACGGGGAAAACTCTGCGCACACTTTACAATTTATGGCCTTATATGTGGCCAGTAGATCGGCGTGATCTAAAAATGCGTGTGCTATGGGCAATATTTTATCTTGTTTTGGCCAAGTTCGTTCTCATATCTGTACCGTATTTCTTTAAATATTCTACGAATGTGCTTGATGCCAGCTTTCAGTTACCTGAATGGTTTCCATCCAATTGGATTATTCCCATTATGCTCGTTTTGGCGTACAATGTTGCACGTATTATGCAGGCTGGATTAAATCAATTACGCGATTCTCTTTTTGCCACTGTTGGTCAATATGCTGTTCGTCAATTAGCTTATAAAACCTTTGTACATATTCATGAATTATCTTTGCGATTTCATTTGGAACGCCGAACTGGTGGGCTTTCTCGCGTGATTGAGCGTGGTACAAAAGGAATTGAAGCTATCGTAAGATTTTCAATTCTCAATACAATACCGACAGTTTTAGAATTTATATTAACAGCACTTGTATTTTACATAAGTTATGGGTGGTATTATCTTCTCATCGTTGTTGTAACGGTTGGGTTATATACCTTGTTTACCATTAAGGCGAGTGATTGGCGCATTCGTATTCGGCAACAAATGAATACAGCGGATACTGAGGCGAATACGCGCGCTGTTGATTCTCTCTTGAATTTTGAAACGGTCAAGTATTTTAGCAATGAAACTCTAGAAGCTGATCGTTTCAATGCTTCTATGGTATGTTATGAAAAAGCCGCAACAAAGATTTGGACATCATTAAGCTGGCTTAATTTTGGTCAGGCTCTTATCTTTGGTATTGGAATGACGATCATAATGCTGATGTCAGCTTATGAAGTTTATTATAAGACACAAACTTTAGGAGACTTTGTTTTTATTAATGCACTTTTAATGCAACTTTCTATTCCACTGAATTTTATTGGTTCAATTTATCGTGATGTTCGGCAAGGTTTAACGGATATTGAAGCGATGTTTGATCTTTTAGATGTTCAACAGGAGATTGTTGATAAATCGGACGCCAAACCGTTAGAGATAAGCGATGGAACCATTCGTTTTCATCAGGTAAAGTTTTCCTATGATTCGACGCGTCAGATTCTTCGAGATATTGATTTTGAAGTCTCTGGAGGAAAAACAGTCGCTATTGTTGGTCCATCGGGTGCAGGGAAATCAACTATTTCTCGGTTGCTTTTTCGGTTTTATGATGTTGATTCGGGTTCTATTACAATTGACGGGCAGGATATTCGTGATGTAACACAAAAAAGTTTGCGCGAAGCGATAGGCATGGTACCACAAGATACGGTGTTATTTAATGATACAATTGCCTATAATATTTGCTATGGGCGTCCAAGTGCTACAGATGAAGAGATGCGCAAAGCTGCTGAAATGGCACAGATCTCAAAATTTATTGAGATATTACCAGAAGGTTTTCAATCTATGGTAGGAGAGCGTGGTCTCAAATTATCAGGTGGTGAAAAACAACGTGTGGCTATTGCACGGACACTCTTAAAAGCCCCCCCACTTCTTATTCTAGATGAAGCAACAGCGGCTCTTGATACGGCGACAGAACAGGAAATTCAACAAGCATTGGATATTGTAAGCCGTGGACGTACAACATTGATTATTGCTCACCGTCTTTCTACGGTTATCAATGCTGATGAAATTTTGGTTCTTAAAAGTGGTCGTATTATTGAAAATGGGACACATACAGAGCTTTTACGCAAGAAAGGTCTCTATGCTTCAATGTGGAATAAGCAGCTTGAAGCATCGCAAGCTGAAGAAAAATTACGTAAAATGCGTGAAGAAGATGAGACGAGTGTTGTTAATCGTAAAAAATAAATAGAGCAAAATGTAATCTATATCTTTATATGGAGTGATTGATTAAATACATAAAAAGACACAAGAGGAACAAAAAGCTTTGTTGCTTGTTTAAGTTTACGATGAATAGGAAATTATATGAGTATTCTGCAATCTTTCCATAATAGCTTTGTACCGGTTCATAAAGAAGGTTATCCTTTTATTGTAGCGTTTTTTGTTATTTCGCTCATTCTTGGTTGGATATGGAGTCCGTTTTTTTGGTTTGGTCTCGTTCTCACGGTGTGGTGTATATACTTTTTCCGTGATCCAGATCGTGTGATCCCTTTGAATTCAAATTGGGTGATGTCGCCTGCTGATGGGCGTATTTCATGTGTGGAATCATGTGTTCCACCTGAAGAATTAGGTTTAGGGAAAGATGAAATGATCCGTATTTCTATTTTTATGGATGTTTTTTCATGCCATATTAATCGTATTCCTATCAGTGGTACAGTAGAGTCTATCGTTTATCATCCAGGTCGATTTACCAATGCTGACTTTGATAAAGCTAGTCAGTTTAATGAGCGTAATGGGGTGGTAATTGATAGCAAACATGGTAAAATTGGTGTCGTACAAATAGCGGGAATGGTTGCGCGCCGGATTGTTTGCTGGTCAAAAGAAAACGATGCCGTTATGACTGGTGAGCGATTTGGATTGATTCGTTTTGGTTCTCGCCTTGATACTTATATACCGACTGAAATGAAATTACGTGTTGCAGTTGGACAGACAGCAATTGCTGGAGAAACGGTTTTGGGTTCTTTTGATGATAAGAGTGCCACAACGGACTTCAGATACGATTAGGACTCACAATGAAAAATTTTTCGCCATTTTCTTCATTCAATCCTGAGGGGCAGCATGATGATGTTGCAAATCGGCGGCGTTCACCTACATCAATGCGGTATGTCATTCCTAATATCATTACTATTTTAGCAATTTGTGCAGGGATGAGCAGCATTCGTTTGGCTTTTGAACATCGCTATGAAGCTGCTATTTTAATGGTGCTTCTGGCCGCAGTTTTAGATGGTGCTGATGGTCGCATTGCCCGTTTAATAGATGGTAGTTCATCTTTTGGGGCACAGATGGATTCTCTTGCTGATGTTATAAATTTTGGTGTTACCCCTGCACTCATTGTTTATTCTTTTATCTTGAATCAAGCGAATCATATTGGGTGGGTTGCTGCCCTTGTTTATTGTGTTGCTTGTTGTTTGCGATTAGCACGTTTTAATGTGATGTTAGATAATCCCAATATACCTAAGTGGCAGAAAAGTTATTTTGTTGGTGTTCCAGCACCAGCAGGAGCATTATTGCTTTTATTGCCTACTTATTTAGGCACTCTTGGTTTGGTTCCCAATTGGGGGTGGGCATTATTTTTTAGTCTTTATACTGTAATTATTGCTTTTCTTTTGATTAGTCGTTTACCAGTATGGAATGCAAAAACAATTGATCAAAATTTAAGGCGCGATATCGTTATACCGTGCATGTTGGTCATTGTTATTTATGTCGGTTTTCTTGCGACTTACACATGGAAAACTTTATTGATTACAGCGGTTAGCTATATGATTTTTCTCCCCTGTAGTTTTATCGCTTATAATAAACGTGCTACTTTAGAAGAGAAAAAGACTGATGCTAAAGCTATCCAAGAATCATAAAGTGTCTCATTCTTCTGTTGAGAAGCACAGGAAAAAGAGAGAGTCAAAAGATTTACTTCTCATATGATGATCAATCAGGTATATGATAATCTACAAACCGATTTTTACGGACATTAAAGAGTTTTCCAGTTTCTTTTAAATCAGGTGATAACAAATGGATTATCTTTTTTGCAATCTCTTGTGGTGAAGGGAGAGTTTGTGGATCTTCACCGGGCATAGCTTCAGCGCGCATGGCAGTGCGTGTGGCACCAGGGTTGACACAATTAATCTTAATAGGGGTTTGTTTGAGTTCTTCTGCCCAACAGCGGGCAATCACCTCTAAAGCCGCTTTAGAGGCTGCATAAGCTCCCCAGAAAGGGCGCGCAGCATGCGCAACGGTTGAGGATAACAGGATGGCTCGTCCAGCGTCAGATTCACGTAATAAAGGCTCAACGGCTTTCATTAAGCGCCATTGGCTGAAAAGATTTATTTGAAAAACATCTTCAAATACTGTGTTTTCAATATGTGCTATTGGTGAGAGTGTTCCAAGAATTCCTGCGTTTGCGACGATAATATCAAGTTTTTTCCAGCGTTTGGCAATTGAGATAGCAAGGGTATCGATGTTTTCCATATGATGCAAGTCAAGGGGAACAAGGGTTGCATGAGCCCCTTTTTTTCGGATTTGATTGTCCAATTCAGTAAGTCCACTGACTGTTCGTGCAAGAGCAATAATATGAGCGCCGCGTGCAGCAAGCTCGAGTGCCAAATAATAGCCAATCCCTCTTGATGCGCCAGTAACAAGTGCAACACGCCTATGGAGACTAAAGTCACGTTTTGTCATCATTAATCTCTTGTTTTTAGAACAGATGATTGATGAATTTTGGAGAGATTTTCTTGATCAACCAGATGCGTAGGATAATATCCAGTAAAATAATGGTCAGTAAATTGTGGATCGGCGTTATTCCGTTTTTCCCCTGCTACAGCAAGATATAATCCATCCGTTGAAAGAAATTCTAATGAATCCGCTCCAATAAAATCACACATAGATTTTAAATCTGGATATTGATTTGCTAAAAGGTTTTCAGCTTTAGGTGTATCAATACCATAAAAGTCAGGATAAAAAATCATAGGGCTAGAAATGCGCATATGAACTTCTTTTGCTCCTGCATCGCGAAGCATTCGTACAATTTTAAGGGATGTTGTTCCACGGACAATAGAGTCATCAACCAGAATAACACGTTTTCCTTCAATCACAGGACGGTTTGCCGAATGTTTTAACTTGACGCCAAAAGCGCGAATTTGTTGTGTTGGTTCGATAAAAGTGCGGCCAACATAGTGATTACGAATAATACCAAGCTCGAAGGGAATTCCAATTTCTTGTGCATAGCCAATTGCGGCAGGCGTTCCTCCATCAGGAACAGGAACCACAACATCACCCTCACAAGGGGCTTCCTGTGCTAAACGGATTCCCATATTTTTGCGTGTTGTATAAACACTACGTCCTCCAACGATTGAGTCTGGACGGGCAAAATAAACATATTCAAACAAGCAAAGTTTTTCTGGTTTTGTATTTTCTGGTTTTATAATTTTTTTCGTAATTTCCCCATTTTTTTGTATTTCACATATGATGATTTCTCCATTTTTAACATCACGGACATATTTTGCTCCAATAATATCAAGAGCACAAGTTTCAGAACAAAAGATAGGCTTACCATCAAGTTCCCCCATCACGAGAGGTCTAATTCCTGTTGGATCGCGTGCCGCAATAAGCTTTGTACGTGTGAGCGCTAACATAGCATACCCACCTTCTACTTGCCGAATCGCATCAACAAAACGATCAGAGGACGATTCATAACGTGAGCGGGCGATAAGATGGAGAAAAACTTCTGAATCTGACGTTGATTGACAGATAGCACCAGAAGCGATGAGTTCACGGCGTAATGTGAGACCATTGGTAAGATTACCATTATGCGCAATAGCAATACCTCCAACTTTCAATTCAGCAAAAAGGGGTTGAACATTGCGTAATGCCACTTCTCCAGTTGTTGAATAACGGGTATGTCCAATAGCACGATTTCCTGGTAAGCGGGCAAGTGTTGCAGGGTTTGTATAGTGATCGCCAACAAGACCTAAATGCTTTTCTTGATGAAATATTTTATTATGGTAAGAAACAATCCCAGCTGCTTCTTGCCCACGATGCTGAAGTGCGTGGAGTCCAAGAGCTGTTAATGTTGCGGCATCTTCATGCCCAAGAATACCAAAAACTCCACATTCTTCATGAAGGGTATCATCATCTAATGAAAATTCTTGACAGAAAACATCGCTTTTTATCATCATATTCTTTCAGTTGTGATATGGAGGAATCATTAATATCACATTTTACATCATTTAGTTTTCTTTCCTCATGAAAAACTATTCTCTATTTTTTGAAAATTATCTTTTCATTAGAGTGTTGCTCATACGTATGTTTATTGCTGTCTTTAAACAAATTTTCCGTCTTTTCGAGAACAGATCCAATATCTTTGGGGAGTATTTCCCAAACTTTTTGTCCCAATGAATCTAAAATAGGTCTTGTTTTTGCATTTTTTAACCAATTCGCTTGAAGCTCGGGTTTAATCAGTGCATTAATCAGCAACATACCGATGACCATGATAAGTAAACCACGAATTGCTCCAAAAATAAAACCAATAGCACGGTCAAGAATACCAATTCGACTATCAATAATAAAATCAGAGATCTTCATTGTAATAATTGAAGTAATAATGAGAACAATAATAAAAATTGTGACCAATGTTGTGATCAATGCAATCATTTTATTAGAGAGATATTGTTCAAAGAAAGGTAAGACAGGTTTGAATAAAAACAGTGTCGTAACAGCTGCAACTGCCCAAGAAATCAACGATAACACTTCACGTGAAAATCCTCGAAGCATAGCAAGAAAAGCGGACAACAGGATGATTACTACGACAATTCCATCAAGGATTGTTATGATCATTTGTTTGTTCCTTATACATAAAGTTGTGTTCTTTTAAGTCTGTGTGCAAATATATTTTTTGTTATGCCATTTTTTGTTCTTATAGCAAGGATCTTTTGTATTTTATAGAGTTTTTTCTATATTATCATATCTGTGGTACAGATCATTTTTTACTTACAGTAAGAGTAGCAACGAGTTCGGGAAGGTCGGAGAAAGTTTTTTGTTGAAAGTTGAGCGAATTCATCATTTCGGTTGTTGTTGTGGGGTGAAAGGCTCCCTGAAAGCCGAGTTTTTTTGCTTCATTGATGCGTTGTGCTGAATGTGCAACAGCGCGGGTAGCTCCTGAAAGACTGACTTCACCAAAATATACATAATTTGTTGGCAAAGGAATATTGGCAAGAGAGGATACCAAAGCAGCGGCTACAGCTAAATCAGCAGCGGGTTCTGATATGCGATATCCACCTGCCACGTTCAGATAGACATCATGCTGTCCAAAACGAATGCCACAATGGGCTTCTAAAACGGCAAGAATCATAGAAAGACGATTTCCATCCCATCCGACAACTGCACGTCTTGGTGTCCCAAGGGAAGAAGGAGCAACAAGCGCTTGAATTTCTACTAATATTGGGCGTGTTCCTTCCATCCCGGCGAAAACAGCAGCGCCTGGTGCTTTTTCATTACGTTCTCCTAAGAACAATTCGGATGGATTTATTACTTCGCGTAATCCTTTATCAGACATTTCAAAGACACCAATTTCATCTGTTGGCCCGAAGCGATTTTTTACAGTTCTAAGAATGCGATAATGATGTCCACCTTCACCCTCAAAATAGAGAACGCCATCAACCATATGTTCAACGACTCTAGGACCAGCAATTTGCCCATCTTTTGTAACATGACCAACAAGAACAACAGCAGCTCCTGTTTTCTTGGCAAAGCGGATCATTGCTTGAGCGCCAATACGTACTTGTGTGACAGTGCCAGGTGCTGAATCTGCTGTATCTGACCATAGAGTTTGAATCGAATCGATAATCACCATATCAAGGTTTTTATGTTCGCTTAAGGTTGCCAGAATATCTTCTACATTGGTTTCAGCGGCAAGTTTTACTTCTGTATTGTTCGCTCCAAGCCTCTGTGCACGCAGACAAATTTGCGCAATAGCCTCTTCACCTGAGACATAGATGACATGATGTCCTTTGCGGGATAAAGCAGCAGCTGTTTGTGTCAGCAATGTTGATTTTCCAATACCAGGATCACCACCAACAAGAAGTGCTGATCCACGGACAAAGCCCCCACCGGTAACACGATCAAGTTCCGCAATACCAGAATGAATACGTGGAGCATCTTGGATATCTCCAGAAAGAGATGTAAGGGCAACGATGCGTCCTTTACGCGTATTCTGCTTAGGACCACTTCCTATGCCGCCATTTATATTTTCTTCAACAAGAGAATTCCATTCTCCACAGGCGCTACATTTCCCTGCCCAACGAGAATGGATGGTTCCGCAATTTTGACAGATAAATTGAATACGGTTGCGTGCCATGGTGGTTTAGCCAATTTGCTCTGGAAGATAATTGCTATCAGCCAAATCACTAAAGCGTGTGAAGTCAGATTGAAAGGCAAGGGGAACGATTCCTGTCGGCCCATGGCGATGTTTTGCAATAATAACATCAGCTTTTCCAAAAGCTTTGTCCATTATTTCTAGCCATTTCATATGTTCAAGGCTACCGAACTTTGGTTCTTCATTTTTGAGGTAATATTCTTCACGATAGACAAATAAAACGATGTCGGCATCTTGCTCAATAGAACCAAATCCACCTAAATCTAAAAGTTTTGGGCGTTTATCTGTTCTGTTTTCAACTTGATGTGAAAGTTGTGAAAGAGCAATAATAGGGATATTTAATTCTTTAGCTAAGGCTTTTAATTCTGCAGTGATTTCTTGAATACGATATTCAGATGTGTATTTTAAATCACTTGTCATGAGTTGGATATAATCAATAATTAAGACATCCAAACCATGTTTTTGCTTGAGACGCCGAGCACGGGCAGCCAGTTGTGAAACTGATATTCCTCCAGTTTGATCAATATAAAGGGGTGCCTTTTGGAGCTGATTTACCGTACGAATAATTTTTGAAAATTGTTCATCTGAAATATGACCACGTCGAATATCAGAAGAAGAGACTTCCGTTTGTTCAGAAATAATACGTGTTGCAAGCTGCTCTGAGGACATTTCAAGTGAGAAGAATCCTACAACGCTGCCTTCATTTTCTTGGATATTACCATTATGATTATAAGCATTGGCAATATTAAAGGCAATATTGGTAGCAAGTGAAGTTTTACCCATACCAGGGCGCCCTGCAAGGATAATTAAATCGGATGGTTGTAATCCTCCTATTTTTTCATCAAGTGTTTGAATATGAGTCGCTATCCCTGATATTTGCGAAGAGCGCTTTTTTGTAGCACCTGCTATATCAATAACTCTTTTAATAGCTTCATCAAGACTGTCAAATCCACTATCGCAGTCTTCTTTTTTTTCTAGCATAATTACACATTTTTCTTTTGTTATATATCAGTTTTTATACAATTTTATATCAAGAATATTTTGCATGTTATAGAATTTTCTCTGTGCTGTAGTATTTAAAACACTGCTTGTTTTTTATATTGCGGTAATTAGGGTAATTTTTCAGATAGATTAGAAAATATTTTTGTTAAAAGGTTAGAGATTGTCCTATAAAGAGGAAATTTTCTGATATTTTACATAATAGCCAGTCTTGCACAACATCAGCAATTATTTTTGAATTTAAAAACAAGAAAATGAGTGTCTTGTGAGAAGGAGTTTTTTTAAAGAAGGAACAATATAGAAAGATTTAGATTAGCTATAGATTTTGGATATATGTATCTTACTTGCAACGCTAAAAAGATGTATTATCTTCTCATATTATTAAGATTAATATTGTTCAAGAGCTTTTTAGATAGCAAATAATGACGGCCAAAATCATCCATTTTCCTGCCCAACGAGAATGGATGGTTCTGCAATTTTGACAGATAAATTGAATACGATTACGCGCCATGTCGATTTAACCAATTTGCTCTGGAAGGTAATTGCTATCGGCCAGATCACTAAAGCGTGTGAAATCAGATTGAAAGGCAAGGGGCACGATTCCTGTCGGCCCATGGCGCTGTTTTGCAATAATAACGTCAGCTTTTCCAAAAGCTTTATCCATTATTTCTTGCCATTTCGTATGTTCCAAGCTACCTAGTTTTGGTTCTTCATTTTTGAGATAATATTCTTCGCGATAGACAAACAGAACGATGTCGGCATCTTGCTCAATTGAACCAGATTCACGTAAATCTGAAAGCTGTGGGCGTTTATCTGTTCTATTTTCTACTTGACGTGAAAGTTGAGAGAGAGCGATAATAGGAATATTCAATTCTTTCGCTAATGCTTTTAATCCTGTGGTAATTTCTGTGATCTCTTGAACACGATTTTCTGATGAACGCTTTGAACTGCTTGTCATGAGTTGGATATAGTCAATAAACAAGATATCTAAACCATGTTGCCGCTTGAGACGCCGCGCACGAGCGGCTAATTGCGTAATTGATATTCCACCAGTTTGATCAATATAAAGGGGTGCCTTTTGTAGTTGGTTCACCGCACGAATAATTTTTGAAAATTGTTCATCTGAAATATTACCACGCCGAATATCAGAAGAAGAGACTTCTGTTTGTTCAGAAATAATACGGGTTGCAAGCTGTTCGGATGACATCTCAAGTGAGAAGAATCCCACAATGCCGCCTTCATTTTCTTGGATATTGGCATTACGATTATAAGCATTAGCAATATTAAAGGCAATATTGGTAGCCAGTGAGGTTTTACCCATACCAGGGCGGCCCGCAAGGATAATTAAGTCAGATGCTTGTAATCCTCCCATTTTTTCATCAAGTGTTTTAATATGGGTGGCTATCCCTGATAATTGTGAAGAGCGCTTTTTCGCAGCACTTGCCATATCGATAGCTTTTTTAATGGCCTCATTAAAATTTTCAAATCCACCTCCATATTTCCCTTTTTCTGCTAGCTCAAATAACTGATTTTCAACAGTTTCAATTTGTTGGGTAGGCGTGAGTTCTACAGGAGCATCAAAGGCTGTATTGACAACTTGAGTTCCAAGGTTAATCAAAGATCGTCGGATAAAGAGATCGTAAATGACGCGTCCATAATCTTCAGCGTTAATAATAGTGACTGCCTCTGTGGCTAAGCGAACAACATATTGGTATACAGTAATATCTCCAATTTTCTCTTCCATTTGGATATAGGGTTTGATTGTAACTGGATCTACACGTTTTCCTATTTTAATAAGGTGAGATAAAACATGATAAATTTTTTGATGCAATGGTTCAAAAAAATGTTCTGGTTTTAGAAAATCTGAAACGCGGTCAAGAGAATCATTGTTGATAAAGATGGCACCAAGCAATGCCTGTTCAGCTTCAATATTATGCGGAAGTTGCCGAAAAGAAGGAGAATCCTCTTTCTTTGAAGAGCTGACATTAACAACGTTAGTTTCTTCCATAATATTTTTCCACTAAAATTCTAAGTCTAGCTACTTTAGGTGATAAATTGAAAATCGTATAATTAAAAGAATAGAGCTACAAATCTTCATTTTAAGTTAAAATTATATAATTTTTTAAAACTCTCTTTCGTTCCTCATTTATCATTTGTGTATTATTTATATAATGTCTATCTATTTTATTTTATAATATGTGATTTTAAAGTGGAAGTTTTTCTACTCTAAATTTAAGTATTTTTAAGTTACTTAACCTTAAAATTCCAATATCTGTTTAAGTAGAATTATTTTTGTTTTATATGCTGGAAAACAAAAGACATTTCCTCTTAGTGATATTATCATTCTCGGCATGTAATTTTTAAATAGTATATTTCTAATTCTTTCATAAAAATTAGGTTCTTTATGTACGATAGCCATAAAATACTCACTTTTAAAGTGTGAGTATTTTATGAGCGATATTTAAAATGGAATAAAAAATATAAAACAGAAAGAAAAAATAGCAATTAAGCTTCTTGATGAGAACTGTTTATATCGTTGTCATTAATTTCTTCTGCCAATAATTCTTCCTGACTTTCTTCTAATAATTCTTCTTGAATATTATATATTTCTTTAGCCGAAGTGAGAGTTTCACCTTCTGCTTGGCGTTGTGCTTCACTGGTAGAACGCGCAACGTTAATAATCACAGAAATTTGAACTTCTGGATGTAAACTAAGAGTGATAGTGTGAAGACCGATCATTTTTATTGGATGATTAAGTTCGATTTGATTTCTTCCAATAGAAAAGCCTTCATCTGTTATGATTTCAGCAATATCACGTGTTGACACAGAACCATAAAGTTGTCCCGTTTCACCAGCAGAACGAACAACAATGAATGATTGTCCATCAAGTTTTTCAGCAATTTTTTGCGCTTCGCTTTTGCGTTCAAGATTACGTGCTTCAAGTTGTGCACGTTGTACCTCAAAATGTTTTTTATTAGCTTCATTTGCGCGTAAAGCTTTACCTTGAGGCAAGAGAAAATTACGCGCATAACCATCTTTAACTGAGACAATATCACCCATCTGACCAAGACGAGGAATGCGCTCAAGTAAAATAATATCCATAGTTTTTCCTTTCGAACAAATAAATTTAGTGGAGTTTTTTGCGTGATTGAAAATTGTATTGAATAGCAGCCCAAATTCCCATCAAAAGCATCATGAAAACAATAGGTGGAGTAAAAACGACTGTTAAAATAGCAATATAAACAAGAGAAAGTATAATAATCCGACCGTTTACCCCTTTTGTAATATTGTGAAGATATGCTAGACCGCTAATTAATATGATGACAGTGTATGCAGTACTAAAGACAAGTGTACTCAAGTTAAGAGAAGCGCTCAACTCAACCATCGATGCTATGCAAACAATAATAAAAATAATAATTCCAGAAATTGGAAGGCGGAGAGTTTGGCTCCAATCATCACGGGGTCTTTTCAGCCATTTCATATGTTGTGCTGCTATCATGGAAAAGTAAAGGTTACCAATGAGAAAAACCAAACTATAAATAGTCAAAGAAAAAGCAGTAAAAGTTGCTGTATGCGTCATTAAAAGCTCATTAAAAGCGCGTATATCGGCTTCCTTTATTGACTGTGTTTGTTGCAGAGTTTGTGCTATGTTTTCGGTGATTTTTTTTGCAACGATGGGTGTGGAAGGACGTGTTTGAACATAGAGCCCAATGAAAGTTGCTATAAGAGCGATAAAATTAGTTAAATGAAAAATAACCGATGATAATGGATACCACATCAGTTCGTTTTCTTTTTGCGCTGGTCGTGCAAGCCCAAGAAGCCAAGAAGCATAGACAGCAGGAAGGAAAAATAAGAACATAAAGCCAAAAGCAATATAGGTATTAGTGGTTATGATAAGAACAACAGTGGCACTTATGAGGGCGATGAGACTGGCTAATGTTCCTTGACCGAACGCAACAATAAAAATTGGCAATGAAAGAAAGCAGCCAAGAAGAAGAGAAAAAAAGGGCGCGATATTTGCAACACTGATGATTGCCATTCCTATCACAACAGCAAATAATCCTGCCAAAATACCGGTTAATATCTCATAAGTACGATTTTTTTTCATTTATTGCTGTCCTGCTTTCTGCAGTTAGAGGCGTGTCAATACCCCAACTTTGACATTTAATAGCTTAACATAGGATACAACAAGCTATTTTTTAACCATATAAGAAAAGCAACTGGATAAACTCTCCAGTTGCATAGCGTATTGATCGCTTACTTTATAACGTACGGAAGTAAGCCTAAAAAGCGAGCACGTTTGATAGCGTTAGCTAATTCACGCTGTCTTTTTTGACTAACAGCTGTAATCCGTGAAGGAACAATTTTTCCACGTTCAGAGATATAACGTTGTAACAATTTGATATCTTTATAATCAATTTTCGGTGCATTAACTCCTGAAAAAGGACATGTTTTGCGACGGCGATGAAAGGGGCGACGTGCAGAGTTTTGATTAGTATCAGTCATCATTCTACCCCTTCTATAGCATTTTCACGTTGACGACGCGGGGAACGAGAACGCTCCTCATCATGACCAATGTGGCTATTGCGATCAAGATGTGAGAGCATAGCAGATTTTTCTTTTTCATGTTTTTCTACACGAATGGTCATGTAACGCAAAACATCCTCATTGATGCGCATCTGACGCTCCATTTCAGCAATTGCTGTAGCTGGTGCATCAATATTGACCAATACATAATAAGCCTTACGGTTTTTTCGAATACGGTAAGCAAGAGGACGAAGTCCCCAATTTTCTACACGCCCAACTTTTCCACCCTGCGCTTCAATGACACCTTTGTAGAGACTCAAAAGTTCATCAACTTGTTGTGGTGCAATGTCTTGTCGAGCAAGGAACATATGTTCATAAAGAGCCATTGTTTTGCCTTTCTTCAATTAAATTCCACCGGTTTTAGCGCAAAGCCTCTGCGACTTGTCTTTTTTGGAAATCCAAAGAAGAAAGGACGCGTTTACAATTCGAGACATCTCAGAGCGGAGACACGGGAGGTCGGAAACATTGTATTTCCTACTGATTTCACAGCCCTCCGTTCAACCTCCAGCTAAAGTACCGGCAACGAACACTCCATATCTACAGGTTATCTTTAAAAATAGCAAGTTTACGCACATAAAAAAATTGATTTATTAAATCTTGATATATTTTCAATATATTTCCCTCTTCTACAAAGAGATAGTTCTGTAACACTATAAAAATAAGGAGAGAAAAATGGACTTTTTAAACCAGATTGATGTTTCACTCTTTGAAATGTTTGTCGGCAATCATCAATCTTGGTCGATTTTAGTTTTGTTTAGCATTTTTTGTGCAAAGTTTTTAATTTACATCATTCCTATTCATCTTTTTGCGTTGTGGTTTTGTGGTAGAGAAAGGGAACGATGTGTCGTGCTAAGCACTTGCATGAGCATTTGTACTTCTCTTTTCATAGGCTATCTCATTTCTCTTTTTTACTTTCATCCACGCCCATTCGTTGTAGGGCTGACAACACCCCTGATTCAACATCGTGCAACAGCTTCTTTTCCTAGTAATCATGCCTTGACCATTGCATCTTATACAGCTAACTTTTATTTTTACCGATACAAAGTGACTTTTAGATTTGCTGTGGTGTTTTTATTCTTAATCTGTTGGGCGCGCATCTTTGTGGGTGTACATTACCCTTTTGATATTTTAGCAGGTATAGTTTTAGGAAGTCTTATAAGTTTGAGTGTTATTCAGTTTATAGCACCATATTTTCCTAAGTTTTTATATCAAATTCCACCCTTAAAATATAATTTTAAGTGTGGTATTCGTTTTAAATAAAGGGCTTTATCTTGATTTGTGCGGATGAATAAGGTCAAAAGAAAATAATTTAATTGTACAGTTTTAGGAGTTGATAAATGGGTGCAGCTTTTGTTTTTCCAGGGCAGGGGAGTCAACTTGTTGGTATGGGGAAAGCGCTTGCAGAGCAATTTGTTGCGGCGCGGATGGTTTTCGAGGAAGTTGATGATGCTTTGGGTGAGAAATTATCAAAGATCATTTTTGAAGGACCAGCAAATGTTTTAACGTTAACAGCAAATGCACAACCGGCATTAATGGCTGTATCTATGGCTGTCATTCGTGTGATGAAACAATTAGGGCTTCGTATAGAAGAAAAGGTAAGATTTGTTGCTGGCCATTCTTTAGGCGAATATTCGGCTCTTTGTGCTGCTGGTACATTTACTCTCACAGATACGGCAAGACTTTTGCGTATTCGTGGCAATGCTATGCAGGCTGCTGTTGCGGTTGGTGAAGGTTCTATGGCTGCATTGATTGGTTTGGAAGAGCACATTGTGGAAGAAATTTGCGAAACTGTTTCTGGAGAAGGACTATGTCAGATTGCTAATGATAATGGTGGTGGGCAAATTGTTATTTCCGGTAAAGCAAAAGCAGTTGAGGCAGCGGTAGAGATTGCATCAATAAAAGGTGCAAAACGTGCACTTCTTCTTCCTGTTTCTGCACCTTTTCATTCATCTTTAATGCAACCTGCTGCTGATGCCATGAAGAAAGCACTTTTGACTGTTAACAAAATGTCCCCTATTGTTCCTTTGATTGCCAATGTTTCTGTTGCACCTGAGAGCAATCCAGAGCGTATTACTACTCTTCTTGTCCAACAAGTGACTGGGAGGGTGCGATGGCGTGAAACAATAGAATGGATCGCTGCGAATGGGGTTGATACGCTTTTTGAAGTTGGTTCTGGAAAAGTATTAACAGGTTTAACGCGTCGTATTAACAAAGATATAAAGGGGGTAACAATTGGAACAGTTGATGAAATAGAATCAGCGCTAGGCATGCTTGGCGTTTAATCTATAAGGAGTTAAAAAATGTTTAGATTAACAGGGCGTAAAGCTCTTGTAACGGGGGCTTCGGGAGAAATTGGTGAGGCAATTGCACGCTGCTTTCATGCACAAGGAGCCATTGTTGGACTTCATGGAACACGTGAAGAAAAGCTCAGAGAAGTGGCGGCAGAATTAGGGCAGAATGTTTTTGTATTTCCCGCTAATCTTTCTGAACGCCAATCGATTAAACAATTGGCTGAAGTTGCAGAGAGAAAAATGGATGGCGTCGATATTTTGGTTAACAATGCGGGAATCACTAGAGATGGTCTTTTTGTGCGTATGCAAGATAAAGACTGGGATGATGTTTTAGAAGTTAACCTAACAGCTGCTTCTCTTTTGACGCGTGAATTAATACATTCTATGATGCGCCGCCGTTATGGAAGAATTATTAACATTACATCTGTTGTTGGTGTTGTGGGAAATCCTGGACAAACAAATTACTGTGCTGCAAAAGCAGGCTTGATAGGTTTTTCTAAAGCATTGGCACAAGAAATTGCTTCGCGAAATATCACTGTCAATTGTATTGCTCCAGGATTTATTAAATCTGCAATGACAGACAAGCTTAATGAAAAGCAAAAAGAAGCCATTATGGCTGCGATTCCAATGAAGCGTATGGGAAGTGGGCAAGAAATAGCCACTGCTGCTGTTTATTTAGCAAGCGATGAAGCAGCCTATACGACAGGTCAAACACTCCATATCAATGGTGGAATGGCAATGATATGAGTATTTATTTTATTCCACATTGATTTATGAATTGTATTATTTTAGATAGTAACGATTGAAATGGATAGATGCATCTATTTCTTTAATATGGTCGTTAATCAATTGATGTCGGAATGTCAGATTGGTTCATTTTGTAGGGGATATCCACAGGATGTTTTAAATCATTACTAAAATCTTTTAAAGTAATGCATCTATTGCTTGATTAGATGAACCGATATAGTTAACCAAATTATAGGAAATATAAATTCGAGGATTTCAACATGAGTGATACAGTAGAGCGCGTTAAGAAAATTATCGTGGAACATCTTGGGGTTAATGCTGATAAAGTTGTAGAAAATGCAAGCTTTATCGATGATCTAGGGGCTGATAGCCTTGATACGGTTGAACTCGTTATGGCTTTTGAAGAAGAGTTTGGGGTAGAAATTCCAGATGAAGCTGCTGAAACGATTTTCACCGTTGGTGATGCAGTCAAGTTCATTGATAAAGCTTCTGCGTGATTACTAAAGGGCAAAGGCATAAATTGCTTTTGCCTATATTCTTCGGAGTTCTTTTGAAAAGAGAGCTTTGAGAGGTGAAGTTTAGTTCAAGGTTAGAAGTTATGAGACGTGTTGTTGTTACTGGTTTAGGATTGGTATCTCCATTAGCTGGTAATATTGAATATAGTTGGAAACGACTTCTTGAAGGAAGAAGTGGTGTCCGACGTATCACTGAATTTGATGTATCAGATTTGCCATGCCAGATTGCTGCGCGTATCCCCTTAGGGGATGGAACAGAGGGGACCTATAATGCTGATTTGTATATGGAACCTAAGGAGCAACGTAAAGTTGATGCATTTATTGTTTATGCAATGGCTGCTGCTAACCAAGCGCTTGCAGATGCCGAATGGTTTCCTAAGAGTGATGAAGATCAGATTTGTACAGGTGTGTTAATTGGTTCGGGAATTGGGGGAGTTGAGGGCATTGTTGAAGCTGGTTATACGCTTCGTGATAAGGGCCCACGTCGTGTTTCTCCCTTTTTTATTCCAGGTCGTTTGATTAATCTTGCTTCTGGTTATGTGTCTATTCAATATGGTTTACGGGGGCCTAATCATTCTGTTGTAACGGCTTGTTCGACAGGGGCGCATGCGATTGGTGATGCGGCACGTTTGATTATGTTTGGTGATGCAGATGTCATGGTGGCAGGGGGGACTGAATCTCCGATAAATCGGATATCTCTTGCAGGTTTTGCAGCTTGTAGAGCTCTTTCTACTTGTCGCAATGATGATCCTGAACGGGCGTCACGTCCTTATGATACTGATCGTGATGGTTTTGTGATGGGGGAAGGAGCAGCTGTTGTTGTTTTAGAAGAGCTGGAACATGCCAAAAAACGAGGGGCGCGTATTTATGCTGAGATTATTGGCTATGGTTTATCTGGTGACGCTTACCACATTACAGCACCTTCAGAAAGTGGTGAAGGGGCTCAGCGTAGTATGATAGCTGCTCTTAAGCGTGCACAAGTGAATGTGAGTGAACTTGATTATATTAATGCTCATGGTACATCTACGATGGCTGATTCCATAGAGCTAGCGGCTGTTGAGCGTGTTTTAGGGAGTTATGCACCACAAGTTTCTATGTCATCAACGAAATCATCTATCGGGCATTTACTTGGTGCAGCCGGTGCTGCTGAGGCTATTTTTTCTATTTTAGCTATACGGGATAATATAGCCCCAGCGACACTGAATCTTGACAATCCATCGATTGAAACAAAAATCGACCTTGTACCACACAAACCGCGTGAACGAAAGATTGATACGATTCTTTCTAATTCTTTTGGATTTGGTGGGACAAATGCATCGTTGGTGATACAACGTTTTAGAGGATAATAAGTATTTTTATTTAATTTCTTCTTTTGAGTTTTCTACTTTATTATAAGGTGAATGAGAAATTATAATATTATCCTTAATCGCTATGAGGGGTTATGTCCGATGTGAAAAATGGAAAACCATTAAAGGACGTAAGTGATTCCTCTTCGAATCATTTAGCAGATAGTTATGACATGTTAATACATAAAAAACGAAAGAAATCATCTATCGTCCGTAATCCATTGGTTGTTCTCGGTAATTTTTTTCTTATGCTGATTGTGATTATTCTTTTTGGCATAAGTATTCCTCTTTATATTGGAAAAAGTATTTTTGAAGAAAAGGGAAAAATTGAGGAAGAACAAATTGTTCTTATCCATCCTGGTACCGGAATTCGTGAAATTGCTTCATTGCTAGAAAAACGTGGTTTCATTCGATCATCAGATATCTTTGTTTATGGGGTTGGTTATCACCAAAAAACAACGCATCTGAAGGCTGGTGAATATTTAATTCCAGCTCATGCTTCGATGCAGGATATTATGGATATTCTTGTGAAAGGAAAATCTATAGAGTATACATTTACAGTACCTGAAGGTTTAACGGTTCAGCAAGTTTTCGATCGATTAGCTGCGAATGAAATTTTGATTGGAGACCTTCCAAAAATTTTGCCTCCAGAAGGCTGTTTAATGACGGATACTGTTCGTTTTATTCGGGGGACAACGCGTAAAGAGATTGTAAACAGATTGCGTGAAGGACAGACAAAATTAATTCATGCTATATGGGCTACGCGTTCACCTGATTTACCTATTAAATCAATTGATGAATTTGTTATATTAGCCTCAATTGTTGAGAAAGAAACGGGAATTGCAGCAGAAAGACCAATGGTTGCTGCGGTATTTTATAACCGCCTTACAAAGCATATGCGTCTTCAATCGGATCCAACAGTAATTTATGGTCTCTTCGGAGGAAAAGGAAAACCATCCGGTCGTGCGATTTATCGTTCAGATCTTGAGAAGGAAACACCATATAATACTTATAAAATTAATGGTTTGCCTCCAACGGCTATTGCAAATCCAGGTCGAGATTCTTTGAAAGCGGTAGCACATCCACCAAGCAGTGATGCACTTTATTTTGTTGCTGATGGTTCAGGAGGGCATGTCTTTTCTCGAACTTTAGAAGAACATAATATGAATGTTCGCAAGTGGCGAGAATTAAAGGCAAGACATTAAATTTATAATAATAACGTATCTGTTTGCATCGTAAAATGAAAATCCAAAGTATAGTAAAATTTTTTTATAAGAATTATAAAAATCATTTTCTTGTATGCTACAAGAGAGCTTAGCGTATGGATAAAAATATTTAAGAAAGAAATAAATATACTGCTAATAAATTATTTTAATGGAAGAACAGGATAACATTGAGATCTAGCTGCTAAAGCAAATACCATTGGTTGGGAGAAATATTGAGGTAATGTATTATTTAAATTTTGAAGAAAAATTTATAAACAAAGTAGAGTGGTGTGATGACAGCCTTTGAAAGTAAATTCAATGCCATAAAAACAAATCAACGCCGCGGTTTTTTATTTATTCTCTCTTCACCTTCAGGCGCTGGTAAATCAACAATTTCTCGATTACTTCTAAAAGAGGGACAATTAGAGCTTTCCGTAAGTATGACCACAAGGAAAAGGCGTCCTAGTGAAGTAGATGGGCTGCATTATTACTTTATTTCAAAGGAAGAGTTTGAATATAAGCGTGATAGGGATGAATTTATTGAGTGGGCAGAAGTTCACGGGAATTATTATGGCACTTTACGTGAAACTGTTGAAAAAGCATTGAATACCGGCCGTGATATGCTATTTGATATTGATTATCAGGGTACTAAGCAGCTGCAAAAAAAAATGCTAGGAGACACTGTATCTGTTTTTATTCTTCCACCATCAATGAAAGAGCTTGTTTCGCGTTTACATCGTCGAGCCGAAGATAGTCAAGATATCATCAATTTACGATTGGAAAATGCACGAACGGAATTGAAGCATTGGCATTCTTATGATTATGTTGTGATTAACGAAGATTTAGATCAATCTTTATCTTTTATTAAGTCGATTTATTTAGCTGAAACCAAAAAACGCGAGCGCTGTTCTTATCTTGCCTCTTTTGTTGATGGGCTTATTGCTGAAAAGATCGATAAATGCCTTTATTAAAAAAGAATGCAAAACAAAAAGTGCATTTTTTAGAGCACTAGATGCGCTAAAGTTACAAATTCAGAAACCGAGAGTGTTTCAGCACGGCGTCTTCCATCAATTCCAGCTTTTTCTAACAGCTCTTCACCTCCAAGTGTTTTGAGATTTTGACGAAGCATTTTTCGTCTTTGTCCAAAAGCAGTTTTTGTAATGAGGCTTAGTTTTTGTGCAGAGCAGGCAAGAGGGCGGGGGCGCGGAATAATATGAACAACGGAAGAGGTTACTTTAGGCGCTGGTATAAAGGCTTGAGGTGGAACATCAAAAGCAATTTTAGCAACGGTACGCCAGCCAGCTAAAACACTAAGGCGTCCATAGTGAGCAGAGTGAGGTTGAGCCGTAATCCGTTTGGCAACTTCACGTTGGAACATCAATGTCATTGACTCATAAAAAGGAGGCCATGGTTCAGACAAAAGCCAATTTAATAAGAGTTGTGTTCCAATATTATAGGGAAGGTTTGCAATAATGCGTGGTTTTTCTAGGCTTGTTTCAAAGAGTTTTGAGAAATCTTGCTTCAGAGCATCATTACAAATAAGTTTTAATTTTTGAGGATAGTGTTTTTCTATTTCTAAGAGAGCCGGTATACAACGCTCATCGCGTTCTATTGCTATTACAATGGCGCCCTTTGCCAGCAAGGCACGTGTGAGACCTCCAGGACCAGGCCCAACTTCAATAACAGGTTTTCCTTCTATATTTCCTGCTTGATGAGCAATTTTAGAGGTTAAATTAAGATCAAAAAGAAAATTTTGCCCCAAAGATTTATGTGCTTGTAATCCATATATATCAATAACCTCACGCAGAGGAGGAAGATTATCTATTGGCATGGGTTCAAACTATTTTTTGCAAGTTGATTTGCAAGTTTAAGAGCAGCAATAAAGCTTTCGGGAGAGGCTATCCCTTTATCAGCAATGTCAAAAGCAGTCCCGTGATCTGGAGACGTACGAATAAAAGGTAAACCTAATGTAACATTAACGGTGGTATCAAAGTCTAATGTTTTAACAGGGATAAGGGCTTGATCATGATACATACAAATGGCAACGTCATATGCCTTTCTTGCGCATTCATGGAACATTGTGTCGGCAGGCAACGGGCCTGCAATATTGAGTCCTTTCTTTTTAAGATATTCAATAGCAGGAGTGATAACTTCAATATCTTCTTTTCCCATTGCACCTCCTTCTCCAGCATGAGGATTAAGACCAGCAACAGCTAGTCGGGGTGATGTTATTTTAAACCGTGTTTTTAAGTCACATTCAGTAATAAGTACCGTTTGAATAATTAAATCACGGGTAAGCTGTGAAGGAACATCTTTGAATGGAATATGAACAGTAATTGGTACCGTTTTTAATCGAGGTCCTGCTAACATCATAACGGGATGATAACATTTATGAAAAGCTTTATATGCCAAATCGGCTAAAAATTCTGTATGACCTGGAAATTGAAAACCAGCATCATAAAGATTTTTTTTTGCAATAGGACAAGTGATTAGTGCACATGCATGGCCACTTTGAATCAATTGAACACTGCGTTTAATCGCTTCAATGATTCCAGCAGCATTATTCGATGAAGGTATACCTAATTGATCACTTTGTTTGTTTTTTAACGGTATGATAGGAAGAGCGTTTTGAAAAATTTTTGTAGGATTATTGATTAAAACAGATTGCACCTCAACATCAATCTGTAAAAAACGAGCGCGCGAACGAATAACATCTGGATCAGCAAGAAGTACAAAAGGTGGAATTTTATGCGTAACACGCAAATTCCACGCTTTTAGTACTATTTCAGGACCAATTCCGGCAGGATCACCACCGCTAACAACAAGAATAGCCATTATGAATTTTGAATACGCGCCACTCGGCGCAGTTCTTCTAAATATTTGTCGCTTAATTCTTCAAGTTTTTGCGGGCTTCTTTTTTTACTATCTTGAAGAGAAAAGATCAGCCGAGCGACATAATCATCAGAAACTCTCTTTATTTTGCAGACAGCAATTGCTTCGATTCCATCAGATGTTTCTTGTAATTTTGTCATTTTTCCAGCAGGTGTTGCAAGAATAGCTTGTTCCCATGCACTGGGGAGTTGGGGCTCCAGAAACTTTCCTAAGTGACGGATAGTAACGTCTAAAATACCTTTTGCTTGATTGTGAGCATTTGCACATCCACGGAAATGTGCGCGAAAATTACTTGCTTCTCTTTGACGTCTTTCAAAGATTTCTGAACGACGATGTGCTGGAATGACAAAAACAATTCTCTGTAATGTATATTCGTTGGTTGAAGGTTTTACACCACCATTTTTTAATATTCTGCGTACAGCTTCTTGTTCGCTAATCATACCTGTTTCAGATTGATAGCGTGCGCTAACAAGACGTCCCCATCCTATTTGTCCACGGATGTAATCTTTAAAGTGTTGCACAGTGATATCAGTTTGGATCAGAATCTGGTTGAGCTGATCAATCGTCATATTATTTTGTGTTGCAAAATTCTCAAAAGCTTTATCAACTTCATCATTGCTTACTTCAATATTAAGACGTTTTATTTCAATATTTTTTAGCTTTTCGTCAACAAGCTCTTTTTTAGCCTGTGCCACCAAATTGCCTTGCTTTTGTTGCAGTCTCAGAAAAGCAAGGCGCCTTTGTATATCATAATTTGTGATGGGGTTACCATTAACTGTAACAACAATAGAAGTCTGCGCAAAGACTGTCGGAATCAAAAATCCATTTATTAACAGGCTACTTACGCTCAAAGACGCAATATAAAATAAAGCAAGAAAACGCTTTTTCAATTTATTCATATAAATAGGCTTTCGCATTGTTTATTAATTCTCATCAACAACTTAAAATACACGCTTTCTTTCATAAAAACAATGATAAGTTAAATGACTGATACATTCCCTTTATAAATTAATCTATCTTTTTTCCGATATCTGCAATCGTACGCAATGAAAGAGAGAAATTAAAGTTTTGCAAGGGTGCTTTCCTGCCTGGATTCGTTACCTGTTGATAACCGAATGTTAACCCGAAACATTCATCCATATAACTCAAGCTAATTCCTCGCTTTATAAATGTACCAGATACTAAATCATAACCGGCGTTGCTATTAATGGACCAATAATCTGCCAATTTAAGTCCTGTTTGAAAAGAAATTTCTTGGCGCTCTTGAGAATATTCATAATCTGGTTGCTTTGCGATATAGGCATATTGTAGAGCCGCCCAAAAATTTTGCCATTTTTGTGATGCTTCGATTTCACTACGGCGGATTTTTCCTGTTTTTTTGTCAAAGCGTCCACGCGTTTCTAAGGAAAAACCACTTTTATGGGTTGTACCAAACATTGCAACATAGTCTGAACGTTTTGCCTCTAAGCTAGAATGAGTACCGACATTGATAAAGTCCTTTTCTGCAAAAGAATTCTTTCCTGCTAGATGAAAGGATTGTCCAATGAGACCATAAAGAGACCAATTATCATTAAGGCTTCCAGAGTATCTTAGACCTATATTGGCTCTTGTGCCACCTTCTACACGATCATAACCAGAAAATTTATCCCGTTGAAAGAGAGTAGTTGCATCAAATACAAAGCTTTGAGCATCTTCATTAGGAATTTGTCCGATATATTGTTCATTATTGCGTATGAAAATTTGTGCGGTTGGTTCTATGATATGTGTAGAATGATCAGCTGTAATGAGAAAGGGATAGCGTAGTTCTAACCCTGCTGTTGCCATGCCACGAATTGCTGAACCACGAACTTCGGATAACACAGTGTTTTTTATAGAAGAATCATGATTTTCACGTACATTGGTTGTAATGATATCGGCTCGTAGAGAGAGGAGGGGGGTTAAGATGAGTCCATTGTGCGTGTTGAAGCGCTTTTTCCACTGAAGCTCGTTTGTTAACCGCAAACTATTTCCAGCTATACCAGAAAGTCTTACTATGTTGAGAGAATTTGCGTTCTTGTCGGGTGAACTGAAATCAGCATGACGACGATAAATTGATTGCATATTACTATGGAAGGTGAGCTCTCCATTATAAATGGGTTCATCTGGTGTGAAAGTATAATCGATGCGTGGTAGAACCCACGCTTGCCGAGAGTGACGTTCATAATGAGGATCATTCAATATCAAATCTTGAACTTTAAAATGATAAAAACGCATATCAAAATAATTTTTTCCTGCAAGACCATTCAGATAGATCTGAGAAAGTTGTGTAGGATTGTTATAGTTTTCAAGTTTATAGGCACGACTAAAATGCCGATCTGACTGTGCAAGAATATCCCATCCATAAGTCCAGTGTGAATTAATACGAAAGTCCCCTTTTGTTGCCAGCATATAACGATTTTTATACTGTGCATCAATTGTATCATTATCAAATTTATGCGGTTTTATTTGATATATATAAGCAAAGCGAATGTTATAACGGCCCGTTTTAAAACGTTGACGCCATTCCCCTTCGGTCAAAAGCCCTTGTTGGGTATAAACCGTAGAAGAAAGTGTGAAATCGTAATGAGGAGCGAGATTCCAGAAATAAGAATTCTTTATCCCCATGCCGAGATCATTGGTATAAAAAAAATGAGGAGTAAGCAGACCGCTAGCACGCCTGACAGTTGGATCATAGATCTCAAAATTTGGAAATTTTATAATCGGTACACCAAAAACTTCAAAACTGCTATTTTCAAACCGAATTTTTTTGACGCTATTATTCCATATGATCTTTCTTGCTTTAATTTTCCATAAGACGTCTCGATCTGGTTTATAAGAGCAAGGTTCACAGGCTGTATAGGTTGCATTTTCAAAGACTGTTATGTGATTGTGTTTGCGTGTAGCATTTTGGGCTGAAAAGTGAACATTGTTGGCTGTATCAATACGTAAGGCGTTTACAAAACCCTCGCCAAGATCTTTGGTCATATCAATTTGGTTGGAATAAATTTTATTACCATCCTTTTGAGTAATTTCAACGTTCCCTTGTGCTATAAGCCGTCCTGTTTTTTGATTGTAAATAATTTTTTGAGCGACAACTTTATTGCCATCATATTCGATTTGGACATTACCGTGTGCAGAAACAGTGTTTTCATCACGATTGTAGATGAGTTCATCCGCAGAGAGCAAAAGAGGAGGTTCCGGATTTTGAATGCGACTTTGAGAAGGAGATTGAAGGCTTTGAGCGTGCGCACAATAAGACAAAGCACCTCCTAAAATAACCCCCACAATACTTTTAAAAGCGAGAGCACTTAATTTTGTTAAAATAGTTTTTTTAAGTGTTAATGCCTTCACTTAGCCATCCTCTTTATGAAGCAAAAAAGAGATTCCTAAGAATAACGCAATAACAACGGGTGTCCAAGCTGCAATAATTGGTGGAATATATCCAGCATTACCAAAAGCTTGGACAAGTACGGAAATAACATAAAGCATAAACCCAGCTATCACGCCACCAAGAATCAACATTCTAGATTGCCCCAAACGTGTAAAATTTAAAGATACAGTTGCTGCAATGAGGGTCATTGCCACAAGCAATGCCGGTAATGCAATCAAAGATTGGAAATACATATCAAAATTATGAGCAGAATAGCCAAATGAACGTGCAATCATAATTTTTTGGGGCAATTGGTAAAATGGAATAGTTGCGGGATTCACTAAACGTTCCGTTAAAAATTCAGGTTTTAGATTGGTTTTTATTTGCAACATGGTAAATTTTTCAGGAGGATGCCCTATTTTATAGATTGTTCCATTTGTTAATAGCCAAAATCCATTAGTCAAAGTTGCTTTTGGGGCATTAATCCAATTTTTAACGGTTGCATTATCATTGTATTGTACAAAGGTTGCATCGAGAAGAGAAAGTCCTTGATCGGAGATAGATTTAGCACCAATGGTTGTTCTGCCTAAATTTGTACGTTGTGTTAACCAGTGGATACTTGTATTGTGAAGAGGTGTTAGTACATTGTGATTGCGCCATTCAGTCATCTTTTTTTCTGCTTGAGAAAATCCCCATGCAGCAAGTGGATTAATAAGAAGAATTGAAAATAATCCTAAAAGAAAAGCTCCAAAACAAGCTGGCATAAGAAATTGCCATGCAGAAACACCGATTGAACGAGTCACCACAAGTTCAAGTTTTTTGTTGAGCGAGATAAGCGTTGCCATTGCAGAAAAGAGTGCAATGAAAGGGATAAGTTGTTGCATGATAAAAGGGATGCGTAAAACAGAGAGGAAAAATGCATCTTTTGCTGTATAATGCGCAAGGGAAGATAGCCTACCGGAATTCTCTGTGAAATCGATTAAAAGAGCAAGAACAAAAATGCTTCCCCAGAAATAACAAGTTATTTTAAGATAACGTATAAAAAAATATCGTCCAAGTGTCCACCCAATCATGATATTTTATCCGAGGAATCTTGAGATTTTCGATGTTCAAATTTGTTCATTATTTTTTGAAAAGCGATTTGAAGTATCTCATTAACTTTTGTGGGAAGCCCAATTTTATGATTCGTTAAAAGCATAAAAAAGACAAATGCACTTGTTCCTATAGGTATAATATAAAGGAAAGGAACGTATGCAAGATCGCTTTTTGCTTTTTCTGCGAAAAAATATCCTATCCAATATACCAGAAAAGAGAGGGCAATTGCCGAGAGATTTGCGGAATGACGAGCTTGTCGATGGGAGCGTACATCCCCTGCCGCTGCTAATGCAATAAGTGAAAAAACAATAGGGTAGAGCCATTGTGTTAATCTGCGGTGAAATTCAGCTTTATATTGGAGTGGTTTTCGTTGATAGTAGGGGTCTTTTGGGTCAGGGTTTTGTAAATAAGAAAGAGACCGATCTTTTGGATAAAGAGTAGGTGTTTTATCACTGGGGATAAACTCTCCTAGGCTAAAAGTATATGAGCTAAATTGCACGATTGAAACACTGTTATTTTGATGATTGACTCTTTCTATTTCACCGTTATTGAGAACCAGAAAACTGCCGTTTTTATTGCTCACAATGGATGCGTCTGTTGCATAATAAAAAAGATCAGTCTTAGGATCACGCTGGTCGGCAATGAAAAGGCGTTCAAGTGTTCCATTTGGATTTCGTTCGCCAATTTCTATGTAAAGGTTATTGGCGAGTTTTTGAAAGCTCCCTTCACTAATGAATAGATTGATAAGATCAAAACGAGCGCTTGCTAGCATTTGTCGCATATGAAGACGCGCTTGAGGAACAACAAAATTAGCTATAGAAAAGGAGATACAGGATGCAACAATAGCAAGAAGAAGGATAGGTTTCCAGACAGTACTTTTAGGAAAACCAGAGGCATTGATGACAGCAAATTCTGAGTCTTGATGCATTGCTGAGAGGATGGTTGTAATTGCGATCACTAATGCAAACGGAATGACCAGAAAAACAACAGAAGGAACCAATGAGAGTGAAAATTGTAAGACTGTGAGGAGTGTTTGTTTACTTGTTGTGAGAAAGTTTATCCGTGCAAGAATTTGTATAGTCCAACTAACGCCCACTGCTGCAATCATGACAGAACTAAACAAAACAAGGACACGTTTCAGGATGTAGAACTCAATAATACGCATAAATTGGGGAAAATCCTCAGTTTTTAATTCGATAGCAAATATTCTTACTGCTTTCGGTTAAAATGTAATAAAGTTTGAAAAAATATCCTTTCATGAATTGGATATTTTTACCAAATAAATAATATAAAATTGCCTATGAGGTCCTCTTTAAATTTTCCGTACATTATATTTTATTTTCAACTATAGTCTACAAAGAATCTGGAAAATAACTTAAAAAACTTTTTTATTAACGTTGAAAATAAAAATTATTGTCTTTTAAAGATACGTGCAAAGAGATAATGCATCTCAATCAAAAAAGAGGGTTTATATCTTGAACCGTTTCCTTTGTATTAGGGGTATAGAAGTTTTTTTAAAAAGATATTAGCTTTTTTATAAAGAATGATGAAGGCTTAAGAGATTGGATATTTTATTCTATCATTTGACGCAGTCAACGCTGAAGGATATTTTGCCGACGCTTGTGGAGCGTGCATTGGCTCGTTTTGGTAAAGTAACAATACAGTGTGTGAGTAAAGAACAACGCGATTCTATAGATATACATTTATGGGTTTATACTGATGAATCATTTATTGGACATGGAACGGAGTGTGATCAATATCCAAACTTTCAGCCTGTATTTCTTACAACAGGACAAGAAAATCCGAATGATTCAAAGATTCGTTTTCTCATAGAGGGAGCTGTTTGTTCGGATATTGATGCTTATCAACGACTTGTCGTGATATTTGATGGTAAAAGTGAAGAGCAGTTGAATCTCGTTCGTGCACAGTGGAAAAAATATAAAATGGAAAATCATAATTTAACGTATTGGCAACAGACTGAAGATCATCGTTGGGAAAAACAAATTTAATGCGTTTCGTATCTGTTGTTCTGATTTTTATAGGAGTGGTAGGAATAGTAAATCCAGCACTTTTTATTGCGCAAGGATCAGGGGGAGGGCGTTGGGTTTTTATTGTGATTTTTCTTTTAGGCATGTTAAATATATGGACTATAATTAAAAAAACGAAACACCATAATGATGATTATTGATCGAATTTTGCTTGTTTTATGGGCTGTGATGTTGGCCTTCTTTTGCGTTTCATGGTTGGGGACGACGCATATCTTATCAGAAATGTTTGCTGTTTCTTATATAAGCAATATTGCAGATTTTTTATTTTTCTTTTTGAGTGCATTGTTTGCGGGAATATTGTGGTGGAAGATACCTCAACCCATGTCTTTAAAAATGAAACTGGCAGCATTTTCGCTGCCAGTCCTTATTTTATTCTTCGTTATTATATTTTAGTTGGATATTTCATCCTCTGTAAATCCGACGAAGCAAATCAGTGAAATAAAAGAAGCAAAAAGCAAATAGTAGCCGAGATAAGACGTATCGAAATGTTGTACCAGATATTCTGCAATATAAGGTGCAAGAGATGCTCCTACGATAGCAGATAAATTGAAAGTGATAGAAGAACCAGTATAACGAATTGCTGTTGGGTACGGTGAAGCCAAAACAGCACCAAGAGGACTGTATATCATTCCCATGAGAGACAAGCCAATGACAGACATTGCAAGGACTCCCATAACTCCAGAATTTAAGAAATAAGGAATTGCGAAAGAATACATACCGGTGATGATTGTAATCCAAATCATCAAAGTTCTACGTCTAATACGATCAGCGAGTTTCCCAGTGATGACAGTAAAAATTCCACAGAAAACAGCACCGACAATTTCGACTTGAAGAGCTTGATGAAATGGCAATTGCAAATGGTTTGTTGAATAGCTTAACAAATATGTCGTGACCAAGTAAAATAAAACAAAAGTTGCCATACCAGAAAATATTCCAAGAAATAGGATTCGTGGACATTTTAAAAAGACATCTATGATAGGCACTTTGACATGTTCTTTACTTTCAAGAGTTTTTTTGAATTGCACAGTTTCATTGATTGAAAGACGAACCCATAATCCTATAATCATAAAAACAACTGAAGCAATAAAAGGAATGCGCCATCCCCAAGCTAAAAGTTCAGCGCGATCAAGGAAATGCAGCAGACCCAAATAAACAGCAATAGATAAAAACAAACCGATTGAAACGCCCAATTGGGGGAACATCGCATACCAGCCGCGCTTTTCTGGAGGGGCATTTTCTGTTGCGAGCAAAACAGCGCCTCCCCATTCTCCTCCTAATCCTATTCCCTGTCCAATACGGCATAAGGTTAACAGGAAAGGGGCAAACCACCCAGCCATTTCATAAGTAGGAAGAAAACCAATAATGACTGTTGAAAGTCCCATGGTGAGAAGAGAAGCGATAAGTGTTGCTTTTCTTCCAATTTTATCTCCAAAATGTCCAAAAACAACTGATCCAAAAGGGCGAGCAAAAAAGGCTGCTCCAAAGATCAGGAAAGATTGTAAAATGGCAACCTGATCATTTTGTGTTGGAAAAAACACATGAGGAAATATGAGAGCTGCGGCAGTGCCAAAGACATAGAAATCAAAGAATTCAACTGTTGGGCCAATAAGGCTTGCAAACAAAATGCGACGAGGGGAATTTCTGTTGTTTTTATCTTGCATTTCTAAGTTTGTAGACATGAATAGAATGTCCCTTTCAGTATATGACAAATCAAATGACGAGTTAACTGACTATAACTATAGAAATTTCAAATCAGTGTCGAGTCAATATTATGACACTTCGTTATATATTAGAACAATGATTATGGACTGATGATTATGAATAAGTGGTCTATATATTATCCATATTGAACAAAAAAAGACACTGCTTTAAATGCTGTAGAAGATGGAAATACGTAGCCATAAACGCTGTTCTCATTCACATTGCTGTTTCCTTTAAAGTTCAATGCTGTTTTTATCTCTTGAGGGATCAGCCTTATTTGTAGATCAGTGTTTATTGCCTCAAAAATATTTTCATGAATGTAATTATAACACTTTTTAGGTGTATATAAAAAATAATTAAATCTTTTAGTTGTGCATATATTTTAAAACACATGGTGTATATTTGATCTGTCAGAGCTTAATTTATCGAATGCTTCGTTATCTTAAAAGACATGAGGGTGAGCAACATTGTGTTGTTTTGGTCTGTGCATTTTTTTCTAAATGGGAGATTTAATTTGGAATGATGGAGTGTGAATAATGCAACGCAAATTGAAATTAAGTTTTTGTGCATTAATGACCAGTGGTTTTTTTGTCAAGATTGTGAGTGCAGATGGAGTAGCGACACCAAAAGAAAAGTTATTAACACCAGTAAGTATCAGTGAACATCTAGAAGAGATAAGAACATCGTTATCAAAAGTGAGGGGATTAAAAGAAAAAAAGGGGGGATCAAAAAGGATAGAGAATAAACAGACAGTAGAAGGAAGTAAGTCTTCAGAAGAGGAAAGGAATAGATTAAAAAATCTATTCTTTGAAGTACTCACAAATTCAATAATAAGCGATGGGGCTACTGTCTATATTACTAACCGTGACTCTGAAGGTTCTGAAATAAATAGCTTTAACTATAAAGATGCAGCCTATTCCATTAATAATACGGTTCAAGAAGGTGGAAAACTCTACATTGATGCAGCAAGTGTTAGCAGGGATACAACAATTGAGAGTGGTGGTATTGAATTCGTCCAAAATCTGAGCAGTTCGGAATATGCCACTGTTAAAAAAGGGGGTAAACAAATTGTTGAGAGTGGTGCAAATGCTGAGGGAGCTAAAATCTATGGTGGTGAGCAGATTATTTTTGGTAAGGGGATCCTTAGGGATGGTTTGTCGCGTAAAGATAAGGAAAGTAGTGCTTATGGAACTGAAATTTATGCGGCAGATGGAATGCTAGGAATACAAAGTGTCTATAGTGGAGGGATGGTTGTTGACACAAAGATTATGAAAGGCGGCATCCAGAATCTTGATGGTAAAGAGAGTTTTCATAACGGCATCTCAGAAGATACTGATACAGCTGATACAGAAGATGAAGATTTTACAATCAATGAGGGGGCATTTGCACTGAGTACTGAACTTTTTAAAAATGGTGCGCAGAATATCTTAGCAGGGGGGAATGCGAGCGAAGTTACTTTATACGATAGAGCTACTCAGAAGATATATGATTCTGGATACGTGGATAATCTAACCATTAATCATCAAGCAAGGTCATGGGCTTTTGTGGGGGCAATATTAGATAAGGATACAAATGTTTATGACTTTGGCAGCCTCTATCTTTATGCTGGGAATGGTGAAGCTGTTACGGAAGTAGAAAATCTTAATTTAAATGGAGAAAATACCAAACTATACATTCTTGCGTCTGAAGATAACAGCAAAAAAACTTACGTTAATATCCAGAATTTAACTGGAAGTGGCAGAGTTATCTTTACGTTTTTAGGGACTAATAAGCATTATTCTCAGCTTAATATTGATGATCTATCAGGTTCTTTACATTTCGATTTTAATGTCAACTTTTCCAAGCATCTTAGTGATTATCTTGTCATTAAAGAAAGTGGTTCAGGTTATCACACAATAAGTGTGGCTGATTCTGGGCGTGAAATTACAAATTCTTCTTATAAAAAGCTTAAATTAATTACTGATCGTAGTGGAAATGCTCATTTTACTCTGACAAACACTTTTGGTGAAAAAATCAAAGCTATTGATGCCGGAACTTACATGTACAGTTTGAAACATAGAAAAAATGAGAGCAATGGTAAAATTTGGTATTTAGATGCGAATTATGCTCTTGATGAGACAAATACCTCTTTATTTCCTGATTTTATCTTGCAACCATCTGCTATAGCTTCATTATCGAAGGATCTCACAGAACGCACAATTGAAAAGGGGATGATTGTTACGATTGCTGATCCTAGCTTTGATAGTAACAGTGAGAAAGTTGAAAGCACTGGAGAAACTTCGATTAGTAATACAGTTAAAGATGGTGGAAAGCTTTCCGTTTATAGCGGTGGTTTTAGCTTGTATACGACAATTCAAAGAGGCGGTACTGAGCTTGTTAGAACACAGGGTCTTTCACAGGATAGTACAGTTAAGAAAGGGGGAAAACAAAAGGTTGAAGATGGGGGGAAAGTTGAAGGGGCTAAAATTTACGGTGGTGAGCAGTTTGTTTCAGGAAAGTCTGATATCAAAGGGGAGATGGTAAGGAGTAGCGCCCATGACACTATCGTTTCTGGTGAGAATGGAGTGCGAGGATATCAGAATGTGTATGATGATGGAGAGGTTTTTAGCTCAAAGATCATGGAAGGAGGGGTACAAAATCTTTATGTGGAAGAAGATCTAGACGAGTATAGCAGTTTTGCATTTGATACGAAGGTCTTTTCTGGTGGAAAGCAACATGTTTTAGCGGGGGGAATCGCGATTGGCGTTCTTTTAGAAGGGACTGCTTTTCAGGCAATAGATTTAGGAGGTTATGTAAAAGATTTAACCGTTAAGGATCAAGCACAATCGTGGTTACATGGTGGCGCAACATTGGAAGGAAAGACAACGGTTAATGATTCTGGACGGATTTATCTTTATGCTGGTGCAGAGCAATCTCGTACTGAAGTAGAAAAAATTGTCTTAAATGGCAGAGATACAAAATTATACGCGATTGCCTCTAGTATAGATGGTGAAAGCTCTTTGATTGAGGATCTAAGTGGGAATGGACGCGTTGTTTTTACTTCTACCGTGTTTAATCCACATTACTCTAAACTTGAGGTTGGTAATCTTTCAGGGAATTTACATTTTAGGTTGCATACTAATTTTGCAGAGCAGCGCGGTGATTATCTTCTGATCAAAAAAGGATCAGGTAATCACACCATAAGCGTTATCGATTCTGGTGTTGAAATGACCAATTCTCTTCTACAAAATCAGAACTTAATTTTGGAGCTTGATTTAATTCATGATCAAAGCGGAAATGCGCATTTTACTCTGATAGATTTTTGGGGTGAAGAGATAGCTACTGTTGATAATGGAGTCTACATGTACGCTCTCAAGAAAAGAGATCATAACGGTGGAAAGATTTGGTCTTTATCGACACCATCTATGCCAGAAAAAAATTCTTCTCCTATCTTTCCTCCATCTCATACGGAGTTGCCTATAGCTGAATCTTTTGAGCAAGAAAAGTATGGTTCTCCTTTGGAAGATTCTATAGCCAATTCTTATAAAGGTGATTTCAGTTTTTATGCAGAGGATTTCATTACTGGTACACGTGAAAAAATTTTGCAAAGCTCCGTGCTCGGTGCCAATAGCATAGTTTATATTGCTGGTGATGGAGAAATGGATGATTTTAAATTATCCATTAATAATACAGTTCCGGAAACTGCAACACTCTATGTTGAGACTGGTGGTTTTAGTAAGAATACAACCATTGAAAATGGTGGTGTTGAGATTGTAGGGGAACAAGGGATTTCAGAATTTACGATTATTTACGAGGGTGGAAAACAAAGAGTGGAGGGAGGAGGAACCGCATTGAGAGCTGAAATTTATGGTGGGGAGCAGCTTGTTTTCGGAGATGGTTATGTAAATGGTGGAATTGTGGGGAGCAGCGCTTATAACACGACACTTTATGGTCAAGGTGATACGCCAGGACAGCAGAATGTATATGATGATGGGATGGCTGTGGGAACAAAAGTGATGAGAGGAGGAATACAAACTCTTGCTAAGTGGTTCGCAGATGATGATGATTTTATACAAAAGAGTGGTGGTTTAGCTGTGAATACTGAGGTTTTCGCGGGTGGTGTACAGCGGGTATTAGCAGGGGGAGAGGTGAACATTGTGACTTTACACCGCCATGCTGCTCAAGAAGTTCATGCTGGTAGCATTGTAAAAAATCTAACAATTAAAGAAGGAGCCAATTCATGGATTTTTGCTGGTGCGGTGTTGGAAGGAAAAATAAAGATTCATGATTTGGGACAAGTCCATCTTTATGCTGGAAATAATAGCTTTTATACTGAATACAAAAATTATCACACAACAGTAGACGATATTAATTTAGAGGGAGAAAACGCTAAATTATACTCTATTTCTAATGGATATGGAAACACAGAAACTTATATTAAGAAGCTGAGCGGTGTGGGAAATATTATTTTTACTTCTACAGAATCCGATTTACATTACTCTAAGCTTTATATTGATAATCTTTTTGGGAGTCTACATTTCGATTTTAATGTCAGCCTTGCAGAAGGAGAAGGTGATTATCTCTTTATCAAAAATGGCCGTGGTTCTCACACAATAAATATTTTAGATTCCGGTATTGAAATTGTTGATCCTTCTTCAACAGAACTTGATTTAATTGTTGATCAAAGTGGAGGCGCACATTTTACCCTGAGAAGCTTTTCTGGTGCAAATGTTAAAACTATTGATGGCGGAACCTATACGTATGGTTTAAAACAGAGAATTGATGAGGATGGGGGCGAAAAAGTTTGGTATTTATCTGCAGTATTTATTGATAATGTTTCATTTCTCAACAGTTTACCACGTAGTAGAAGCAGATCTGTGCGGCATTTAAATCAAAATCAATCGGTTTCTTCTCTTTCAACGATTACAGCACCACAAGCGCATGTTATTAAATTGCCACGTCGAAGAGAGAACTGCCAAAACTTAAGGCAAAAATCTCAGGCTTCTGTATCTCCAACTGTTTTCTCTTTTGGAAGTCACGTTATTGAAGTTTTAGGTTCAGGAAGTTCTCATCCTCTTTCTGATGAAAAACAACAAACTGCTGTTTCAGAATCTTCTCACTCTTTAGCCGATCAAATGATTGTGCGTCCAGTTCATAAAGAACAACCTTCTTCACAATTAAGCGAGACGTTTTCAGTTTCTCACTTTTTGACCACTCCCTCTACAGATGCGGTATTGTCTATGTCTGTGGCTCCAGTGATGGTTTTTCACAATGAAATGCAAACCGTACGTGCGGGAAGAGGAGTTCTAGATAAAAGTAAAAAGAATGCAGCTTTATGGACTTATGCGATTAAATCTAAAGAGAGCATTGCGACAGAGCATATAGATTTTAAACTGGATCAGACCGGTATCGTTTTGGGGATCAATGGTTTAGGCGAGTGGGAAAATGGAGAGTTTTATATAGGTGGTTTTGGCAGTTATGATCGTGCCCGTGTTGCGCATGCACGGGGGGGTAACAGTGGAATCAATACTTATGGTATTGGCGCTTATGTCACTTATTTTGATCATAGTGGATGGTATCTCGATGGTATTTTAAAATACAATCATTATCAAAATACTCTAAAAGCCGTTTCAACGAATGGTTTAGAGATTGAAGGAACATATACTCAAAGGGCATTGGGGACTTCCTTTGAAGCTGGTTATCGACTTAAGACGTCAAAGAACAGTTGGTTGCAGCCTTATGGACAATTTACATGGTTGCGTGTTGAGGGTAAAGAAATCAAGTTATCGAATGGCGTGACAGGTGACATGCGTCCATTTACTTCATTACGCAGTGAGGTTGGCTTATCTTTAGGATATGAATTTGGTTCTCACATGGATTCCTCATCGCTTGCGTATATTACAGCAGCATGGTTGCGTGAGAATAAAGATGACAATCAAACGTTAATTAATCAACGTCATCCATTTACCACGGACTTATCGGGCAATGCAGGTAAGTTAGGATTAGGTTTAAGCAGTTTTGTGAGTGAGAAGTTAAAGTTATATGGTGAGGCCCATTATGTTAAAGGACATAAAACAAAACAGTCCTTTCAGGGTATTTTAGGTGTACGCTATAGTTTCTAACGATATGGTTATTTTTTAGTTATCTTTAAATGTATGATTAGTTTTTTTAAGTTTTTAATGCAGCATCAGAGAACAATTTTTCAGAGCACGCAGCTTCGTTGTTCATGATAAACTGTATACCTTTATATACTTGATTATGCATTACTTTTTTTTGATAAGAAAATTCTGAGGAAATGCTAAAGAAGCACTATAAAAACGCCCTTATATTCTTGATCAAAAAAGTATTAAAAAAACTGTAAAGAACGGTTTTTTATGAAATAAGGAGGATTTTTAAGAAGGATTGTTGCAATCTAAGGTTGAAAATATGTTTTGTAGAGCTAATTACGTTCAGTGTCTATGCAGGCGTGAAGGGGGGAGGATATGGCTCTACAATATAAATGGAAACGACATTGTTGGATACTCATGTTGAGCAGCTGTTTTGTGCAAGCTGCTGCTGCAAATGAGGGAAGAGCAGCACTTTTTTGTCAATCTTCAAGTTATGAAAATGATAAGGTATTTCACGATCAATACAATGAGGATATGAAAACAGGCAGATGCATACTTGGAGCCTCTCATGGTGTCATGATAAGAACGCGCAATGAATTAGACTTTTTGAAAAAGCCTAGCGATTTTATCATGGATAAGGGTGCTAGAGTGTTTGCGAGTCAACAGGAGCTTGACAGCAGTCATCGTGACAATGCTGGATATAATGCACAAGAACAAAATACTGCGTTTCTTAAAAAGCCTGAACTTATTTCCATTAAAGATGGGGCAATATTAGAAAATTATATCCTTGATAATGAAGGTAAAGCATACATTTCAAATGATGGTGAGATTGATAGTCCAGGGCGATCCATTAATAACACTGTAAGGAATGGTGCAGAGCTTTATGTGTATGCAGGAGGACTCAGTGAGAATAGTAAAATTGAACATGGTGGAATTGAAAATGTTCAGGCTTTAAAAGGAAAACAAGGTTTTTCGAAAAATGCTGTTGTTAAAGAAGGCGGGCACCAAAGTGTTGGAAATGGAGGGAAAGTAGAGGGGACTAAAATTTATGGCGGTGAGCAGCTTATTTTCGGCGAGGGGGATATTGGAGGAGAGATTAAAGGCAGTAGTGCTTCTCACACTATCATTTATGGTCAAGATGAAACACTAGGCCAACAAAAAGTATATGATGGCGGAAAAGTTTGGAATACAAAAGTTATGCGAGGGGGTGTCCAAGAGGTTGGACAAAAGTCTCAAAGTGCAAAAAATGGTGGTTTTGCATTTGACACAGAAGTTTTTGGTGGTGGTAAACAACGTATCTTAAAAGGTGGTCAGTCCATTGGAGTCACTTTAAATGAGAATGCTATTCAGGAAATAGATACTGACGGATCTGTAAAAAATCTAACAATGAATGATCAAACAAAATCATGGGTGCATGCTGGAGCGACATTAGAAGGCAAGACACAGGTAAACCATTCTGGGCAGATCCATCTTTATGCTGGGAATGATCAACATCGCACCACAGTAGAAGATATTATTTTAAATGGAAAAGATACAAAACTATACTCTATTACTGATGAGTTTGATGGAAAAAGTTCTTTGATACAAAAATTAAGTGGTGAAGGGAGTATTATTTTTTCGTTTACAGGTTCTGATCCATATTATTCTCAGCTTCATGTGAATAATCTTTCAGGAAATTTACATTTCGCGTTCAATACTACGATTGCCCATAACCGTGGTGATTATCTCTTGGTTGAGAAAGGCGCTGGGAAACATACAATAAGTGTTGCTGATTCTGGCGTTGAAATCACGGATCCTTTTTCAAATAAGCGTGATTTAATTACGGATCAAAGTGGTGGAGCGCATTTTACGCTGACAGATCTTAAGGGTGAAAAAATTAACGCCATTGATGGTGGAACTTATATGTATGATTTGAAAGAAAGAAAGGATGAAAATGGAAAAGTTTGGTTTTTATCGGCAGACCGCCTCAGTGGACCAGAACCTTCTATGCCAGATCCGACAAATCCTTTTTTTCCTGGAGAAACATCAACAACCCCCTCTACAGATGCAGTGTTAACGTTGTCCGTAGTTCCTGGGCTTATTTTTAATAATGAGTTGCAAATTATACGGAATGGTAGAAAAATTTGGGACAGAAATAAGAAAGATATCGAACTATGGACTTATGGGATTAAGAGCAGAGAACGTGTTGCGACAGGCCATACACACTTTAAACTTGGGCAGACAGGTTTAGTCTTTGGTGCTGATCAGTTGAGTGAATTAGGGCATGGAGAGTTGTATGTTGGTGGTTTTGGGAGTTATGATCAAGCACGTATTTCTCATGCACGAGGTGGTGACAGCAATTTGAGCTCTTATAGTATTGGAACTTACGCAACTTATTTTGATCATCGTGGATGGTATATGGATGGTGTTTTGAAATATAATTATTACCGAGATAATTTGAAAGCCATATCAACGAATGGTTTAGCCATTCAAAGTCATTACAATCAGTGGGCAATAGGTGGATCATTTGAGATTGGTTGTTATTTTGAACCGGCACAGAATACTTGGATGCAGCCTTATATCAAACTAACAGGTTTGCAGGTTGAAGGTAAAAGAATAAAACTTTCAAATGGAATGATAGGTGATCTAAGCCCATTAACTTCATTCCGCAGTGAAGTTGGATTGACTGCAGGACATGAATTTTTTGTGAATTCAGAAACGTCATTAACAGCTTACATTATGGCAGCTTGGTTGCGTGAGAATATAAATAATAATTATACGACAATTAATAACCAGTATAAATTTATTACAGATTTATCAGGCAGTGCGGGTAAATTGGGAATAGGTTTAAACGGTTCGGTCAATGATAAACTAACACTTTATGCGGAAGCACATTATCTAAAAGGACATAAGATTAAGAATGCTCTTCAAGGTATTTTAGGATTACGCTATAGTTTCTAAATATGTGTGCATGGCTGATTAACTTTACAAATGTAATTGTTTTGCAAACTTAAACAGATAACGTTCGGCTATGTCTTCTCGAGAGTGTAGGGACTTTCTCAAATAGTAGGAATGTCTTTATACTCTCTCTTTTAAAGGCAACATACTGAATTTATAATAATTCATTTCTATGCGTGTTGAATAAGAGTCGCGAAAATCATAGGATTCTCTCATTCCAAATCTGTTTATGTTGAATCAATCAAAATTATTCGCTTGGCACATCGCAAGCGGGATGAAGGTGTGTATAAAAACTATACAAAAAAGAAGTAAAAATGTCTCTGATGAATCGTCTCTAGTGTCAAGGGCTGTCACAACATTGGGATGGCAAAGTGTATGATGATATCGGCCCGCTTCTTCATAAGCGTAAAAATAGGGGGCAATGGCTTTACCGGTATATCATTCATGGATGACGTTACGAAATGGGCTTGAGTGCATTGAGAGATGTCTCTTTAAAACAAGTGCGTGAATGTACAATCGAATGGCGTTTTGTTTTACGTGAAGGGGGGTGCCATTAAAGGGCACGAGCATTTTTTTCATCTATAATTCCAGATATGCAAATTATTCCTTGAATTTAAGTAAACATTTTGAATTTTATTCAATTTTTCTGCCTTAAGTTAGAGTTTTTTAGTGGTTTATAGATAAACAACTTAAAGTTGTTTAAATTAAAAAAATACACTAAAAAATTGTATTTAGACATAAATAAAACACATTATGATACAATCTAAAACGAGCTACCTATGTAGCCGTGGGGTATTTTTCTAAATAATTGAGAGTGGAGTGTGGATAATGCGGTATAAATATAAGTTAAGTTTTTCAGTATTGATGATCAGTAGTTGTTTTGCGCAATCTGCAAGTGCAGTAGAGAGTGGGAATAGAGGGCAAATAAGAGTAGCCCATGTGAGAAATGAAGAAGAGGAACGAAAAAATTTAGAAATAATTGCTCGTCTTTTCAAAAATAATATGACGATTGGATATGGGGATGTAGAGCTTATTGATAATGGAAAAACTTCCGTGGGGTCCACTATCAAAAAAGGAGGGATGCAAATAGTTACACGTGCAGGAATTACAATAAACGCTGAAATTTTGGGAGGTCAGCAGTTTATTCATGAAGAGCCATATATTGATTTTACACGCGTGGTTAGACGAAGTAGTGCATATAATTCCACAGTTACGGGTGGAGGTGGAGCAGTGGGACAGCAGAATGTGTATGATGGGGGAGGTGCTTGGTATGCGAAAGTAGGAAATGATGGAGAACAAAATATTTATGCGGGGCAAAGAAAGGAAGGGGGGCGAGCAATGTATACAGAAGTTTCTGGCAATGGCAGGCAACACGTCTTAGCACTAGGCGAATCTGTGAAAACTACTTTGAAAAATCAAGCTATTCAAGTTGTATATCCTGAAGGTTTTGTGAATGGTTTAACAATTACGGATTTTGCCAAATCCTGGCTACATGTTGGTGTAAAAGAAGTTGTTGGGGAAGTAAGGGTTAATGATCACGGAGAACTTTATCTGTTTGCTGGCGGTAGGACAAATCATATTACCAAGAAAAACATTCCTCTAGAAGGAGAACCTGCTGAACCAATATTTGAAGTTGGTGAACGGAAGATAGGAGAAAAACCACAGATTAAAATTAAAGATTTAGGGGGGCAGGGTGGGATTGTTATTTTTTCTTCTATACCGTATGATCCACGTCATATTTCACTTTATGTTGAGAGACTTTCAGGGGATTTACATTTTCGATTCAATATTAGCGCGACGTGGGATGCGAGTGATTATTTGTTGATTGGTGAGGGCTCAGGGAATCACAAAATAAATATTGCAGATTCTGGACGTGAAATTACAGGTCCTCTCTCACAAAGGAATAGTTTGGTTACTGAGCTTCCGTTAATTACCGATAGAAGCCACAATAGCGGAGCTAATTTTACTCTGGCAGATCTTTTGGGCAGGGACATTACAGCTGTTGATGGTGGAACCTATCAGTATCGCTTAGTGAAGAGAGGAAGATGTGCTGATTCTAGTGGTAGTGCTACAATTTGGTATTTAAGTAGAGCTTCTGGAGATACGGAAGGTTCTAGTTCTGAAGTAGAGTGTGTGAATAAGAAAGCGAAGATTCCTGCTGATACGGGTATACAGTCTGATCAATCTCCCTCTTCTGAAGGAAAAAATACCAGTCCTCGTCCACTTACTAAAAAACAGCCAGCTAAACAACGTCCTCCACGTCATTTAAGAGGGGCACAGAATGTTTCCAGTGTTTCGGTATCTTCCTCTCAAGAAAATCAGAGTCTTGTAACGTTACCTCCATCAGGTCTTCATCCTCTTTCTGATGAAAAACAACAAACTGCTGTTTCAGAATCTTCTCACTCTTTAGCCGATCAAATGATTGTGCGTCCAGTTCATAAAGAACAACCTTCTTCACAATTAAGCGAGACGTTTTCAGTTTCTCACTTTTTGACCACTCCCTCTACAGATGCGGTATTGTCTATGTCTGTGGCTCCAGTGATGGTTTTTCACAATGAAATGCAAACCGTACGTGCGGGAAGAGGAGTTCTAGATAAAAGTAAAAAGAATGCAGCTTTATGGACTTATGCGATTAAATCTAAAGAGAGCATTGCGACAGAGCATATAGATTTTAAACTGGATCAGACCGGTATCGTTTTGGGGATCAATGGTTTAGGCGAGTGGGAAAATGGAGAGTTTTATATAGGTGGTTTTGGCAGTTATGATCGTGCCCGTGTTGCGCATGCACGGGGGGGTAACAGTGGAATCAATACTTATGGTATTGGCGCTTATGTCACTTATTTTGATCATAGTGGATGGTATCTCGATGGTATTTTAAAATACAATCATTATCAAAATACTCTAAAAGCCGTTTCAACGAATGGTTTAGAGATTGAAGGAACATATACTCAAAGGGCATTGGGGACTTCCTTTGAAGCTGGTTATCGACTTAAGACGTCAAAGAACAGTTGGTTGCAGCCTTATGGACAATTTACATGGTTGCGTGTTGAGGGTAAAGAAATCAAGTTATCGAATGGCGTGACAGGTGACATGCGTCCATTTACTTCATTACGCAGTGAGGTTGGCTTATCTTTAGGATATGAATTTGGTTCTCACATGGATTCCTCATCGCTTGCGTATATTACAGCAGCATGGTTGCGTGAGAATAAAGATGACAATCAAACGTTAATTAATCAACGTCATCCATTTACCACGGACTTATCGGGCAATGCAGGTAAGTTAGGATTAGGTTTAAGCAGTTTTGTGAGTGAGAAGTTAAAGTTATATGGTGAGGCCCATTATGTTAAAGGACATAAAACAAAACAGTCCTTTCAGGGTATTTTAGGTGTACGCTATAGTTTCTAACGATATGGTTATTTTTTGATTGATTTCAATGATAATTTTGATAGGAAGCATTTAAAATTATGGAAGAAGATTCAATATTTATTAAGAGTCGGTAGCGCATTTTTATGATGGGATGAGCAATTGCAGGATTTTTATTAAAGTTTTCTTTATAATTTATTCTATATTTTTGAGAATTTGTGTAGATTTTTGCAGAGCCACTTGGCAAAGGGTTCCTTGCTCGCTATAGGAATGGCTAGAGAATATTATCAATGAAATAAAGGTGGTTAAATGGCTTTAGAGCGTACTTTTTCGATGATTAAACCAGACGCAACCCGTCGTAATTTGACTGGCGCAATTACTAAAATGCTTGAGGATGTGGAGCTACGTGTTATTGCGTCTAAACGTGTCTGGATGAGCAGACGTGAGGCTGAAAAATTTTATGCTGTTCATAAAGAACGTCCTTTTTTTAGTGAATTGGTTGAATTTATGTCTTCTGGTCCAACCGTTGTACAAGTTTTGGAAGGTGAAAATGCAATAGCTAAAAACCGTGAAGTAATGGGGGCTACGAATCCTAGTGATGCAGAAGAAGGGACAATTCGTAAGGTTCATGCTTTATCGATTGGCGAAAATTCTGTCCATGGATCCGATAGTGCTGAAACGGCAAAAACAGAAATCGCCTTTTGGTTTCCTGAGGTAGAAATTGTTGGTTAATAAAGCGTATATAAGAAGCAAAAATCCGAAACACTATATTTCGGTTTTTTGCTTATGAGGTTATAGATTTTTTTGAAAGCATATGGAGCCATTAATCATTTTTTTAGCTTTTAATATTGCAGCTGCTTTTACGAAAATATAAAGCCTATTTACTCTTTTCTGAAGAGTTTTTATCTACACGCTACCCTTACTTGTAATGTGCAAAAAAGTGTTTTATTGATTTATCATTAATAGATTTAAAATAAATCAATCTTATGCTATTCTCATCTCTTATTTAAGTACAAAAAGATAAATCATTTTATAAAATTCCATACTATTCATAGGATAACGTGTTTTAAACCTGCACGAAAATAATCCCACCCTGTCCACAATGTAAGGAGGGCAGAAATCCACAGCATAGTAATACCAAACTCTACTGTGTAAGGGAAAATTTTATTACCGGCTGGTCCAGCTAAAAGAAATACAATAGCGATCATCTGTACAAAAGTTTTCCATTTTGCAAGACGAGAGACAGGAACACTAACTTTTAACTCAGCCAAATATTCACGTAATCCTGACACAAGAATTTCTCTGCAAAGAATGATAATAGCTGCCCATAGAGTCCATCCAGCGATGGTACTGTCTGCGGCAAGCAAGAGCAAACAAGCAGAGACGAGAAGTTTATCGGCAATTGGATCTAACATGCGACCAATATTGGATGTTTGTTCCCAAATACGAGCAAGGTAACCGTCAAGAAAGTCAGTAATGGATGCAACGATAAAAATGGAAACAGCAATCCAGCGGGTGATATCACTTGATTGTAGCCGCCCTTCTAAAAAAAAGCATGCAACAACCATTGGGACTGCAACAATTCGTGCATAAGTTAAAATATTTGGAAAAGAAAAAGTATGATTTTTCATGGAGCCATTTTTAATTCTTGTGAAAGAGAATATATTTCCTAAACGTAACAAGGCGAAGGTTATGAAACAAGCTTATTTTTCATGAAAATGGTTATGAATTTTTTGTGCAATTGTCATAGAGATTCCCGTAACTTTTTTTAAATCTTCAAATGAGGCACTAGCAACAGCTTTGGCACTTCCAAAATGATGAAGCAACGCACGCTTTCTTGTCGGACCGATATTTTCGATTTCATCAAGTGGGTTTTTGAATGTTGCTTTTTTTCGTTTTATCCTATGAGTTCCAATCGCAAAACGGTGTGCTTCATCACGCAGACGTTGCAAAAAATAGAGGATAGGATCACGTGGAGGAAGTGTAAAGGGCGGAATACCTTTTATAAAAAATCGTTCACGTCCCGCATGACGGTCAACACCTTTGGCGATTCCAACAACTGTGAAGAGATCATTTAATTGTAATTCAGCAAGTATTGCATGTACGCTGTTGATTTGTCCTTCACCACCATCGATTAAGATAAGGTCAGGCCAAATGGGAAAAAGATCATCATCTTTTATGTTATGACTTCTATTTGGCAGATCATGCTCTTTGATAAGGCGTGAAAATCTTCGTTTAATCACTTCTTTCATCATACCAAAATCATCGCCAGGCGTGATATCTGTTGAGCGAATGTTGAATTTTCGATATTGATTTTTAATAAATCCCATTTGACCAGCAACAATCATAGCCCCTACAGCATTTGTTCCCATGATATGAGAATTGTCATAGACTTCTATCCGGCGTGGAGGAAAAGGTAGTTGGAATGTTTTAGCAAGACCTTGAAGCAATTTTGTATGGGTGGCTGTTTCAGAAAGCTTATGTTCAAGTGCTTCATGAGCATTGAGATAGGCACGATTAACAAGAGTTTTCCGTTCACCTTGTTTGGGTAAAGAGAGGGATACTTTGTGGTTTGCTTTGAGACTAAATGCTTCTGTAAGAAGTGCCTTTTCTTCAATTTCTTCAGATAAAAGGATGCTTTTGGGAAGTGGTTTATCATCATAAAATTGGGCAAGAAAACTTGCTAAAATTTCAGTACGGGAAAAAGAGGGATCTGCTTTAGGAAAATAAGCACGGTTTCCCCAATTTTGCCCCATGCGAAAAAAGAACACTTGAATACAGGTCATTCCTTCTTTTTGCGCAATCGCAAAAACATCCGCTTCTTTTATCGTTTGAGGATTTATACCTTGATAGCTTTGTATGTGAGAAAGGGCTGATAGGCGGTCACGATAGGAAGCTGCTTGTTCAAAATCAAGATTTTCTGCAGCTTTATGCATAGCTTGAACCATATCGCTTTTAATAGATTGATCTTTTCCCGAAAGGAACGCTTTTGCTCCTTTCACCAGTTCTTTATAATCACTGTCGCTAATTTCATGAGTGCAAGGTGCAGAACATCGCTTAATTTGATAAAGCAAACAGGGGCGTGTACGGTTTTCAAAAACTGAATCAGTACAAGTTCGTAATAAAAAGGCGCGTTGTAAAACATGAACTGTTTGTGTCACTGCACCAGCAGAAGCAAAAGGACCAAAATAGTGAGCTTTTCGTATTCGAGCACCACGATGTTTGTAAAGTGCAGGCACTCGATGATCATCTGTAATCATAATATAAGGAAAACTTTTATCATCACGCAGGAGTACATTAAAATGTGGATGCAATCTTTTGATGAGATTGGCTTCTAAAAGGAGTGCTTCTGTTTCTGTATGGGTGACGATAAATTCCATATGATATGTTGCACGAATCATGCGGGTAATACGATTATTGTGTCCTTGTTCACGTGTATAGTTTGAAACACGTTTTTTGAGATTACGGGCTTTGCCAACATAGAGAATATCACCATTTGCACCAATCATCCGGTAAACCCCTGGCTTATGCGGAAGGTGTCTAACAAACTCTTGTATGAACTTGATACCTTGGAACTGATTTTTCTCATTGCTTTGATTGGCATTATGCCATGTAACATTAGAGAGAAAAGAAAGTTTTTCCCGTTCATTTTGCGGACAATTTGTATTATTTTTCAGGACCATTCCGTTTATTACGAATATGTTGTTTGTTTAATATATGAAATATTCTTTTTTATTAAATAATGATTATTTATGTCTTTATAATTTTTTTTATAAATATATCTTATAGCATAAGAGTATGATTTTAGAGAGCCGATCTTTCATAAAAAAATATGAGAGTTGTTATTCTAAGACAGCTTTATGAATTTGGCCAATTTATCCATTAAAATGATTGAAATAAGAAATCCATGATGATTAAGAGGATAGGCTTTCTAAAAAAATAATTCACGCTGATCGTTATTAGCTTATCATGATAATATGTTGATATTATCCAAAGAATCAAAGAACTTTATCATTTAATGCATTTGTATTTTACAACATGATATTTGATTTAGGAAAGATATCAGAAAAAGATCTAAAATAATAGATGTTCTTTTTGAAGCCACTTATGCGTTATTTTGGCATTTTCATCTTGTCCAAGACGGTTGATAAGAAAGGGGCTGAGTTTTTTCATTTCTTCTTCCAAAAGGTAGGGAGGGTTAATAATAATCATACCGCTTCCATTCATTGTAGGTGATGTTGATTTTTTTCGGATACGCATTTCAAGCTGGAGAATTTTAGGAATTCCTGTTTGATAAAGCGCGTGAAGAAAACTTTCAATTTCTTTGTCATATTTAACAGGATACCATAAAGCGTAGATTCCTCCAGAAAAGCGACGATAGGCTTTCGTTAATCCCTCAATAAGGCGGGAAAACTCTCCAGCTTTTTCAAAGGGAGGGTCAACAAGGATAAACCCACGTTTTTCTTTTGGTGGTACATGAGCATTTAAGGAAAGCCAACCATCTAAATGCAGAACTTTTGTCTGATAATCTCCTGCAAAGTTTTTTGCTAAAATATGATAATCTTCATTGTGCAATTCTATTGCGGTGAGGCGATCTTGTTTCCGTAATAATTGACGAATAAGAACAGGAGATCCAGGATAAAATATAATTTCTTTTTCCCCTTTATTGAGGGCATCAATGATGTCACACCATGGACAAAGGAGTGTTCTTAAATCTTCTGGGATAGGAGTTGAAAAAAGTCGTTGGACACCTTCGCGCCACTCTCCTGTTTTATGTGCTTCTAAAGAAGAAAGGTCATAAATACCGATTCCAGCATGCGTATCTATAACGCGAAAAGCTTTTTCTTTGCGTTTGAGATATTCTACAATGCGAGTGACAATAATGTGTTTAAAAATATCAGCAAAATTGCCAGCATGATAAATATGCCGATAATTCATGGAGTAAACTCTATCATATGTGTAACTGTACCGGATTATTAGCATAGAATAATAGAATTGATATCCATAAAAATACTCTTGTGGAAATCAAACAATGCCCTCATTTCCAAATTATACACTACAGAAAAAATATTAATGTCATGGGAGCATTTATTCACAGGGCTATTTTTATATTATGAGCTTAATCGTTAAAATTTTAAATTTTTTATATGAGAGATAGACAAGAAGAGATCAAACATCTCAATAGAGATATTTATGTTGTAAGAGAATTTTTTTATGATCGCGGTCTCTTCCAGGAATACTATAAAAAAACCTCAATCAACGAGAATATTAGTGAAGTTTGTTGAAAAATTGAAGAGTACCTTTCAAATTCATTCATAAATTTTCTTGTTTAAAGATTAAAGAATTTCAAATACTTGATAAAAACATTGTTACATTTATAAGTTTTTTAGCAAGCGTAAAATTATGGATAGAGCAATAAAGTGCTGGTGTTATAGTGATAGATTTTTGTAAAAGTATGAATGAATCTCATTGCTTTAAGCAGAGCCAAAGCTTTACATTATACACGCTAAATGGCTAGGTTATTGTGTATGATGCTAAAATAAAACTTTTGAGAATTGATATGTGCTCTGCAAGCTATCTCAATAAAATGAGGAATTTTAAACTAAAGCAAATAGGTTTATCTATCTCTAACACTGTATTATCGAGCGGCTTTATAAGGTAATCTTATAAAAAAGGCTAGGATAAGAAATTCTTTTTACATGGATTATGCTTCGATGCCATGCTTTTGATTGAATGTAATTTTCTATTAATGCCCATTCTGGTTTCAATACTGAGATAGGTTAAACACATGATATTATGAGAACGCATGCCCAGAATCCAGAGACTTGTAATAGTTAGAGCATGCCGTGGCTTAGAGAGCTGGTTATATGGAGGTATTTTACTGAATAAAGGCACAAGCTGGTACCTTTTTTATTTTTTAGCAGTATTGCCATACCTCTTGGCACTTGCGTTGGTTCATAAAGTACATTTTTACTCTTTCCGCTAATAGTTTTTATTTACACGACAGATATTTAATTGAATACGATGATGGCTCATATTTCGTATTGTGTATGGAATAATGGATGATAAAATTCCCACCCCAACGCAAAGAATAAATGTTGTGCGTAAGATGATCGTTTTTGAAGAGACTGATGATGTGTTAAGAAAGTTTTTTAGAGATTTTTCTTTCTGATTTTTTTAATTGAATACGTAAAATGTTTTACAGCATTATGATTTTTATCAGTAACGGATAATTTGGCGGAAATATTTGTAATGATACGTACAACATTGTTTAAAAGGAAAGACGTTGGCTATAGTCTTTACAGGAAGATGAGTAACCTAAGAGATCAGATGAAGTTATTTTAGAAAAGTTTTTAAGTGTTTTGAATTTTGTATGAAGCGGTTTATCATTGTTGAATGGTTTGTGTTATAGTACGCTAAAAAGCGATAAGAGGATAAAAAGCTCTTTTTGCAATAAAAGCGTGTAATTGCTTTTAAGTTAAGAAGAAAATATATAAGTAAGATATTATATTTGATACATTCTTCAGAGGAAGCATGAATAAATGAAATCAAATTTAAAAGCATAAAGTTAGAGAGAATAATGGGTAATATTTTTTCACCAACGCATTTAATTATAATTTTATTGATTATCTTTGTGCTTTTCGGTCGCGGTAAAATTTCTGAATTAATGGGCGATGTTGCTAAAGGAATTAAAGCCTTCAAAAAAAATATGAAGGAAGAAGATGATAGCATTGAGGATAAAGTTAAAATGGCTCCTACTTCCCAAATGATTGATGTAGAATCTCAACAATCTCAGCCGTTATCGGTAAAACATGCAACAGTGCGCAGAAAGGTTTCTTCTGCTTCTAAAAAACGCAAAACATCTGTTGCTAAAAAACAGTAACAAAAACGCAATCATCATTGTGCAATATTTTTTGATGAGAAAGTCGAATTAAGAGATGTTTGGGATTGACGGACCAGAGTTTATCGTAATCTTACTTGTTCTCATCATTGTCGTTGGACCAAAAGACTTACCTAAAATATTAAAGACAGTAGCAAAGATAAGAGCGTATGTGTATTCAACAGCAAATGAACTTCGTCATCAGTTTGATAATTTAATAAAACAAATCGAGCGCGATGATTTGCAAAAAGTATGTTCGGATATTAGCGATTCAAGTAAGAAGTTGGCAGAAACTTTTGATCCCACTCAAAATATATTAGAGGATATCCACGATAATTGGGATGTTAAGGAAACACACTATAAATCAAAAAAAGATAAAGAAATTTTGGAATGCGATCAAAACGTAACCAATAAAGATACGACAGTATCTATCGCTTCTAAAGATAAAGAAGATATGTCATGAATGTTAAGAAAGATGAAGTTGATGCCCATATGGCACCACTTTTAGAACATTTAATTGAACTTCGTCAGCGAATTATTGCTGCCTTGGTTGCATTTATGATCGCTTTTATGATGTGTTTTCTTGTTAAAGATTATATCTTAAATTTTTTACTATGGCCATATCAGTGGGCAATGAAAATAGCAGGGGGTAATCCTGAGGGAATTCGTTTACAATCAACGCAAGTATGGGAAACTTTTTTAACGAAGATGAAGCTTTCTGCTTTTGGGGGAATTATTTTATCTTTTCCCTATACGGCTTTTCAGTTTTATAGTTTTATTGCACCAGGGCTTTATAAAAATGAGCGGATGGCTTTTTTACCATTTCTCATTGGGGGGCCTATTTTATTTTGTATTGGAGGAGCGTTTGTTTATGGTCTATTCGCGCCAATAATACTATGGTTTAGCCTTTCTCAACAATTTCTTCCAGATGTTCATTTAAAAATAGAGTTTATAGTGCGTATTTCTGATTATTTGGGCTTTATGACATCATTTATCCTAATTTTTGGTTTGATTTTTCAATTACCTCTTGTCATCAGTCTTTTAACAAAAATTGGATTTTTAACATCTCATGATTTGGCGTCTAAACGAAAATGGGCTATTTTGCTCTCTTTTATCATTGCGGCAATCATAACGCCGTCGGATTTTTTTACGATGTTTGCAGTGGCTTTACCAACGATAGCACTTTACGAGATTTCAATTTTAATTGCTTACAGTATAGAAAAGAGAAGAAAATCCGCTTAAGAAAAGTGTATAATCTTATGCGATAAGGAATGAATAAAAACAATATAAATGAGGAATTTTTATGCTTGATATTAAGTGGATTCGTGACAATCCTGAGAAATTAGATAAAGCACTCGTAAGTAGAGGTCTTGAGCCACAAGCTAAAAGGTTAATACAACTTGATCTTGCACGTCGGTCGCATATTGCTAAGGTGCAATTGGCGCAGGAACGTCGCAATGCTGTTTCAAAGGAAATAGGACAGGCTTTGGCTGTATCTGATCAGCAAATGGCTGAACGTCTTAGAGCTGAAGTTGAAGAGATTAAAGCTTTTCTTTCCTCTGCAACAGTGGAAGAAAAGCAACTGACGGAGAGTCTTGAGAAACTTCTTTCAGCACTTCCAAATATTCCATTAGATGATGTTCCAGAAGGTAAAGATGAAAGTGATAATGTCGTCATTCGACATTTTGGTACACCTCCAACATTTAATTTTACACCAAAGGAACATTTTGATCTTGGTCAAGATCTCAAACAAATGAACTTTGAGCGAGCTAGTCGTTTGTCTGGAACACGTTTTACAGTGCTTTCAGGGGCGTTAGCACGGCTAGAACGAGCATTAGGACAATTTATGCTTGATGTGCATGTGAATGAGCATGGTTATACAGAAGTCTCAGTACCTCTTCTTGTTCGTGATGAGATTGTTTACGGAGCAGCACAATTGCCGAAGTTTGCAGAGGATCTTTTTCAGACAACAGATGGTCGATGGCTTATTTCTACTGCAGAAGTACCATTAACTAATTTGGTTAACGATGAAATTCTTGAAATATCAGATTTACCACTGCGATTTTCTTCTTTATCTCCTTGTTTTCGTTCAGAGGCTGGAGCAGCCGGTCGTGATACGCGCGGTATGTTGCGTCAGCATCAATTTTGGAAAGTTGAAATGGTCTCGATTACCAGTGAAGAGCAGTCTTTAATTGAATTGGAACGTATGACTGAATGTGCAGAAGATATATTAAAACGGCTTGATTTGCCTTTTCGCACAGTGGTTCTTTCTACGGGTGATATGGGGTTTGCAGCGCGTAAAACCTATGACATCGAGGTTTGGCTTCCTGGTCAAGAATGTTATCGTGAAATTTCTAGTTGTTCAGTTTGTGGAGATTTTCAAGGTCGTCGTATGAATGCGCGCTATCGTAAAGACGGCGATAAAAAATTGCATTTTGTTCATAGCCTTAATGGTTCTGGTACGGCTGTTGGACGTTGTCTTATTGCCGTACTTGAAAATTATCAACAGGCTGATGGATCAATTATTATTCCAGATGTTTTACAACCTTATATGGGAGGCATGCGCTGTATTACTGCTTAATTTTACGAAAGGAGAGACAATATGCGTTTATTGCCAAGAGGTGATGATACACAGGCGCAAGTTTTTGCCATTTTAAAAGAAGCAGTTTGTCAGTATGATAAAAGTGCACCTTCATTGGAGATTGAATGATACTATGGGGCAAAAGGGTATTTTACAATTTCGTGAGGAGTTAGCCGCTCTTGTACTGAAAATGCGTAGCAAAGGCATTGATGACGTGCGATTTTTTTCTGCATTAGAGAAAATTCCGCGTCAACAGTTTGTTGCTGCTCCTTGGTTCAATAGTGCTTATGATAATAAAGTTATTCCCCTTGAGTGTGGTGAATATATGGAACGTTTGGAAGAACAACTCTTAATTCTTTCGGCATTATCGTTGAAAAAAAGGCATCGTGTCTTAGAAATTGGTACAGGATCTGGTTTTTGTACTGCTCTTATAGCATGTCTGAGTGACCGTGTGACAACGATTGATCGTTATAAAACGCTTGTTGATTTAGCACGACAAAAATTTCAAACTTTAGGAATTGAAAATATTGTTATACGGCAAATTGATGGAAGTCATAGTGTGACAGGCTTAGGATCATTTGATCGCATTCTTATTTGGCCATCACGTTTTGATGAACCCAAGGAATTTTTAGAACTTTTAGCTGAAAATGGAATTCTCATTCAGGCGATAGGACCTGACGAAGGGGTACAAACGGTGACGCGCTATACAAAAATCGGTAGTCGATTTGAGTGTTTAGAACTGTTCCAAGTGCGTTACCAACCTTTTATTAAAGGCATTGCAGAGATACTTTAATTTTTAAAAGCTAAGAAATTTCTGCAAATTGCCTACGTTAAATTCATTTTGATCTTATATAAAGATATTTATGAATAAAACATCTCATTTTAACTCTTCGGTAATTTAAAAAAGCTTTAATGGAGTGAGTTGATTATTGATGAGTGAGCAAAACGATGTGTCTAAAAGCTTTGGATAATATTTTCCAGCATAATTTTCAGAGAATAACTTTGTTAGCGGTGGTAACTATTGTTGCTGGTTGTAGTTCTGGTACACAGCGTTTTTCCGATACGTTCTCTCATCGTACGGTATCATCTCAATCAAATATATCAAGTACTATGTATACAGATCCGCGAATGCTATCATACGGTAGTGGTATGATACAAAGCACTGAATTGCCACCTGTGGAATCAAGCGATGATTCGTGGGGAGATGATAATTCCCCCTATAATTTTCCACATCAAGGTAGGATAACTTCTTCTGATGGTCGCGTTATGGGCGCCCCTCCACGTAATCTTGGAACACTTTCTCGTTCAGAAATGGATAAATCTCCTATTTTTCGGCGGAATTCTTATATTGTTCAGAGTGGAGATACACTGCTCAGTATTGCACGACAAGTAGGGGTTAGTGTTGAGGCATTAAAATTAGCAAATGGTATAAACGGCAATTCCATTTATATCGGTCAGGTCCTTGTTGTTCCAAGCAGGCGTACATTAGCAGCTTCAAATGCACACAATAATAACGATTGGGCAGTGTCAACAACAGAATCTGCATCCCAATCTCAAGTGATGTCCTCTATAAAAAACAAGAAGTCCTCTCCTATATATAAAGCTCCTGTAACAACGCCACTCTCTGCAAAGATGAACAAATCAAGTTCTGAGAAAAAAATTTCTAGACAGATGATGCAATTGAAACATGAGACTGGTTTGTCAAGTACTGTTACGAATACAGATAATATGATGACTCCGCAAGCCACAGGAATTTCTAAGATGCGTTGGCCAGTACGAGGGCGTTTATTAAGCCAGTTCGGTCAAAAAAAGGGAACAGTAATGAATCGAGGAATAGATATTGCAGTGCCTGAAGGGTCTTCGGTAAAGGCGGCAGAAAATGGTGTGGTTATTTATGCGGGAGATGGACTAAAAGAGCTTGGTAATGTTGTGATGATTCGACATGAAAATGATATTATCACTATTTATGGATGTAATAGTAAGCTTGTTGTTAACAAAGGACAAAGGATAAGGCGCGGTGATGAGATTGCTAAATCTGGTGTTTCAGGAAATGTTAAAACGCCACGTGTCTATTTTGAGATGCGTAAGAATTCATTACCTGTTGATCCCCTTAAATATTTAGAAAACTAATTTATTGATGACTTTTACATTTGAATAGTCTTACAGTTTATAGAAAATTCATGAAAAATAATTGATTTTCTTAAATCAATAACATTGCAGCAAAAAATCATTGGTTTCAGGAAAGTAGTTCGTTGGGGTCGTTAGGTATTACCATCTTTGTATTTATGAAAGTGTAAGACAATAGTATCATACTATTTGTCAGCTTTGAGTGTTCCAATTTCTCTTGCATTTGAGAGAAGCATGAAAAAAATATTTCACGCCTTTCTTAAAAAGTTTTTATCTACAGGCTCATTTCATATGTGTGACGTGCAAGAAAATCGTTTTGATTAATTCAGAAAGTTTGAAATGAGAGCGTTTTATTGTATTTAGATCTGTCATTTGATATCAAAAACGATAAATTATCTATATAAATTAAGTTTGTTCATTAGAAAAATTATCTCGTATAATTTATTGAGTTAGTGAAAAGATTTGTATTGTAGGATATACAATAGGGGAAAGTGAATCTATTTTTTAAGATTTTTCTCATTGTATTTTGGTATTCTGCCTCTTAAGGATTTATTGTATTTTTGTAAAGCTGTGATTAGATTATGTAGTTATTGCTTTTTATGATAAATTCTTTAGGAATTTTTTCTGTATCGGAATTTCATTTTAATAGAGTGGGAAATAACTGAGGTTTAACTATAGGAGATAAAAATGTTTATTACGAACGCTTATGCTCAAATTGCAGGCGATGTTTCCGGTGGAATTTCATTTGCTAGCGCTGTCCCATTCATTTTAATTTTTGCAATTATGTATTTTTTTATCGTTCGTCCACAGCGTGCCCAAATGAAAAAACGCCAAGAAATGCTTAATGCAGTACGTCGTGGTGATACAGTTATAACGGGTGGTGGTATTATCGGCAAGGTTACGAAGGTTCACGACGAGAGTGATGAATTAGAGGTTGAAATTGGTGAGAGTATGAATATTCGTGTTATTCGCTCAACATTAGCTGATGTGCGCATTAAAGGTGAGCCGATTGCAGAAAAAAAATCAAAACTTAATGCTAAAGCAAAAAGACCACAAAAGTCTAAATCTAAAACGGCAACGAAAGAAGATATGAGTATCTCTAAAGAGAAAAAAGCTATATCAAAGGAAAATGCATCTTAAGGTGTAATGGCAGTTTATTACATTTTTTAAGCATTTTTATAAAAAGCTTGGCAAGATCAAGACAATTTCATTGAAAAATGGGCTTTTATAGTGGCTACAGAAAATGGAGTTTTTGTTTTCTTTAGATTATTAAAATAGTTGTTTTATTTATAGAATATTACGCAATTTTTTTCTGTTTTTTTAACAAGATCATTGTTTTTATAAAAAGAGATTTGTGAGTAAATAAGCTGAGGAAACTTTTTAAAAAATAGATTTATTTAAGCAAGTATAGCATTTTACTGCGGTTTATTCCCAAATTTTCATATATTTGTTGTATGATAAGATTAGGGTATTATATAAAAATTTTCACTTCAATACTAGGCTATGTTTAACATATCAATGTTTATATCATCCTTACTTTAATTTTTATGGTGAGAAGTAGCAAAGACAATTGGATTATTCAAAAATAAAAGGTGCATATTCATGTTCGATGCAATTCAAATTCGTGAAGCACATTTTCCAAGTCGCGCACCTATTGATGCTTATGGAAATGGTGGGTTTCGTTTTGCTGATATGTCTCATAGAGGTTCTATTATTTGTGTACCATCAGGCATTTATGGCATTGAGATGGCAGGGCCTGTTCCCACTCAAGGGGATATATCTCGTATTTTAGAAGAAGCTTCTGAAATCGAAGTTTTATTAATAGGTACTGGAATTGAATTATTACGATTACCTGAAGAGTTACGGGTGCTTTTATGGGAAAAACGTATTTCATCAGATACAATGAGTACGGGAGCGGCGGTCCGTACATTTAATGTTTTATTGGCTGAAGATCGCGCTGTTGCGGCGTTATTATTTGCGGTAGAATAGAGTATTGTTTAATAAAAAAAAGGCTCTGGTCTAGCATGAAAGACTTGTGTAATTATTTCCTGCGCTGTAAAATACTGTCGTTTAAGGCGGTGATATAAGGGTATAGAATGTACATAACTTAACACATTAAGTGTTTTTAAATACAGCAGCAAGTATTCAGGACAAAGTTTGCTCGTAGTTCCTAATGAATCACATGAGTGATCAGCTCTTGGCACTTGAGACAGTTCATAAGAGGCATTTTAATTCTTTCTTATACAGTTTTTGCCTACAAGCCAGTTCCGCTTGTGACGTGCAAGGGAATAGTTTTTATTGATGTAACATGAAATTGGTTTGAAATGAAAGCATATCTACGATATTTGGGATTCTAATTTAACATACAAAACACAAAATTGTCATTATAAATCAATGCATTTATAGTAACAGAAACGCACCGAGAGCAATTGGATTTTTTACAAATTGGTGTTGGTAAGAACCTTTGTCTTTTAGAGTGGGGAGGAGGTCAATGATTTGATGAAGTTTTTGTGATCAGTGCATTTTTTATAAAATAACATTGTCATCTATCCACTGAAAAAGTGTTTTGCGTTGTTTGTTGTTCAAGTTTTACTATGCATGTTACGATTGGTTTTTAGCTTTTTTACTGCAAATGAAAACTTGAAGTCCGATAAGATAAGTTTTATCAGAAAAATTATTTATTTAATTTTTTCTTTCTAAAACGAAAAGGGACTAGAAAAGAAATTTTAATTCATAATACAGTTAAGAGACGCATTTAAAAATCTTATTTTCTGAACTGTATTTGCCTATCTTTCATTTTTTAATATGAATAAAAAGAGGGTATTAATTTAATTGCTAAAAAAGGGACGTTAATAGGTTCATAGAATGATAGGCTCTCTTCCTTATTGTCTTGATATTTTACGTACCATAGATCGTGATCGCTATATATCGGTTTTATTTGCGCCTAAAAAAAAGCGCCAAGCATTGGCTGCTCTTTATGTATTTAATGCTGAAGTTTCTCGTATCCGCGAAAGTGTACATGATCCACTTATAGGAGAAATACGGTTACGTTGGTGGTATGACGCTATTGCTCATGGTGAAATGCAAACGAGTGGAAACAATCCGATTTTGAATGATTTATTAAAAGCAATGACTCTTTTTAATTTACCTAAGACAGCTTTTTTACGTTATTGTGATGCGCAAATTTTAGATCTTTATCACAATCCAATAGAAACACTTCATGATCTAGAGCATTATTGTAGTGAGACAGCAGGCATAATTTTACAGCTTTCTTGTCAGATATTAGATCCTGAAACTGCACAAGAGTTTACAGATATCTATGAACACGGAGGGATTTCTCAAGGATTAAGCGGTGTATTGCGTCTTTTATCATTCATGCAATCACGATATCAATATTATTTACCCACTGATATATTAAAAGCTGTAGGAGTGAATAGGGAAGATTTGGAATCTCATCGTCTCAGTGATCAACAAAAGAATTGTATTGTTGAAGCTATAGTAGCATTATCGCGCGATCATTATAACCGATTTTACGAGTATTCTTGTACTTTACCGAGAGTTCTTAAGCCAGCTTTTCTTCCATTGGTCATTGTACCGGCTTCTCTTCAAAAAGCTATACAGCTGGGGGCAGCAATTTTTCAAGAGAGCGCAACTTTGCCATTGATGTATCGCTATTGGTTGATAACAAGGGCAGCAATAAGCGGCAATTTTCCAAAGATATTGTAAAAGAATATTACTATGTTGGAATGCGTGACATGTAGACTGATTTTCTCATATGAAGATAAAGGAGCTATTGTGATTCCAAACCATTTTTTTGTTATAAAAAATGTTGATGTTTTGGTTGTTATGAACACAAAAGAATAAGAAATTTTGTGATCTTGAAAATACGGTATATTTTTTAATCAGTAGTATGTTTTATTCAGTGTATTGGATAGGTGAGATGCAGAGAAAGAAAAACATGAAATAAAATTTCTATTTTATGAGACAAGTTATCTTAGCAGTCTATAAGTCTATAAAAAACTCTTATTTTTGAGAAATTATAACATCATAATTGATGACTGTTATGATTTATGAATATATTGATTTATAATGATAATTCGTTTTTTCTCATATTGAATGAGAGTCTTGAATAGAACAAGATTTCTCCATTTTTATAATGAATTTTAAAAATAGTTTTTTTATCTATTATAAGTTGGGTGTGTAAATGAAATCATTTAAGGAAGAAGCAATACGCTCCCTATGAATGAATATTAAGAGTAGCAATATGAGCTATGAATGAATGACGATAGGGATGACATTTATAGCTTAATGGGCGACAACCTTTGGATGGATAATGTTTTTTAATGCATTGCAAAAACGATTCTACATTCCATTGACTATTTTCTCGCAAATCCATACATGCACTGTTTTGCGAGAAAATGAATCATTATAAAAACGCTGATACTAAGATATGCAGACAAGAAACCTGTCTTACCTCTTAAACTATAGACGAAGAGCGATAGACACTTTATCAAATAAGCCCTTTAAATTATGCACAATCTTTTTATTGGAGAGCGTTAAAGATCTGATTATAATTTGTGCTATTAATTTCCAAAGGATGTTCTTTATTGGCAACTTGGAGCATTTCTAGCTTAAGATCTTCTCTTATCATCATATCTATATTGGCGCGGACCTCAGTTGAAAGAGTATGAGACGTGATATCTTTAGGCATTGTTACAGTCTTTATTTGATAAATGATACGGTTTGTTGCAACCGGTCCTTTTATGACACCATAATGACCTTTGGGACCAGAAAACAAGGCTTTAACACCTTCAACACCAAGGACTTCAGATGAATCTTGACGCCGGAGGGCTGGTGTTGTTTGTTTTGTAACACCAAGGGTATGAGCAAGAGCAACAAGACTTTTTCCTTCCGTGAGCTGTTTGAGAGCATTTTGGGCTTTTTCATCAAGAAGACGTTGGATTTCCTCATTTTTCCATTGAGAAAGAACATCTAGCTTAGCTTCTTCAAGTGTCTTATCGCGGGCAGGAATAATTTTATCGACCTTATACCAGAGATACCCACCATTTTGAAAAGAGAGAGGATCAAGATCGACACCTTCGTTTGATTGATAGATGGCATTCAGTAAAATATCTTTTTGAGGTAAATCCGTGAGTATTGCACCTTCAAGCGTTTTCCCCGTTTTATCAATGGTAATTGTGCGCAAAGATAACTTGTATTGGTCAGCTAACTCTTTGAGAGAAGCACCCTCAAAACGAGCATTTTCAATAGCTACATAATTATTACGAATATCATCCGTAGCACGATTTTTGGCAAGTATTTGGCGAATATTTTCTTCTACACTTTCAAAAGGAAGAGAGCTTGAGGGTTCAATATGTATGATGCGAATGATAACAGGTCCCTGTAAGTCATTGATTACAGCACTGACTTGCCCTTGTTGGAGTTCAAAAATTTCGGATGCTAGATGGCTAGGAAGTTCATTTTCTGCGAGAGGCCCTTTTTGTATGTCATTAAGAGTCTTTTTTTCAGCTTTTACCAGTTCATCAAAACTCAATCCATCGGCTATTTTTTTTGCTGCATTATCGGCTTCTTCGCGTGAGGGGAATCGCAGTTCTTCGAATGTACGCTTTTCAGGGGTTACAAAACGTGAAGCATTTTGGGTATAATAAGCTTTTGCCTCATCTGTTGGGATATCTTTAGGTTTTACGAAATCATTAAGTTCCATAGATAATAAAGAGACAGTGCGGTATTCTGGAGTACGAAATTCATTTTGATGTGTTTCAAACCATTTTTGCAGTGTTTCGTCATCAGGATCAGCTGTTATTTCCTTTTCTTTTAGATCAATCATGAGATAATCTGCGATACGCATTTCTCCTTGATAAAGAGCAAGTGCTTTATAGAAGAGATCTGGTGCTTTCATATCAGAGAATAAAGCTGAAATAATTTGGTTACGCTTTTCTTTTCTGGTGTAATAATTAAGAAAAGCACTTTCACTGATACGTAAATGCTGAAGATAGTTATAAAATAAATTTTTATCAAAAGTGCCATTTATTTGGAACATATTATCAGTTCCAATCATACGCGCTATTGTATCTTTTGAAAGACTTATTTTCATTTTACGGGCTTGTTCATCAAGCAGTGTATTTTGTTGTAATTGATTAAACACAAAAGCGGGAATTTGGTATTGCTGCATTTCATTTGGCGTAAACATTCGTCCAAGATGAGCGGCATGTGCTAAACGTGCGCTTTGATCGGCAAGAGCGAGACGATAATCATCGACAGTTACTGTGGATTTTCCAGAAGTAATAAGGCCTCTTTCATTTTTGGTGTGTAACTGTGGTATCCCCCATAAAAGAATGAAGCATAAGAGTAAAATAGCAAGGAAAATTCTGGCAATCCAAGAATTTGCAGCATTTCTTACGATGTCAAGCATTGTTTAATTCCACTTTTAACATGAGTTATTATCAAAGCAGTAACGGAATTTGCAACAAAGACACGAAAGATGCAAGCTTTAAAGACTTGCTTTCACTTTATAATTTGGTACTTACAGATAAATAATATATTATAATAGCTCTTGAGGTGAAAATATGTCTCCAAATATTCGGCCTTTTCTTGCTGGAAATTGGAAAATGAATGGAACGAGTGAATCGCTTGGAGAGTTGCGTGCTATTGCTACAGGCGTTAGCTCTGATCTAGGTCATTTGTTTGAAGCTTTAATTTGTGTTCCAGCAACGCTTTTATCGCGTGCTTCTGATACGCTGGATGGTGAAAATCTCCTTTTAGGAGGACAAAATTGTCACTTTGATGACTATGGCCCTTATACTGGAGATATTTCAGCTTTTATGCTTAAAGAAGCGGGAGCAAGTCATGTTATTATCGGGCATTCAGAACGTCGTACAGTGTATCAGGAAAATGATGCTATTGTTTGCGCCAAAGTGCAAGCAGCGTGGCGAGCAGGGCTTGTGGCTCTTGTATGTATTGGTGAAACATTGGAAGAACGCAACAATAATAAAGTGCTGGATGTTCTCGCACAGCAGCTTGAGGGATCTTTACCAGATGATGCAACAGCAGAGAATATCATTATCGCTTATGAACCTGTTTGGGCGATAGGCACCGGCAATACAGCAACTGTAGAAGATATTGCAAAAGTGCATCATTTCATTCGTGATGAGATGTGCTCTCGTTTTGGGGAGGAAGGGAATAATATGCGCCTTCTTTATGGTGGATCAGTAAAACCATCCAATGCATTTGAGCTTTTAAGCATTGCTCATGTTAATGGTGCTTTGATAGGTGGAGCAAGTTTAAAAGCGATTGATTTTTTAACTATTTGCGATGTTTATCGTAAATTATAGCGGAGAAATTTGAGTTACCCCTTGGATTGTGTGTTATTTATGTGTAAATAACCATGAAAGAGTTATTTGAAGAGCAGGGTTTATGCAAACAGTACTTATTGTTATTCATTTATTGATTGTGATTACTTTGGTTGGTATTATATTAATTCAACCTTCAGAAGGTGGTGGGCTCGGTGTGAGTAATAGCTCAGGGTTGATGAAAACTCGTGGATCTCGAAACCCTTTAACACGTTTGACTGCTATTTTAGCCTGTTGTTTTTTTGTTGTGTCTATTGGACTTACCGTGGTGAGTAATATATCAAATTCTAGTTCTGATATTTTAAAGCGTATACCGGTTAATTCAGAGCAGAATTCTACCAATAAAGGCTCAGGATCAGTCCCATCATCAGATGGTGAGTCTTCCCCTTCTATTCTTGAGCAGCTAGGAGGTCCTTCGAATTCTCCGCAGGAACAGAAACAGTCCACAAATCCTGAAGCAGAAAGCCCAGTTCCACCGGTTCTTGAAAATACAGTTCCGGATAACAGTACAAAATAGTTTTTTAAGAAAATATAGACTTTTTAAAAAGGTGATTTTTTCACCTTTTTTATTTTAGAAGAAAAATTGTTTCTTTTTGCATTTTTTGCTGGAAAAATCATTATAAATTGCTTATCACCATAAGCCCATGGCACGTTATGTTTTTATTACTGGTGGTGTGGTTTCTTCCCTTGGAAAAGGCATCGCAGCAGCGGCGTTAGCAGCGTTATTACAGGCTCGTGGCTATCGCGTACGTCTTCGCAAACTTGATCCTTATTTAAATGTTGATCCAGGTACGATGTCACCTTATCAACATGGTGAAGTATTTGTGACCGATGATGGTGCAGAAACGGATCTTGATCTTGGTCATTATGAGCGTTTTACTGGGCGTTCTGCAAATAGCCAAGATAATATTACAACAGGGCGTATTTATCGCAATATCATTGAACGAGAGCGGCGTGGTGATTATTTGGGGGCAACAGTCCAAGTTATTCCTCATGTTACAGATGAAATTAAGAGATTCATTACGATGGGAAATGAAGAATTTGATTTTGTTTTGTGTGAGATAGGTGGAACGGTTGGTGATATTGAAGCAATGCCTTTTCTAGAAGCGATTCGTCAGCTTCGCAATGAGCTACCGAGACAAAATGTCGTTTATGTCCATCTCACCTTAATGCCTTATATTCCTTCGGCAGGTGAATTAAAAACGAAACCAACACAACATTCTGTCAAAGAATTGCAAGCAGTTGGTATTTCTCCTGATATTTTGCTTGTACGTGCAGATCGATCTATTCCAGAAACAGAACGATGCAAATTATCACTTTTTTGCAATGTTCGCTCCAATGCAGTCATTCAGGCATTAGATATGCCAACAATTTATGATGTTCCTATGGCATACCATAAGGAGGGTTTGGACTCTGAAGTTCTTTGCGCTTTTGGAATCGATTCGGCTCCTTCCCCCAAGATGGATCGTTGGGAAGATATTACGCATCGCATTCACCATCCTGAAGGAGAAGTTACGATTGCTGTTGTAGGAAAATATACGGGCTTAAAGGATGCTTATAAATCCCTTATCGAAGCGATTGCGCATGGTGGTTTAGCGAATAAAGTGAAGGTTAATATTGAGTGGATTGATTCGGAACTTTTTGAAAAAGAAGATTCTGTTTCAGCTTTACAAAAAGCCCATGGAATTTTGGTTCCAGGTGCTTTTGGGGCACGAGGGTCTGAAGGGAAGATTCGAGCAATTCAATTTGCACGAGAGCGTAAAGTTCCATTTTTAGGAATTTGTTTTGGAATGCAATTAGCTTGTATAGAAGCTGCACGCAATATTGCACAGATTGAGAATGCTTCATCAAGTGAATTTTGCGAAACAGACAATCCAATTGTAGGTTTAATGACAGAATGGCTTAAAGGAGACGTTCTTGAAAAACGTACAAGAAATGGTGATCTCGGCGGTTCAATGCGCCTTGGTGCTTTTGCTGCTGAATTAAAGGAAGAGAGTCATATTGCTCAAATTTATGGGATGACCAAGATTGTCGAGCGACATCGTCATCGTTATGAGGTCAATATTGATTATAAGGATAAGTTAGAACAGTGTGGTTTGATTTTTTCTGGGATGTCTCCTGATGGTATTTTACCAGAAACGATAGAATATGTAGATCATCCATGGTTTATTGGTGTTCAATATCATCCAGAATTAAAATCTCGTCCTTTTGATCCACATCCGCTTTTTTCTTCTTTTATTGAAGCCGCTGTAGAACAAAGTCGATTAGTTTAATGCATAAATTTGGTTACTTTGCTTTTGAGGGATAAAATGACTAAACCAAATGCCCGTGTGAAAGTTGGAAATATGATTTTTTCAAATGAAATGCCTCTTTCATTAATTGCAGGGCCGTGTCAGATGGAAAGTCGAGATCATGCTTTTGAAATGGCTGGTCGTATTAAAACAATTACCGATCAGCTTGGTATCAGGTTTGTTTATAAATCAAGTTACGATAAAGCCAACAGAACCTCTTTGAGTGCGGCACGCGGCATTGGTCTTGAAAAAGCAATGGCTATTTTTTCTGATTTAAAAAAAGAGTTTGATTGTCCCATATTAACTGATGTGCATACAGAAGAGCAATGTACAATTGTTTCTTCTACAGTTGATATTTTACAAATACCGGCTTTTTTATGTCGTCAAACAGATCTTTTGGTAGCAGCCGCTAAAACAGAATGTGTTATTAACATTAAAAAAGGTCAGTTTTTAGCGCCGTGGGACATGGAGAATGTTTTAAAAAAGGTTGTTTACAGTGGTAATCCGAATGTTATGCTTTGTGAGCGAGGCACGTCATTTGGTTATAACCGACTTGTTTCTGATATGCGTTCGTTGCCTATTTTACGTTCATTGGGTGCTCCTGTTATTTTTGATGCAACGCATTCTGTTCAAGAACCTGGGGGGCAGGGGGCTTCATCTGGTGGACAGCGTCAATTTGTTGAAATTTTAGCGCGTGCGGCTGTTTCTGTTGGGGTCGCAGGTATTTTTTTAGAAACGCATCAAGATCCAGATAATGCGCCTTCTGATGGACCCAATATGATTAAAGTTGATGATTTACAAAGATTGCTTGAGACTTTAATGGAATTCGATTATCTGTCAAAGAAACTGAATTGAGAAGAAAAAGTATTTCATTAATAGGTTGTTAGAAATGAATCGCGACTTTTATCGGATAAGGAAATACATATGACTATAATTGTCGATATCATTGGACGTGAAGTTCTTGATAGCCGTGGTAATCCAACGGTAGAAGTTGATGTTCATTTGGAAAATGGTGCGTTTGGTCGTGCTATGGTTCCTTCGGGAGCTTCAACGGGAGCACACGAGGCTATAGAACTTCGTGATGGTGGTTTGCGCTATCAAGGAAAAGGTGTTGAAAAAGCAGTTGCTGCAGTCAATGGCGAAATTCTTGAAGAACTTGGTGGTCGGGATGCAACAAATCAAATCGCTATTGATCAAGCCATGATTGCTTTGGATGGAACGCCAAACAAAGCCCGTCTTGGTGCCAATGCACTTCTTGGTGTTTCATTAGCTGTTGCAAAAGCAGCTGCGGCTTCATTAAATTTACCTTTGTATCGTTATATTGGGGGTACACAAGCGCATATTCTTCCAACACCTATGATGAACATTATTAATGGTGGCGTTCATGCTGATAACTTGATTGATTTTCAAGAGTTTATGATTATTCCTATAGGAGCGCCTACTGTTCGAGAAGCAATTCGTTATGGTGCTGAAATTTTTCATGCGTTGAAAAAGCGTTTAAAGGGTGCAGGTTATAATACCAATGTTGGTGATGAAGGTGGTTTTGCACCTCAATTTAAAAGCGCTGATCAAGCAATTGATTTTATTATGGAATCTATCATGATATGTGGTTATAAACCAGGTGAACAAATTGCCATTGGTTTAGACTGTGCTTCAACCGAATTTTATAAAAATGGCTCGTATTTTTATAAAGGTGAGGGAAAATGCCGTGACACCCAAGAGCAGGTAGAGTATTTAGCGCAGCTTGTGAAAAATTATCCTATTATTACAATTGAAGATGGAATGGCAGAGGATGATTGGGAAGGTTGGAAGCTACTCACGGATACAATTGGAGAAAGATGTCAGCTTGTTGGTGATGATTTGTTTGTAACGAATTCAGCACGTTTGCGTGATGGTATCAAAATGGGGGTAGGCAATTCTATTCTCATAAAAGTTAATCAAATTGGTACATTGAGTGAAACACTTGATGCTGTAGAAGTAGCACATAAAGCAGGTTATCGTGCCATTATATCTCATCGTTCAGGCGAAACAGAGGATTCTTTTATTGCAGATCTTGCGGTTGCAACGAATTGTGGACAAATTAAAACAGGTTCTCTTGCACGTTCGGATAGATTAGCAAAATACAATCAACTTATTCGTATTGAAGAAATGCTAGGAACCCAAGCGCGTTATGCTGGTGATGTATATCGTTGATAGTTGTGAGCACAAAGTGTGAGAGTATGATATTATTTAGATTATGAAATTGAGATTTTTTATCAAAGACATATGCGCAGTAATTTTATAGGTATTTAAATTTATAGGGATTAAGATGAGAGGTATAATTATTACTCAAGATCAAGGAATGTATCTCGTTTCGGGTGATGATGGTAAGCGTTATCAGTTTGCGACTTGGGATTGGTTGGGAAAGAAACCACCAAGGATCGGTGATACTGTTGATTTTGTGTATGAAGGGGGCGTTGTAAGTTCTGTTTTTCCATTGTTGAGAACAGGTACAGAGAACACAAAGATGATGTTCGCACTCCTTTGTTGGTGTGCAGGTATCTTTGGTGTCCATCGCTTTATGGTTGGTAAAGTTAGGACAGGTGCTTTAATGCTGGTTCTATCTTTATCATTGTTTGGATTGATAATTACCGGAATTTGGGCAGTTGTTGATTTTATAGTCATTCTTGGAGGAAAATTTACGGATAAAAATGGGAATCAAATTACAGATTTTTAAAAATCTTATAATAAAAAGGAGGTAATCTAGCCCGCTTTTTATTTTTATCAATATATTAAGTTCATAATAGCTCTGCGTTATTGTATTACATGTCTTTAATGTAAAATATTAAAAGGCTATGCCCAGTTGAACAAAAATATTGAAAAAACTGTGCTATTTTATATAGGTAAAACAAAAGCGCAAATCAATTACAGCGTACTTTAGGTTGCTGCTTATAGCAGGGAAAACATTAGTTATTTGGGGGGGCAAGACTATTCCAATTACACGTTGATCATGGTTTTTATGCGTTTTATTTATACCGTGAGGTTAATCCGCATATTATCGAATTAGAAATAATCTCTTTATGAATAACACATGAGGAGTAGCTTTATAGGTGGGCAAGGATGAAGGGTAAAATTATTGGTCAAGATCAAGGAGATTATTTCGTTTCAGGAGCTGACGGTAAGCGCTATCAATTTACGAGTTGGGATTGGTTAGGAAAAAAAACACCAAAGGTAGGGGATACCGTTGATTTTGTATATGAAGATAATGTTGTTAAATCTGTTCTCCCTCTTTTGAGTAAATCGCAGTCAGAAAAATCAAGATTGGCGATAGCACTTGTTTGTTGGTTTTTTGGTTTATTGGGAATTCATCGCTTTATGGCTGGTAAAGTTGGGACAGGCATTGTAATGCTTCTTATAACGATAACAGGTGTAGGATTGCTCGTTACTATACCGTGGACATTCATTGATTTTATAGTTATTTTATCCGGATATTTTAGGGATGAAAATGGGGATAAAATTATAAATTGGTAGAAATTTTAGAATAATATAAAATGTAAAGAGCTAGAAACTTTCTTTACTTTTAATGTTGTCAATATATTAATTTAATAATGTAAATTATTTTAGGCTATGTCTTTAAATGTGAAATATTAAAGAAAATTATGAATATTTAAATAAAACTATTGAAAAAGATTGTACTATTTCATATGAAAAAAGCAAAAGTGCAAATCGAACAGCGTACTTACCACTTATAATTGCGGGAATTTTAAGTTGTTGGGGGATTTTAAGCTTTTTAAATTGTCATATATCACGGTGAATACAGATTGTATTCATGCTGTGAGGTTTATCCAATATATTATCATATTAGAAGAAAAGCTTCTTTATGAATAACAATTTTATAGGTGGTGAAGATGAAAGGTAAAATTATTGGTCATGATCAAGGAGATTATTTTATTTCAGGGGCTGATGGTAAGCGCTATCAATTTGCGAATTGGGATTGGTCAGGAAAAACGCCGCCGAAAATTGGTGACGTAGTTGATTTTGTGTGTGAAGGGGATACCATTAAATCTATTTTCCCTATCTTGACTGAAGGTCAGTCACAGCAATCAAAAGTGACGTTAGCGGTCGTTTGTTTTTTTCTAGGTGGACTAGGAATTCATCGTTTTATGGTTGGTAAAGTTGGAACTGGCATTGCAATACTTCTTATAAATATAATAAGTGTAATAAGTATAATAAGTGTAATATTTATGCCGGTAGGGCTTATAGGAATTTTTTTGATAATTACACCTTGGGTATTGATTGATTTTATAGTCATTTTAACAGGAAGTTTTAAGGACAAAGATGGGTGTAAAATCACAACTTAGAGGATATCCAATATTTATAATATAAAAAGTGGGTTATTCAGCTTACTTTAATTGTATTAAGGGGGGGGACTTTGGTGGTAACAAATTGTTTGCATGTGTAGATTGAGTAATGAGGTGTTAATCAAAATCGTGCATAGTTGGGCTGAGTATTGAGGAATTTGTGCTGTAAAGACTGTGCTATTTTATGTGGACAAAGCAGAAACGTCGATCAATCAAAGTACGCTTTGTACTACCTCTTATGACGGTGGGAGTCTTAAGCTATTTCAGTTATCACATTTATCATGGTGAGTATGGATTGTATTCACGCAGTGAAGTTAATCAGCATATTAGTGAATTAGAAAAGGAGCTTCATAAAATAGAAGCTGAGCGGATATTCATGGAAAAGCGTATTTCTCTTTTACGCAACGGGCATATAGAAAAAGATATGTTGGATGAGTATGTCCGAAAGAATTTGAACTTCTCTAAGCCAAATGAACTGACAATCTTAATACCTTGAAATTGATACTAAAGGTAAATGAAAAATCGCTTAATTTAGACAACAATCAGCAATGATATTGTTTAAGCCGATTGATAAGGCTTGTAACTTTTGTTCGTAAAGGTTATTCCTAGATAATCATAAAAGGGAGTTTAATATGGCAGAACGACTTAAAAAAAATTCTGCGTCGGTAGCGCACACTGTATTATCAAGCACTACAAAGAAAGCACCAATAGCCTCTTTTACAAAAGAGGAAGAAATTGTTGCCTATCGTGAAATGCTTTTAATTCGCCGTTTTGAAGAAAAAGCAGGACAACTTTACGGTATGGGGCTTATTGGGGGGTTTTGTCATCTTTATATTGGACAGGAAGCCGTTGTTGTTGGAACATTGAAAGCGGCAAAAGAAGGTGATCAGGTTATTACGTCTTACCGTGATCATGGACATATGTTAGCGGTTGGGATGAGTCCGCGTGGTGTTATGGCAGAATTAACGGGGCGCCAAGGGGGCTTTTCCAAAGGGAAAGGTGGCTCGATGCATATGTTCTCTAAAGAAAAAAACTTTTATGGGGGACATGGTATTGTTGGGGCACAGGTTCCCATTGGTTCAGGCTTGGCATTTTCGAATCAATATCTTGATAAAGATAATGTGACATTGGTTTATTTTGGTGATGGTGCTGCAAATCAGGGGCAGGTTTACGAGAGTTTTAATATGGCTTCACTTTGGAAGCTGCCTGTTGTTTATATTATTGAAAATAATCAGTATGCTATGGGAACGTCCGTTTCACGTGCATCTGCAGAAACTGATTTTTCCCGTCGTGGTCTTTCTTTTGAAATTCCAGGTATTGTTGTTGACGGTATGGATGTTCGATCAGTAAAAGGAGCTGCTGATGAAGCAATTTCTTGGGCACGCTCAGGTAAAGGGCCGATCATTCTTGATATGCAAACCTATCGCTATCGTGGTCATTCCATGTCTGATCCAGCGAAATATCGTTCAAAGGAAGAAGTCCAAAAAATAAAAGAGGAACACGATCCGATTGATCAAGTAAAAAGTCGGATTCTTAAAAAAAATTGGGCGAGCGAGGACGATTTAAAATCTATTGAGAAAGAGGTCCGTGCAATTGTTGCTGATGCGGTAGATTTTGCACAAAGTGATCAAGAGCCAGATGCTTCTGAGCTCTATACTGATATTTTAGTTTGATGCGAGGGAAGCAAGTATGTCTATTGATATTTTGATGCCGGCGCTTTCACCAACTATGGAAGAAGGTAAACTGTCTAAATGGCTCAAGAAAGAAGGTGATAAGGTTAGCTCTGGCGATGTTATTGCTGAAATTGAAACGGATAAGGCTACAATGGAAGTAGAGTCCGTTGATGAAGGTACTCTTGGTAAAATTTTTGTGCCTGAAGGTTCAGAAGGCGTAAAGGTTAACACTGTTATCGCAATTTTGTTAGAAGAAGGTGAGCGTGCTGAGGATATTTCGCAACCTACTGATACAGCACAAAAACCTAAGGAATCTTCTCTTTCTCTGCCTTTGTCAGTTCCGCAGGCTGCTCCTACTTTTGATACATCTCTTAATTTTGATATTCCAGCGGGAACACAAATGGTTACAATGACAGTTCGTGAAGCGCTTAATCAGGCTTTGGCTGAAGAAATGCGGCGTGATGAAACAGTTTTTCTTATGGGGGAAGAAGTTGCGCAATATCAAGGTGCCTATAAGGTTAGTCAAGGTTTGTTGGAAGAATTCGGAGAACGCCGAGTTATTGATACCCCAATTACAGAGCACGGCTTTGCTGGGCTAGCTGTCGGGGCTGCTTTTGGTGGGTTACGTCCTATTGTCGAGTTTATGACCTTTAATTTTGCGATGCAGGCGATGGACCAAATTATTAACTCAGCAGCCAAGACACGTTATATGTCTGGTGGACAAATGACCGCTCCTATGGTTTTCCGAGGTCCCAATGGTGCGGCTGCCCGTGTTGGTGCTCAACATTCTCAATGTTATGCAGCATGGTATAGTCATATACCAGGTCTGAAAGTTGTTATGCCTTATAGCGCTGCAGATGCAAAAGGTTTGCTGAAAGCTGCTATTCGTGATGATAATCCTGTTGTTTTCCTTGAAAATGAGATTTTGTACGGGCATCAATTTGATGTTCCTCAACTCGATGATTTTGTTTTACCTATTGGTAAGGCGCGTATTCATAAGTCTGGACAAGATGTGACAATTGTTGCATGTGGGATTGGAATGCATTACGCGGTTGAAGCATTACCAGAAATTGAAAAACTTGGTATTGATGTTGAATTGATTGATTTACGAACCATTCGCCCGATGGATCTTCCAACAATTCTTTCTTCAGTTAAAAAAACAGGTCGTTTGGTAACAATTGAAGAGGGATTTCCTCAGTCATCCGTGGGAACTGAAATAGCAACGCGTGTTATGCAGCAGGCTTTTGACTATCTTGATGCGCCAATTGCTACGATTTCTGGCAAAGATGTTCCGATGCCTTATGCCGCTAATCTTGAGAAGTTGGCTTTGCCTAATACTGCTGAAATTATTGAGGCCGTTAAGGCTGTGACATACAGAGCATAACGGAGGAAAGCATAATGCCCATTAAAATTACAATGCCAGCGCTTTCCCCTACGATGGAAGAGGGAAATTTAACAAAATGGAATATTAAGGAGGGAGATAAGGTTTCCTCTGGTGATGTTATTGCTGAGATTGAGACGGATAAAGCGACGATGGAAGTCGAAGCTGTTGATGAAGGTAGGGTTGCTAAAATTGTTGTTCCTGCTGGAACACAAGGCGTTAAAGTAAATGCTTTAATTGTTGTTTTAGCAGAAGAAGGTGAAGATTTAGCTGAAGCTGCAAAAGTTACAGAAGAAATCTCTTCTTCTACAAGACAAAAACTAGAGGGTATCAAACAGACAGATTCTCTGAAACAGACGGACTCAAAGGGAATAAAAATGTCTCATGAATCATCAACTGGGCAATTAATACAGCAAGATAAAAAGGGAGCTCGTCTTTTTGCTTCTCCCTTAGCGCGGCGATTAGCATCTCAGGCAGGTCTTGATTTATCCCTTATTTCTGGGAGTGGGCCGCATGGGCGTATTATTAAGCGTGATGTAGAAAAAGTTATGAGCGGTGATATTTCTAAGATTTCTTATTCGTCACAGACAGGAGAGTCAGTAGCCGCAGGTGCTTCTGAGAAACAGATATTGAAACTCTTCAAAGAGGATGAATATGTCTTCACACCCCATAATAATATGCGTAAAACAATCGCGACACGTTTGGTGGAATCAAAACAGAAAGTCCCACATTTTTATGTAACGGTAGATTGTGAACTTGATGCGCTATTAGCGCTGCGTACACAATTGAATGTTGCTGCACCAATGGTTAAGATGCAGGAAGAAGCTAAGCCTACTTATAAGATTTCTGTTAATGATATGGTGATCAAAGCTGTTGCACTTTCTTTGAAAGCGGTTCCTGATGCGAATGTCTCTTGGCTTGAAGGTGGAATGCTTCATCATAAACATTGTGATGTTGGGGTTGCTGTTTCTATTTCCAATGGATTAATTACGCCGATTATTCGCCATGCAGAGGAAAAGCCGTTATCGCTTATTTCCAAAGAGATGAAGGATTTTGCAAAGCGTGCGCGTGAGGGCAAGTTAAAAATGGAAGAATATCAGGGTGGAACAACAGCTGTATCCAATATGGGGATGTATGGTGTGAAAAGTTTTTCTGCTATTCTTAATCCACCGCATGCGACAATTTTTGCGATTGGTGCAGGGGAGCAACGTGCTGTTGTTAAAAATGGTGCTTTAGCCATTGCGACAGTTATGTCAGTTACAATTTCTGCGGATCATCGTGCTGTCGATGGTGCTTTAGCAGCAGAGCTCGCGCGGACTTTTAAGAAGATGATTGAAAATCCATTAGCAATGTTGGTTTGAACTGTTTAACAGTTCTTCACGTAAATTGTGAGAGAGTGTATTTAAGAGAATAAAAACAAATTTAAAGAGTTTGAAGAGCAGAGGTATTGCTGTTTCTAGTTTGGGTAAAGCATTTATAGAAAGCTTAGAGTATAAAGACATAAGATAATTCTTTTATGTTCATTTTCATTTTTAAGTTCAAAAAATGCATATCCATTTTATATATATCCATGGAGGAATTACTGTGGCAAATCTTTATGATGTAATTGTGATTGGATCAGGTCCAGGCGGATATGTAACCGCAATTCGTGCAGCGCAATGTGGCTTTAAGACTGCGATTGTTGAACGTGAACATTTGGGAGGGATTTGTTTAAATTGGGGATGTATTCCAACAAAGGCTCTTTTACGTTCAGCGGAAATGAAACATTTTGCTGAACATGCAAAAGATTATGGACTAAAAATTAATGGTTCAATTGAGGCAAACATCAAAAATGTTGTGGCACGTTCACGCGGTGTTTCAGCACGTTTAAATGCTGGTGTTGCTTTTTTAATGAAAAAAAATAAAATTGATATTATCTGGGGTGAAGCAAAGCTTACTAAAGAAGCAAAGGGAAGCCAGCTTGCGGAAATTATGGTTTCTTCATCCTCCAAACCGGTTATGCAACCACAAAATCCAGTCCCTAAAGGGACCTTGGGAGAGGGAACTTACCAAGCAAAGCATATCATTATTGCAACGGGTGCACGTCCTCGTGTCCTTCCTGGTATTGAGCCAGATGGAAATCTCATTTGGACTTATTTTGAAGCTATGATACCGCCAGAAATGCCAAAATCGCTTTTGGTCATAGGGTCTGGGGCTATAGGCATTGAATTTGCCTCTTTTTATCATGATATGGGAGCGACAGTCACTGTTGTTGAAATAATGCCCCACATCATGCCTGCTGAAGATATTGAAATTTCAACATTTGCTTGTAAACAATTAGAGAAAAAAGGTTTACGTGTTCTTCGTCAAGCAAAAGTAACAAGGGTTGAAAAATCTTCCGATTCTGTAACTGTACATATTGATATTCAAGGTAAAAAAGAGACAATGACTGTTGATCGGTTGATTTCTGCTGTTGGGGTGCAGGGTAATATTGAGAATCTTGGATTAGAAGCTTTGGGAATAAAAACCGATCGTGGGTGTATTGTAACTGATGAATGGAGTTGGACAGGAGTTTCGGGTATTTATGCTATCGGTGATGTGGCAGGTCCTCCTATGTTAGCCCATAAAGCAGAAGAAGAAGGCGTAATATGTATTGAACATCTTGCTGGTTTAAAGAATGTTCATCCGCTTGATAAGAAAAAAATTCCAGGATGCACCTATTGCACACCGCAAGTTGCTTCTGTAGGGCTTTCAGAAGCGACAGCAAAAGAAGCAGGGTATGATATACGTATTGGTCGTTATTCTTTTTCCGCGAATGGCAAAGCGATTGCTCTGGGTGAAGATCAAGGGTTAGTAAAAACAATTTTTGATAAAAAAACAGGACAGCTTCTTGGGGCCCATATGGTAGGAGCTGAGGTAACAGAACTAATACAGGGGTTTGTCATTGCCATGAATCTTGAAACAACAGAGGAAGAATTAATGCATACTGTTTTTCCACATCCGACTTTATCGGAAATGATGAAAGAAAGTGTATTGGATGCATATGATCAAGTTTTAAACGCTTGATGATTAGATTGTATGAAAGATCTTAAATTTTTCATTGCTCCTTCGTATTTATAAGGCAAAGGCTTAAATGGTTACGGTTGTTGATAGAGTTACGAATAGACGTTTGCGCCATCCTGAAAAGGCGCATCGTCCGGATACAAGCGTTCAAAAAAAGCCGGATTGGATTCGTGTAAAAGCGCCAACATCACCAATTTATAAGGAAACACATGGTATTGTACGTACGCATAAGTTAGTGACTGTATGTGAAGAAGCTGGTTGTCCTAATATTGGCGAATGTTGGAGCCAGAGGCATGCTAGCTTTATGATTTTAGGTGAAATATGTACGCGTGCTTGTGCTTTTTGTAACGTTGCAACAGGTATTCCACTTGCCGTTGATCATAATGAGCCAGAACGTGTTGCTGATGCTGTTGCACGGATGGAATTAAAACATGTTGTCATTACATCTGTTGATCGTGATGATCTTGCTGATGGTGGTGCTGAGCATTTTGCAAAAGTTATTTATGCGATTCGTCAAAAAACTCCTAAAACAACAATTGAAGTTCTTACACCTGATTTTCGTCATAAGGATGGCGCTTTAGAAGTTGTTGTTGCTGCTAAGCCTGATGTTTTTAATCATAACTTAGAAACAGTTCCTTCTAAATATTTGAAAGTCCGTCCAGGGGCACGTTATTTTCATTCAATTCGTTTATTACAACGTGTTAAAGAACTTGATCCAACAATTTTTACAAAATCGGGAATTATGGTTGGCCTTGGGGAGGAGCGAAATGAAGTTTTGCAATTGATGGATGATTTGCGCGCTGCTGATGTTGACTTTATGACAATTGGACAATATTTGCAGCCTACACGAAAACATCATCCAGTTGTTCGTTTTGTGCCTCCTGAAGAATTTGAGTCTTTTGCCAAGATTGGTAAAGTAAAAGGATTTTTACATATGGCCTCCAATCCTCTAACGCGTTCATCTCATCATGCTGGAGATGATTTTGCCATTTTGCAAAAAGCGCGTGATGAAAAATTTTCCTTACAGAGATAATTATGCCGATTTTTACAATACATCGGCAGATCACCCATAGTGCCAGTGAAATGTTTGATCTGGTTTCGGATATTGAGCGTTATCCTGAATTTTTACCAATGTGTGAGTCTTTAATAATACGTTCTCGAAAAGAATATGGAAAAAAAATATTGCTTCTTGCGGATATGACCGTTGGTTATAAGATTATTCGTGAAACTTTTACGACTCAAGTATTTCTTCAGCCGGAAAAAAGTCTTATAGAAGTTAAATATATTGATGGTCCATTCAAATATCTTGAAAATCGTTGGGCTTTTCATGATATTGAAAATACCAATGCATGTAATGTAGAGTTTTTTATTGATTATGAATTTAAAAGTAAAACGCTTGGATTAGTGATGGGCTCAATGTTTGATATTGCGTTTCGTAAATTTACCGAGGCTTTTGAGAAGCGTGCGCATCAGATTTATGGCTCTACGGTAACATAGTCTATTCTGTTATTTTTTAACAATACGTATTGCTTAAACAGCGTGAAGGTGAAAACGGGTTTTCATCTTTACTATTTGTTTTTAATTCAGCTTTCAAAAGCATATTGAAGGAATATCATTTTAAATGATGAAGATGATGCACAGCTTCATGCTTTTGTTTTTCTCTTTTTTAATGGATGCACACTCGTTAAACGAAACGCCCAAATAGAACATGCTTGCGTCATACCCATTTCATAATAGTGCTCATAATAAATAGTATAGATTCTCGTAAAAGTATATAAAATCTACATCTGTACACTTATGAAGAAGTCCTCCTGCATCATTTATTTGCTATCTCTCAAGATGTTGCGCGCCAGCTATTAGCACTTGAGAGAAGTACAAGTGTCTCTTTCTTTAATTATTTTATTTATACAGTTTTTTCTCTTGTGGCGTGCAAGTGAATAAATTTGATTAATTCAATCTACACAGGACTAAAGTGAGATAACTTTACGCTATTCAGATCTTCTATTTTCAACTTATGATACAATAAATTATTTTTTCAAGAGGTTGATGATTATAGACTCAACGTGGAATAGAGAGTTTTAAAATTGGTGGGGAGAATTCAGTGAAGCAATTCCAGAATCATTTTAAAAGCATTTTCAACTGTTGCATGGCGGATAGCATTGCGATTAAGATGACCAAAGTGCATTTCTTTGTGTAGGAAGGAGTGATTTTTGTAAGCAACTGCGCAATGCACAAGTCCTATAGGTTTATTGAGACTTGCGCCTCCTGGTCCTGCAACGCCTGTTACAGAAACTGCAATATCAGCTTGTGAATGTTTTAATCCGCCTTCAGCCATTGCAAGAGCAACTTCTTTTGAAACGGCACCATAGGTTCTTATAAGTTCAGCACAAACGCCAACAAGGCGTGTTTTGGATTCATTTGAATAAACAACAAATCCACAATCGAGAACATCTGACGATCCTGCAATATTTGTGAGGCTTGCAGCAATGAGTCCTCCTGTACAAGACTCTACAGTTGTTAACAGCAAACCTTTTTGACGAAAGGTATTAAGGACTTCATGTGCGTGTTTTTCACAAAGATATGTCATTGGGGAATTTCTCCTGAATAAAGGACGCTCGCTGTTGCAAGAGCAGCAATTCCCTCACCACGACCAATAAATCCAAGCCGTTCATTTGTTGTTGCTTTGATAGAGATTCGATCAGGTGTCATTGCAAGTATTGTCATAAGATTTTCTGTCATGGCATGACGATAGGGACCAATTTTAGGATTTTCAGCGATAATTGTGATATCAACATTGGCAATACGACCACCTGCTTGTTTTATAATATCAAGAGCATGACGGAGAAAAATTTCTGATGATACATTTTTCCATTGAGGATCAGAGGGAGGAAAATGTGTACCGATATCTCCAGCACCTTGAGTTGCAAGAAGGGCATCTGTTAATGCATGAAGAGCAACATCCGCATCGGAGTGTCCATTTAATTTTTTATGAAAAGGAATTTTTATACCACATAATATAAGAAAATCACCATCCTCAAAAGAGTGAACATCATAACCATTGCCGGTACGAATATCAGGAAATATTTGCATTTTCTTTTGGAGATATAAATGGGCAGTATTAAAATCTTCATGCCATGTAATTTTTATGTTGTTAGGATCCCCAAGAACAGTACGCATAGGAATTCCAAACCATTCGGCAATTGCAGAATCGTCAGTGAATTCTTGTTTGCAAGCTTGTTTTGCTTGTTTATGAGCCGCTAAGATATGTTCAAAGGGAAAACACTGTGGAGTTTGTGCTCTATAAAGATGGGTACGGGGAATTGTTTCTAAAACATGCTGATTATTTACACGTTTAAGGGTATCAGAGATGGGTAGAACAGGAAGAACACCTTCTTGAGGCGTGATAGTGTTGTGAATGTTATTAAGAAGCTTGTTTTCTATAAAAGGGCGTGCACCATCATGAATATGCACATATTGGGGGGCAAATTTTTTGAGTGCCTGAAGTCCATATAAGGTAGAGATTTGACGTGTATTGCCTCCTTCAACGATAATAAGGCGCTCTTTAAAATCGTCAATAGCTTGTTCACAGATTTGACGATCTTCTGGATGAATAACAAGAATAATTGTTGTAATAGCTGGATGCTGCAAAAAACAATGCAAGGTATGACAAATAATTGGCTTTTGTCCTAGAAGCCGATATTGTTTTGGAATTTTATGGGGAGATCCTGCTCTTTCACCGCGTCCAGCGGCTAATATTATTGCTGCAATAGAAATACTTAATCTCCTTGTATTATAATCTTAGTTTGCTTTTTTGTCATTAATTTTAAAATGATTTTGAAAGGGTGATCGTTGTAGATCAGCCAAGGATATCACTGATAATACCTCAAAAAAAGCATTTAATGCTTTTTGAAGTGCGGTATTTAAACCACAAAAATCAAACAAGGGGCAAGTTGGTTCTGCAGTATCGAAACATTCTGCGAGGGAAAAGTTGTCTTCTGTTACTTTCACAACATCCGCGACTGAAATCTCTGCTGCGGGTTTAGCCAATCTAACTCCACCATTGCGTCCACGCACTGTTTGGATAAAACCTGCTTGAACAAGCAGCTGAAGGATTTTAAATAAAAAAAGCTCTGAAACGGCATATGCTTTAGCAATTTCTGGAACACGACTGAGAGTTCCCTGATTATCTGCACAATACATGAGCATTCGAAGAGCATAATTTGTTTGTTTTGTTAATCGCATCTCATTTCCTTCGTAAAGTATTGTCGAACACAGTCTATTTTAAAGATATTTTGCAAAATGTAGAAGTTTTTTCTCGTTGACTATATTTGCCCTATTGTAAATGTAGTATTAGTATTGTCAATTTTTGCTACAAAAGGTTATATGATAATAATGAGATAAGGGTATGTAAGCTCATGACGAATATAACATCTGTGACGAATCTTCAAGACATAGATAAAAATACTTATAACGATGAGTTGTATCGTTTAAGTAAGGTATATATTTTTTTAGGGATTACAATTATTGTATTGGCTTTACTTACGGCCTCTGTTTCGTTCATTATTCTTATTGGCTTAACTCCTGTTGTTCCCAGTAGAACAGTAACCCTTATTCTTATAGGAATTAATAGTTTTTGGGTTTTAGGGCTTATTGTCATCGTTTTTTATGAGATGATTCCGATCATTCGTGCTTGGCGTTCAAGGCGTGCAGGCTCACGTCTTCATGTACGCCTTATTTCATTGTTTGCACTTGTTGCAACAATGCCAGCTGTTGCTGTAGCTCTTGTGTCAGGGCCAGCACTGAATTTGGGACTTGATCGATGGTTTGATACAACAACGCGGCAAATTGTGGGCTCTTCTATTGATTTAGCAAATGCTTATGCAGATGAAATGCTTCAAAATTTAAAAAATTTATCCTACGCGATGGCATTTGCACTTGATAACAAAAAACTCTTAGAACGTAATCCAGCTGAATATAGGATGCAATTGACGCGTCATGCTCTAGGACGCAATTTGCGTGGTGCATTTTTGTTAAGTTCTAGCGGAGCTATTTTTGTATCGAGCGCTCTTGGTGATGAAGATAAACTGCCAATTCCTCCTTCTCATCTTATTGAACGTGCAACCAGTGCGAGACCTTTTTCTTTTCAACCAGGCGTTCATGATTATTTTGGTATTATTTTAAAGTTTACCAATATTCCAAACACATTTTTATATTTGGTGCGTGACGTTGATAAAGGTGTTTTATCTGCTTTGCGTTTGACAGAAGTTAATACAGATCGTTATCGTGATTTAAATGAAAATCGCCTGCTGACACAGATTGCATTTGGTATGCTTTATTTGTGTCTTTTTTTTAGTTTATTCTTATCAGCCATTTGGGCTGCTATTGCTGTTGCTGATCGCTTAGTACGTCCTATTCGTCTTCTCATTAGTGCTGCCGATGATGTTGCTTCTGGAAATATGGAAATTTTCGTGCCAGTACGAGCAAAAGATGGCGATATTGGGCAATTATCCAAAACTTTTAATTACATGGTCAGTGAATTGAAAAGTCGGCGTAATGAATTGATTGCAGTGCGTGATCAAATTGATGAAAGACGGCGTTTTTCTGAAGCTGTATTATCGGGTGTAACAGCGGGAGTAGCAGGGATAGATGATAATGGTGATATCACCATTATCAATCGATCTATTGAAGCGATGTTTGATATTCGCTCTGAGCACGTTGTTGGAAAAAGTCTTTTATCTTTAAGTGCTGAAATTTGGCAGGTTTTTCAGTTTGTGCGTTCATTGGATCGGAAAAACCATCGTGAGCAGGTCACTTTAAACGTTGCAGGAAAAGAGCGTGTCTGTAATGTTCAAGTTACGATGGAGGAGGATGATGGACAGGGGCAATCTTGGGTTCTAACAATTGATGATATTACAGACCTTGTTGCAGCGCAACGTACAGCGGCGTGGGCGGATATTGCGCGACGTATTGCACACGAAATTAAAAATCCTCTTACACCTATTCAGTTATCCGCTGAACGCATTCGTAAACGTTATAACAAAGCTATTACACAAGATAGAGAGGTCTTTGAGCGGTGTATTGACACAATTATTCGGCAGGTTGGAGATATTGGGCGTATGGTTGATGAGTTTTCCTCTTTTGCACGTATGCCCAAACCCAAAATGCATATTTTAGATATACGAGAATTGTTGCGCGAAGCATGTTTCTTGATAGAAGTGACGCGACATGATATTCATTTTGAGCAAGATTTAGGAACTCTACCACTTATGGGTGCATTTGATAACCGTCTCATTGTACAGGCTTTTTGCAATGTGATCAAAAACGCGAGCGAATCCATAGATTCAGTTATGCGAGAGGAAAATATTCACGGTCATATTCTTGTCCGTTCTTATCATCAAGAAGAATGGGTGGTTGTGGATGTTGTTGATAACGGAAAAGGACTTCCTAAAGAGCAAAGACAAAAGTTATTAGAACCTTATATAACAACACGGGAGAAAGGAACAGGACTCGGGCTGGCCATTGTGCGCAAAGTTATTGAAGATCACGGTGGTTCCATGGAGCTTCATGATGCACCGGAGAGTTTTTATGAAGGTCGTGGTGCGATGATCCGTTTGATGTTTCCGACGGTTGGGGGTAAGCAGGGTAGTATTATACAAGCTATAAATCATAAGATAGGGGAATAGTATGGTATCAGATATCTTGATTGTTGATGATGAAGCGGATATTCGTGAACTTGTTGCTGGTATTTTAGATGATGAAGGCTATGAAACGCGTGTTGCTTGTAACTCTGATGAAGCATTAGCTCAAATTAGTGAACGTATTCCAAAGCTCATTTTTTTAGATATTTGGTTACAGGGGAGTCGCCTCGATGGTTTAGCACTGCTTGATGAAATTAAAACACACTATCCAGCTCTTCCGGTCGTTATGATCTCTGGTCATGGTAATATTGAGACGGCTGTTTCCGCTATAAAGCGAGGAGCCTATGATTTCATTGAAAAACCTTTTAAAGCTGATAGACTTGTATTGGTTGCAGAGAGAACACTTGAAAATTCAAATTTAAAACGTGAGCTTTTAGAATTGCGAAAACGTTCGAACGAGACATTAGAGTTGCTCGGAAAATCGACAGTTATAAAAAATTTGCGTCAAATCATAGAAAAAGTAGCACCAACCAATAGTCGCATCATGATAACAGGTCCTTCAGGGGCAGGAAAAGAGACTGTTGCACGAACTATTCATGCGCTCTCCACGCGTTCGAATGGGCCATTTGTTACAATAAATGCTGCAACGATTACTCCGGAAAGAATGGAAATAGAGCTGTTTGGCAGCGAAATGGAGGGAAGAGAGCGTAAAATCGGTGCCTTAGAGGAAGCCCATGGCGGAATACTTTATCTTGATGAAATTGCTGATATGCCACGTGAGACTCAAGGTAAGATTCTTAGGGTGTTAACGGGGCAAACATTTGAGAGAGTTGGCGGTACAAAACGTGTTAAAGTAGATGTTCGTATCATTTCTTCGACAGCGCAAAATCTTGAAAACCTCATTTCTGACGGGCGCTTTAGAGAAGATCTTTTCCACCGTCTTTCCGTTGTTCCCATTACTGTTCCGCCCCTTTCTGCTCGTCGTGAAGATATTCCAGAACTTGTCCATCATTTTGTAAAAACAATATCACAGCAGGTTGGGATTAAGCCACGTGAAATCAGTGATGATGTGATTGCTATTTTGCAAACGCATGCTTGGCCGGGTAATGTAAGACAATTACGTAATAATATTGAGCGTCTTCTTATTCTTGTGCGGGATGGGGATGGTCCTATAACAGCGGATTTTCTTCCCAGTGAAGTGAATGATTCTTTGCCACGTCTTCAAATGGATTCGGATGAGAGTATAATGGATTTACCGTTGCGTGAAGCACGAGAATTGTTTGAAAAGAGATATTTAGTGGCGCAGATTGGACGTTTGGGTGGAAATATATCGCGTACTGCTGAATTTATAGGCATGGAGCGTTCAGCTTTGCACCGTAAACTTAAAGCGCTTGGAGTTTCTTAAAGCGATGCGTATTATTATTTGTGGAGCAGGACAGGTTGGTTATGGGATAGCAGAGCGTCTTGCTGCTGAAAATCACGATGTTACTGTTATTGATATTGAAACAAGATTAATTGAAAAGATTCGCGATACATTGGATGTGAGAGGTTTTGTTGGTCACGGTTCACGGCCTGAAGTTCTTTTGGCTGCAGATGCAGACAAAGCTGATATGTTGATTGCTGTCACTTTGTTTGATGAAGTTAATATGGTAGCTTGCCAAGTAGCACATTCATTATTTAATGTGCCCACAAAAATTGCTCGTATTCGCTCACAATCTTATTTAGAACCACGTTATAAGACGCTTTTTTCTAGAGAAAATATTCCTATTGATGTGGTTATTTCGCCAGAAGTTGAAGTTGGGGAAATGGTTTTGCGTCGTATTGCTTTACCTGGTGCAATAGATGTTCTTTATTTTTGTAATGATGATATTGTTGCGTTAGCCTTGGAATGCATGGAAGATTGCCCCGTTATTAATACACCTTTGCGTCAATTAACAGAGCTTTTTCCAGATCTTCAAACAACGGTTACCGCTATTAAACGTGGCTCGGAATTATTGATTGCACATTCAGAAACGCAATTACGTGTCGGTGATATAACCTATCTTGTTGTTGCTCGTGAACAGATGCGTCGTGCTGTTGGGCTTTTTGGTCATAAAGAACAAGATGCCCACCGCATGATTATTGCAGGGGGTGGTCACATTGGCCTTTATGTTGCACAGGCTATTGAAAAGCGTTTCCATAAATTAAAATTGAAGATTATAGAAGCGCATAGAGAAAGAGCCCTCACAATTGCTGATCAGCTTGAAAAAACAACAGTTTTATACGGTAATGTGTTAGATCCAGTGATTCTTCAAGATGCGGGAATTGATCAGTCCGATTTAATGATTACATTAACCAATCAAGATCAGGTTAATCTCTTAAGCGCTATTATTGCTAAAAGATTGGGCTGCAAAGCCAATATGGTATTGATTAATAATGTTGCCTATCAAGAATTTAGTCGTGCTGTTGGTGTGGATGCATATCTTAATCCCCATAGCGTTACAATATCGAGAATTTTGCAACAAATGCGCCGTGGGCGTATTCGTTCTGTTCATTCAGTTTTTAATGGCCGAGCAGAAATTATTGAAGCTGAAGTGATGCAAACATCTTCATTGGTTGGTAAGTCATTATCAGAGCTCAATTTATCAGATGGTTTGAGAATTGGTGCAATTTATCGCAATAAGACAATAATACAGCTTTCGGCAGATACGCGTATTTTATCTGGTGATAGAATAGTGATTTTTGCTCTTGCTGAGTTCGTTCGTGATGTTGAACAACTCTTTCGCGTAAGTTTAGAATATTTTTGATATATTATCTATGGATATTTGTACTTTTTGGTATAGTGGACAATTAAGATTGGTGGATAGGCTTTGTTTGTCCTCAATGGTTAAAACTGGACAGCGCGTTAAGCTTTTTAGTTATGATAAAAAATAGATAATCTTCCTGCTGGTGTTGAGCTGCATGAAGCCGAATCAATTTTACCACGCTCAGCAATTTATCGCCTTGACCCCGATTTTTCTGATGATAAACTATGGTGTACAATTGTTCAGTTCTCGGATTTTTTTCGTGTTATGCTGATGAAATATCAACAAGGTGTTTGGTTAGATACAGATGTTTACCTTGTTAAACAATTTCAGCCAGATACGGAGAAGGTTTGGTTGGCAAGAGAAAATAATATAAGAGTGGGCGTTTCTGCACTTTATTTTCCGCCCGATAACCCTATTATAAAAGTATTTGAAGATTATTGGGCAGGCGCAGAAATTATTCCTCATTGGCTTGGGTTTAAGCGTCGTGTTTGGAGACCGTTCTGGTTAAAGAGGAAAAAATGCCGATTTTACCGGGAAATTTTGGCGTTACGATATTTGGTAATGATGGTATTTCACGATTAGCAAAAAGATATGGTTTTTTTCATGAAGCAAAGGAAAAGGAAACTTTTTATTATTGGACTGGGCGAAAGTCTGAATATATCTTTGAACCAGCTTTTGGCGTAAAACCGCTCACCGATTCACGCTTGATAGGATTTCATATTCACAGAAAGATAAAGACGACGCAAAAACCTCAGGAAGGAAGTTTTTACCATTGGGCGGTATCTCGCATTCCTGATATTCATGATTTTTTTAGGTAGAGTTATTATTGCTATTTTAATAATTGGGATTTTAATCTATCCTAAACGGCTTTTGATTGTAGCTTGCACAAGAGAGTAATGTTAACAAATGGATAAAAACATTGAATGTGTAAAGAGCGATTGTTATATGAACGGAAAGTAAAAATATGAGTGATCTAATGAAAACGACATTAAGCCTTGTTCCTATGGTTATTGAACAAACCAATCGTGGTGAACGGGCCTATGATATTTTTTCCCGTCTTTTAAAGGAGCGGATTATTTTTATTAATGGTCCTGTTGAAGATGGTATGGCAATGCTTGTTTGTGCACAATTGCTTTTCTTGGAAGCGGAAAATCCTAAAAAAGAAATTAGTCTTTATATTAATTCTCCAGGTGGTGTTGTGACATCTGGTATGGCTATTTATGATACTATGCAGTTTATTCGTCCTCCTGTTTCTACGCTGTGCATGGGGCAGGCGGCATCTATGGGGTCTTTATTGTTAACAGCTGGAGCAAAGGGGCATCGTTTTACATTGCCAAATGCGCGTATTATGGTGCATCAGCCATCTGGTGGTTTTCAAGGCCAGGCTTCAGATATTGAGCGACATGCACAAGATATTATAAAGATGAAACGGCGCTTAAATGAAATTTATGTTCAACATACAGGTCAAGATTATGAGGTCATTGAAAAAACTCTCGATCGCGATCATTTTATGACAGCAGAAGAAGCTAAAGCGTTTGGCTTAGTTGATGATGTTATACAATATCGTGCAGAAACTGAAAAAGAAGAAAAAGATTAAGAATTTTTATAGAAAAAATAGCTACTTTAAAATAAAGAGTTTTATAAAAATATCGCAAAGTTTAGAGAAACACCTAAAAATATTGAGACATGCATGGTTTTCTATATGTCTTTTAGTTTTCATGATGAAAAGCTTCCTTTGAAAAGGCGAAGTGTTCATATATCGTGGTGAAAGGAAAGAAAAATGAGCAAAATTAGCAATAGCGGGAACGAATCAAAAAATACTCTCTATTGCTCGTTCTGCGGCAAGAGTCAGCATGAGGTGCGTAAGCTCATTGCGGGGCCTACTGTATTTATCTGTGATGAATGTGTAGAGCTTTGCATGGATATTATTCGGGAAGAAAATAAGTCTTCTGGGGTTAAGGTGCGTGATGGTGTTCCTACGCCACAGGAAATTATAACAGTTCTTGATGATTATGTTATTGGTCAGCAGCATGCAAAGCGTGTTCTTTCTGTTGCTGTTCATAATCATTATAAACGGTTGGCGCATCAGTCTAAAAGCAATGATATTGAGTTAACTAAATCAAATATTCTTCTTGTTGGTCCAACGGGTTGTGGTAAAACTTATCTTGCACAAACATTAGCACGTATTATTGATGTGCCTTTTACGATGGCGGATGCGACCACTTTGACTGAAGCGGGTTATGTGGGAGAAGATGTTGAAAATATTATTTTGAAGCTTCTTCAAGCAGCAGATTATAATGTTGAACGTGCGCAGCGTGGTATTGTTTATATTGATGAGGTTGATAAGATTTCTCGTAAAGCAGATAATCCTTCTATTACAAGAGATGTTTCGGGAGAAGGAGTTCAGCAAGCGTTATTAAAGATTATGGAAGGAACGATTGCTTCTGTTCCTCCACAAGGTGGACGTAAACATCCGCAACAAGAGTTTCTTCAGGTTGATACCACAAACATCTTATTCATTTGTGGGGGAGCTTTTGCAGGTTTAGAACGGATTATTTCAGGGCGTGGTGAAAAAACTTCTATTGGTTTTTCTGCGACTGTTAAGGCTCCGGATGAGCGTTGTGTCGGTGAAATTTTTCGTGATTTAGAGCCTGAAGATCTTATAAAATTTGGTTTAATACCAGAGTTTATTGGGCGGCTTCCTATAGTCGCCACCTTAGAGGATTTAGATGTTAACGCCCTCATGCAAATTTTATCCCAACCTAAAAATGCGTTAGTAAAGCAATATCAGCGTCTTTTTGAAATGGAGAATGTTGAGTTAGCATTTCATGAAGATGCTTTACGTGTTATTGCAAAGAAAGCAATTGAACGTAAAACTGGTGCTCGTGGTTTACGTTCTATTATGGAGAAGATCCTTCTTGAGACGATGTTTGAGCTACCGGCTCTTGAAGGCGTTCAAAAAGTGGTTATTTCGAGTGATGTCGTTGATGGGAAAGCGCGTCCTCTTTATATTTACTCAGAACGTGCAGAAGATAAAGAAAATGTATCAGCATGACATTGTGCGATGCGCAATATAAAAGGTGGTAATGAACGGTATTTGATAGGTATTTCTAATAATATCATTATAATGCTTGATTTATGTATGAGTAATTACCACTTCATGTACAGTGAAGAGCTGAGATTTTCTACAGGTGGGCTAATTGTTGTAGATAGCTCATAGGCTCCAGAAAGGAGAGTTATGCAATATATTGATGAAAAGACAGATGAAGTAAGAGATGGGGTTTATGCTGTTTTACCTCTTCGTGATATTGTTGTCTTCCCCCATATGATTGTTCCACTTTTTGTGGGTCGCGAAAAATCAATTCGTGCTCTTGAAGAAACGATGGCGGTTGATAAGCAAATACTCTTGGTGACACAAAAAAATGCTTCTGATGACGATCCAAAATCAGAGGATATTTATCATATTGGTACATTTGCTAATATTCTTCAACTTTTAAAGCTTCCTGATGGTACTGTAAAGGTTTTGGTTGAAGGAACTGCACGTGCAAAAATTAGTCAATTTGCTTTAAGTGAAGGTTATCATCAGGCTTTTGCGACTGTTACAGAAGAACCTAGAGAGAGTGATGTTGAGATTGAAGCTCTTTCAAGGTCAGTGATTGCTTATTTTGAAAACTATGTAAAGCTTAATAAAAAAATCTCTCCTGAAGTTGTGAATGCGATTGGCCAGCTTGATAATCCTTCTAAGCTTGCCGATACGATTGCTTCTCATTTGATGATTAAACTTGCAGAAAAACAGGAGATATTAGAGCTCTTACCTGTGCGGGCCCGTCTTGAACGTGTTTTGTCCTTCATGGAAGGAGAAATTTCTGTTTTGCAGGTTGAAAAACGTATTCGTTCGCATGTTAAACGGCAAATGGAAAAAAACCAACGAGAATATTATCTCAATGAGCAGATGAAGGCTATTCAAAAAGAGTTAGGAGCAGGTGATGATAGCCGAGATGAACTCTCTGAATTAGAAGAACGTATCAAGAATACAAAACTATCCAAGGAAGCACAGGAAAAAGCTGGAGCAGAATTGAGAAAATTACGGAATATGTCTCCTATGTCTGCAGAAGCGACAGTTGTACGTAATTATCTTGATTGGTTATTAGCAATGCCTTGGGGTAAAAAATCTAAGATTAAAAACAATTTAGATTTTGCTGAAAAGGTCATGAATAATGAACATTTCGGTCTTGAAAAAGTTAAAGAGCGAATTATTGAGTATTTGGCTGTACAAAGTCGCGCATCAAAGATAAAAGGTCCCATTATTTGTTTGTTAGGTCCTCCTGGTGTGGGAAAAACATCATTAGCGCGCTCTATTGCAAAGGCAACGGGACGTGAGTATGTTCGTATCTCATTGGGAGGTGTCCGAGATGAAGCAGAAATTCGTGGACATCGCCGAACATATATTGGATCGATGCCTGGAAAAATTATCCAGTCTATGAAAAAAGCAAAAAAATCTAATCCACTTTTCTTGCTTGATGAAATTGATAAGATGGGCCAAGATTTTCGTGGCGATCCTTCATCCGCTTTATTAGAAGTTCTTGATCCTGAACAAAATGGTACATTCATTGATCATTATTTGGAAGTTGAATATGATCTTTCTGATGTCATGTTTATCACGACGGCAAATACGCTTAATATTCCAGGTCCATTAATGGATCGAATGGAAATTATTCGTATTGCGGGTTATACTGAATGTGAGAAAATGGAAATTGTTAAACAGCATCTTTTACCAAAGGCACTAAAAGATCACTGTTTGTCTAAAAAAGAGCTCAGCATTTCTGATGGAGCGCTCAGGTCGGTTATTCAGTTTTACACACGTGAAGCAGGAGTTCGTAACCTTGAGCGTGAACTCATGAAAGTTGCCCGTAAATCTGTTACAAAAATTCTCAAAACAAATCAAAAATCTGTAAAAGTTACAGAAAATAATATCAATGATTTTTTGGGTGTTAAACGTTACCACTATAATCAGATTGAAGGAGAAAATCAAATTGGTGTTGTGACAGGCCTTGCGTGGACAGAAGTTGGTGGAGAGTTATTGACCATTGAAGGGGTCATGATGCCTGGAAAAGGCAAGATGACTGTAACTGGAAATTTACGTGACATTATGAAAGAGTCCATTTCAGCAGCAGCATCTTATGTACGTTCTCGTGCTGTTGATTTTGGTATTGAACCTCCACTTTTTGAAAAACGCGATATCCATGTTCATGTTCCAGAGGGGGCGACACCCAAAGATGGCCCATCTGCTGGGATTGCAATGGTGACAGCAATTGTTTCTGTACTTACAGGGATAGCGGTGCATAAAGATATTGCAATGACTGGTGAAATTACTTTACGTGGACGTGTTTTACCAATTGGTGGATTAAAAGAAAAACTCTTAGCAGCTCTTCGAGGAGGGATAAAAAAAGTCCTTATTCCTGAAGAAAACGCAAAAGATTTGGTTGACATTCCTGATGATGTCAAAAATAACATGGAAATTATTCCGGTAAGTCATGTGAGTGAAGTTTTGAAACACGCTTTGGTTCATTTTCCTGATACTATTGAATGGAAGGAGCCTTCTGCAGTGGCTGTCCCCATCAGATCAGAGGGCAGCGATAGTGAAGGAATACAGATTGCACACTGATTCACTTATCTCATTTATAACGGCATTTTTTAGGTGGTAGAAGGTGTTTTTGAGGTTATTATTCTGTTTTTTGTTGGAAAAAGTGAAAAATTCCGTGAATAACTATGATTATTGCTAAAAAAACAATGTTTTGGATAAAAATAAGACTTCTGTTTGCTGTACTTTTCAATAAACTGAGCAATAACATGATTAAGTCATGTTGTCAGGTAATATAGGGAAAGGAAATATTTTATGAATAAAAGTGAATTGGTTAGCTCCGTTGCTGAAAAGGCAGGTGTTTCGAAAGCGCAAGCTGGTGCTGTTGTGGATGCTTTTATGGCTTCTGTAACAGAAGCTTTAGCTTCAGGGGGAGATGTTCGTCTTCCAGGTTTTGGTACTTTTGAAGTTTCTCATCGTGCGGCAACAAAGGGGCGTAATCCTTCAACGGGTGCTGAAATCGATATTCCAGCACGTTCTGTACCCAAGTTTTCTGCAGGAAAAAGCCTTAAAGAAGCAGTTAATAAAAAATAATTTAGGCTACATTAAAAAAACCCGATTTATTTATAAGCGGGTTTTTTTTAACACATGTGTTATGCTCGTTTTTCATATAAAAATTCTGAATCTTTGCGGTATTTTTCTTATTTATATATTTTGGTATTTTTAAATGATTTTAAATATTGCGTAAAATACCGTAGATTTGGAGTGGGTTGTTTTTAGCCATTTTTAATGGAATAGAGTACTGTATCGTTTATAAAATGTGATGGGAGCTTTTATTATACCTTAAAGTGCTTGATCTTTATTTAAAAATAAAGACCTGTAAATAGTGTAAGACGAAAAGCTCTATGAAGTGTATAAAAACTATTATATAGCACCATTTTTACGCTTAATAAAAGAGTAAGGTTGGTGTCGTCATGCTATTTTCAGTTCCTATACTATTGTGACGAGCTTTCAGTATTTGAGATGGATTCACAAGGAGTAGTTTTATTCATTTTTTCATAGTTCTTTATTTACACACTAGCTTCGCTTGCGAAGCACCAAGCGGATGATTTTCATTGTTTTACTATAAGATGAGTTTGAAATAAAAGAATTTTACGATATTCAGGTTTTTCATGCAATATAGAAAGATACAAATTATTATTATAAATCAATTCATTGTAAATTAATAAAGTAGCATCATCATTCTTTTTCTTTTTTAATATTGTGATTTTTCTTGGTGCTTGAAATGAAAGAGAGATTGGGCTCTGTCTTAAAATATTTTTTCTTCCTGTCTTTATTTTACTTGTGATATGCAGGCGAGCGTTTTTTTTCATCATACAAGAGTTAAAATGAGAGAATATCACAAATTTTGAGGGAGGAAGTTACAAAACAGAAAAATGACTCTTATAAAATAATATACATTACATAATATAAAAACTATTAGTAAAGATAATACAGTATTAATTGTGTATTTTTCATCTATTTATTTTTTTGATTATTCATAATATATTTATATGATTATTTTGTTTTTAGTCATTAAATCATATTAAATTGTTGATAGCAGTAAAGTTTTTTTATAGCAAAAAGTTATTTTACAGCACCTGCAAAATTGAATAAATGATGAAACGTAGGGTAGTATTTATTGATTGGGGGAGACAGTCTTTAAAAGGCTTTAGAATGATTTTTTCACGAGAGTCATAAAGATCTATTCAGTAGGTGAGAGGCGAATCGTATGTTTTTTATAAACAGAAGCTCTTTGATTCTTTATCTGCTAACCATTGAGTACAATCATTGAGAGCTCTCGCTGTTATGGCTTGTTTTTTTACTAATTTTTTTTCTTTACTTGGCAAGCGTTTTCCTGAATGTTTAATAGAAGCAATAGGGGGAAAGAGTCCGAAATTGATATTCATTGGCTGAAAAGATTGTGTTTCTACTTTTTCATCTATGATGTGTCCCCCTGTAATATGATTCAATAGGGCTCCGAATGCTGTAGTTTGTGGGGGTAGGCAAGGACAGTTATGATGATATTCGGCAGCAGCAAAACGTCCAGCAAGAAGCCCTATTGCCGCTGATTCTACATAACCTTCACATCCGGTAATTTGCCCTGCAAAGCGTAGTCGTTTTTTTTGTTTTAAACGAAGGGTTTGATCAAGAATGATTGGCGAGTTGAGGTAGGTATTGCGGTGAAGACCACCAAGACGCGCAAACTCTGCTTTTTCAAGACCGGGAATCGTTCTAAAAATGCGAATTTGTTCACCATATTTCAGTTTTGTTTGAAAGCCGACCATATTATAAAGCGTTCCAAGTTTATTATCTTGGCGTAATTGAACAACAGCATAAGGTTTAACTGTAGGGTTATGGGCATTGGTTAAGCCCATAGGTTTCATAGGTCCATGTCTTAAAGTTTCAAGTCCGCGTTCAGCCATAATTTCAATGGGTAGGCACCCATCAAAATAGGGTGTTTTTTCAAAGTCACGAAACTCTGTTTTGTCGGCATTTTTTAACGCTTGAACGAATGTTTCATACTGTTCTTTATTTAAGGGACAATTAAGGTAATCTTTTCCTGTTCCTTCAGGACCAATTTTATCATAGCGAGATTGATACCAACAAATATTCATATCAATACTATCGGTATGGATAATAGGTGCAATAGCATCAAAAAAAGAGAGCGATTCTGTTCCGGTGATTGCTTGTAATTCTTGAGCAAGTGCAGATGAGGTAAGGGGACCTGTTGCGATGATAACATGTTTCCAAGCTTTAGGAATTTTTTGAACTTCTTCACGTTTGATTGTTATAAGAGAGTGGTTTTCTAGTGCTGTTGTGACGGTTTTTGAAAATCCATCACGGTCAACGGCAAGAGCACTCCCTGCAGGGACTTTATTGGTATCAGCAGCTTTCATAATTAATGATTTCGCTAATCGCATTTCAGCATGGAGAAGTCCTACGGCATTTGTTGATGAATCATCGCAACGAAATGAATTTGAACAAACTAGTTCTGCTAAATGATCGGTTTTATGGGCATCTGATTTTTTTAGGGGTCGCATTTCATGCAAAATAACAGAAATTCCTGACTGAGCGATTTGCCAGCTTGCTTCACACCCTGCAAGGCCGCCACCTATGATATGGATTGGAGTATCAAATGTTTTTAACATAATCGACTTTTAGCGTAAGCAACCGTGTATGAAAAGCGTAGATTTTGTTTTTTTTAATATATTTGTTTGCTTTTTTTCTGTAATTAATGGTATAGAGACGCCGCTTGTATAAGGTTATTAGCTTGTCAGTTTGGCGGATGTGGCGAAATTGGTAGACGCACCAGATTTAGGTTCTGGCGGGAGACCGTGGGGGTTCGAGTCCCTCCATCCGCACCAAAGCAATCCCTTAAGTGCTACGGATTTCTACGTGTCTGGAATTCCGCTTCATGGTAATGTAACACTCGAAGTGTTAGAATGTAATGATTATTAGAGTGGGCATATCCCTCTCCTTAGAAAAATGAAGGTGTTTAATGCAGGTTACCGAGACGCTTAATGAAGGACTGAAGCGCGAAATTAAGATCGTGGTTCCAGCGAAAGATTTAGAAGAAAAGTTGAATGAACGGTTGGATGATACCAAGGGAAAAATCAAGCTTAATGGTTTTCGTCCGGGTAAAGTGCCTAGTGGGCATTTGCGAAAAATGTATGGTAAATCCTTTATGGCGGAGATTCTCAATGAGATACTCAGTGAGGCGCCTAGTTCTATTTTAGCGGACCGTAATGAACGTGCAGCGATGCAGCCAAAAATCGACATAGATGAAGATGAAAAAATTCTAGATGGCAAGGCTGATTTTACTTTTAGTTTAAAGTATGAAGTTTTACCAAAAATTGACATTAAAGATTTTAAACATATTGAAGTTATCCGTGAAATTGCAACTATCCCTGAACAGGAGATTGATGATCAAGTCAAACGCGTCCTTTCTTCTACACGTAATTATTCCCTAAAAGAGGGGGCTTCTGAAGAAGGTGATCGTATTACCATAGATTATCAAGGTAAACTTGAAGGCGTTCCATTTGAAGGTGGGGCCGATAGTGATTCACAACTGATTCTTGGGTCAAAACAATTTATTCCTGGCTTTGAAGAGCAATTGGTCGGTGTGAAGGCTGGGGATGCAAAAACGATTTCTGTTAAATTTCCTGATAATTACAGTGCGGCACATTTGGCGGGAAGAGAAGCAGAGTTTGATATTACTGTTAAAGCTGTTTTTAAACCAGATGAATTAAAAGTTGATGATGAAGCAGCGCAAAAAGTTGGTTTAGAATCTCTAGATCGTTTACGTGAGGTCATTCGTGAACAGATTGAAAGCCAATATGGTTCAATGACACGTCAAAAAATTAAGCGTCAAATTCTTGATGCTTTAGATGCTGATTATAATTTTGAGATTCCTGAAGAGCTTTTAGAAATTGAGTTTAGCAATATATGGGCTCAGGTTAATGATGATTTGAAAAAGGCTGGGCGCAGTTTTGAAGATGAAGGTATTACAGAAGAAAAGGCAAGGGAGGAATATCGTGTCCTTGCACAGCGTCGTGTTCGACTTGGTTTAGTGCTTTCTGAAATTGGAGTAAAGGTTGGTGTTAAAGTTAGTGAGGATGAGCTAAAGGCAGCTGTTTTTGATCAGGTTCGCCAGTATCCTGGACAAGAGAAAGAAATTATGGACTTTTTCCGTAAGACGCCAGAAGCTGTTGAAAATCTGCGTGCTCCGATTTTTGAAGAAAAGGTCATTGATCATTTATTGGCACAGATAAAAGTCATAGATAAAGAAGTGACGGTTGAAGAGTTGATGAAAGAATATGACGAATCAGATGTTATTGAAAAAAAGCCAGCAAAGAAAAAATCTGCAGTGAAGGAAAAGTCCGAAGAGAAAACATCAGTTAAGAAAAAGGCTCCTAAAAAAGCTTAAGATTTATATCCTAGGATTGCACTGAGAATAGTTTTAGATAAGCCATGAGTGAATTTTAAATATTGGTAATGGATTGGCAATGAGCATCATTGATACGCGTATTCCTGATTCTAAGCGTTTTATTTCTGGAGTTACAGGTGATTGGGAAGTCATAATTGGCATGGAGGTTCATGCGCAAATCATATCAAATTCGAAACTTTTTTCAGGAGCATCCACCAAATTTGGAGCAGAGCCAAACAATCATGTATCCCTTATTGATGCAGCTATGCCAGGTATGTTGCCTGTTCTTAATCAAGAGTGTGTTCGTCAAGCGATTCGAACGGGGTTAGGATTAAAGGCACGTATTAATTTAAAATCTGTTTTTGATCGCAAAAATTATTTTTATCCAGATTTACCGCAGGGATATCAGATTTCTCAGTTTCACTATCCCATTGTAGGAGAGGGGAAGATTATCATATCTGTTGGTCCAGATTCGAATGGCCAATTTGAGGATATAGAAGTGGGAATTGAGAGGTTGCATCTTGAACAGGATGCTGGAAAATCGATGCACGACCAACATCCAACGATGTCTTTTGTGGATCTTAATCGTTCTGGTGTTGCTCTTATGGAAATTGTTTCCAAGCCTGATATGCGCTCATCAGATGAAGCCAAAGCCTATATGACAAAATTGCGTACAATTGTTCGTTATTTGGGCACCTGCGATGGTAATATGGATGAAGGTTCTATGCGTGCGGATGTCAATGTATCCGTTCGTCGTCCTGGTGAAAAGTTTGGAACGCGTTGTGAAATCAAAAATGTTAATTCTATTCGCTTTATTGGCCAAGCAATTGAGTATGAAGCGCGTCGTCAGATCGCAATTTTAGAAGATGGAGGCGTCATAGATCAAGAGACTCGGCTTTTTGATGCCGCTAAAGGTGAAACGCGCTCTATGCGCTCAAAGGAAGAAGCGCATGACTATCGTTATTTTCCTGATCCTGATCTTTTACCATTAGAATTTGATCAAGCATTTGTGGATGCTTTGGCAGCAGACTTACCAGAGTTACCTGACGCTATAAAAGCACGTTTTGTTAAGGAAATGGGATTGACAGTGTATGATGCTTCCATTCTTGTGACAGAAAAGGCTATTGCTGATTATTTTGAAGAAGTAGCGCGTGGGCGTGATGGAAAAATAGTTGCCAATTGGGTGATTAACGACCTTTTAGGGGCTTTAAATAAAGATAATCGTGAGATTGAAGAGTCACCAGTATCGCCAAATCAATTAGGAAGCATTATTGATCTTATAAAAGAAGGAGTTATTTCTGGAAAAATTGCCAAAGATCTTTTTGAGATTATTTGGAATGAGGGGGGAGATGCACGCCAAATTGTAGAAGAGCGAAATATGAAGCAGGTAACGGATACAATGGCTATTGAAAGAGCTGTTGATGAGATCGTTGCCAATAATTCTGATAAAGTTGCGCAAGCAAAGCACAAACCTGCTTTAGCTAGTTGGTTTGTTGGACAGGTAATGAAAGCAACAGGTGGTAAGGCAAATCCCCAAGCTGTTAATGAATTGGTTAAGATGAAACTTGGCATAGATTAAATTTTATGGGGTGGAGAAGAAGCCATACATATGATATCTTCTTGAAATTAAAGGATAGCACGTTAACCTATCAATTGGAATTGTAGTTGAATTTACTAGTAACTTTTTCGATAATTTCAATCGTTAATAATTTTATTCAAACGATTAATTTCATGAGCGCACTAAATGAATGGAATAGCAGATGGCTCGTTTTTTAAAACAAATCTTCACATGGTGGAATGGCAATACCATTGGTACGCGTTTTTTCACATGGCGCAAAGGTAAGCGGATAGGGGAAGATCAGTTTGGAAATATATATTATGAAGGAGGACTTCATAAGGATGGTTATCCGCATCGTTGGGTTATCTATAAAGACTATTCTGAGGCCTCTACTATTCCACCAGGTTGGCACGGCTGGATTCATCATCGCTGTGAGTGTCCACCAACACAAGAGGATTATCATCCTTATGAATGGGAAAAGCCTCATGTTGCAAATATGACAGGAACAAGTGAGGGCTATCGACCAAAGGGGGCTATCACTTTCAATGGAGAGCATTCTTGTGTGCATGAAGATTATGATGCTTGGTCACCTAAAAAATAACATGTTTTTTAATGTACGTGTGTATTTTTGTCTTATTTGACTCTATGTTATGAAAAGAATTATTTTTTAAGGTGCGATTGATTTTGATATGATGAGATTTTTTTTATTGTTAGGGGTGAGGCATTTTATATATATTTTTTTTATGGGAATTTTAGTGTTTTTATCCTTAAATAATGGAGTGCGGGCTGAGCGTATTAGCAATGGAATTGCTGTTTTTGCAGGTCTTGACAAAATCACGGGACGGACCACACGTTTTGAAGTTACTCTTGGTAAAATTTATCAGTACGGCGCATTACAGGTAACACCACGTGCATGTTATACGAGTTCTAAAGATGAACCCACGCGTACAACTGGTTTTGTTGAAGTCAATGAAGTAACATTAGATAAAAAAATACGGCGTATTTTTACAGGATGGATGTTTGCAGATAGTCCTGGTTTGAACGCTGTTGAGCATCCTATTTATGATGTGTGGTTAAAGGATTGCAAGCAGAATTCTCAAGATCGTTCTCTTCAATAATTAGTGTGTTATCTATTTATAATACATTGATTTATAATAGTCCTTTATCATTTTACAACTTAATAGCAAATTCCTATGATTACCTCATTTAATTTTTTATATTAAATAATCCAAACTATTCTCTTGCGCGTTACAAGTGGCGGATGTGTCAATAAGACTGTCTGAGAAAGGAATAAAAAATTCCGTCATGAACTGTTTAAATTCAAAGATGCATCATTAGAATCAACATATTTTTTCAGTGTTTCATAAGAGATAGTTCTTGAATTATATCTGTTAAAGGTTGAAATGAAAGGCTTGTTTATATTTGTTAAAGAGATGAACTGACGCTTTTGCATGTATGAGGGAAACAGACTATCAAGTAAGTAATTCATCATGAAACACCAATTATTATATCTAGAGAACGCTGTATTGGTATTTTTTCTCATAGAGATGTCGTTTTTCGTTCAAAGCGTAGAAGCAATGCAGGCCATATTAATGGAAAAATTGAGATTTAAGATTCTTTAAAGTTTATCAATCGAGGTATAGCTTGTTTAAGAAATGCAATAATCAATATATTTCTAGTAAGAAAAGAATGTTTATATATTTTTATTATACACCACCTCATAAGTGAGTTTGTCTATTCGTAAGTTCTTGTATATTGCATGGTAATTTCACATTTAAGTAAGCAGGATACCACTAAGTTTGTAAATCATATTCTTGATATCCATACTTTTTAAAATCTTTTGTATAAAATACACGTGTTTTCATGTAGAGCTATTGAAAATTTAAAAAGGGGCTTCGGAGGCGTTGAGAAGATTCTGCATCACTGGGAATGGTATATTTATTTTGTATAAAGAATAACCCATTTTCTAAAAAATACGAGATTTTATACAATGAAAGTTTCTAGTCACCAACATAATGATGTTTCCCGATTGCCGAAACAACCTAAAGAACCCTTATTGAATGTTCCATTTATTATAGTTGTTTTGATAGCATTTTGTTTTTGTCTTTATTGCATTTCTCAGTATTTTTTTTCTCATCATGTTTATGTTGAAAGCCTTGAGTTTTTTTCATTTATACCAGCATTGTTTAAGAGGCATCCTGTAGCATTTTGTTATACCATGGTAAGTTATTCATTTATGCATAGTAGTTTTAAACATGTTGCTCTTAATATGGTTTGGCTTTTGGTTTTCGGCTCTCCTTTAGCAAGGCATTTTGGTGTTTTACGTTTTTTAATTTTTTGGGTGTTAACGGCAGTTATTTCTGTTTTGACTTATTTTACATTTCATCAAGAAAGTACCATATCACTTATTGGGGCGTCAGGTGCCGTATCTGGAATGATGGGTGCTATTGCACGTTACGGTTTTCCTAGTGGTAATCTAGCTGTCAATGCGCAGAACGAAAAACTTTTGGGACCTTTATTGTCTGTCAAAAAAGCTCTGTGTTCTAAGGGGGTTCTTGTTTATATGAGTGTATGGCTGACGACTGATTTTATCATAGGTATTTCTTCTATTTTGTTTGAAGAAAATGGCATCTCAATAGCATGGGAAGCTCATATTGGCGGATTTCTTGCGGGTTTTTTGTTGGTTGGTTTTTTTGATGTTTCACAAAAAATTAAAAACTAGAATCTAAGATATTGATGTGCCACATAAAGAGCTATTGTTGCTGCATTTGAAACATTTAATGATTTAATATGTCCAGGCATATCAAGGCGTGTTAAAGCGCAAACGGTTTCGCGTGTTTTTTTACGCAAGCCTTTACCTTCTGCTCCTAAAACAAGAGCAATTTTATTTCCTTTTAATGCTGTTTCTAGAGGTTGTTCACCTTCTGAATCGAGACCAAAGCTTGTGAAACCTGTTTGATGAAGTTCTTGAAGAGCTTCAGCAAGGTTTCGTACGGTAATATAATGAATCATTTCCAGAGCTCCAGATGCTGCTTTCGCAAGAACACCGCTTTCGTGGGGAGAGTGACGGCAAGTTGTAATAAGTGCTTTAGCTTTCAATGCGACTGCAGAGCGCATAATAGCGCCAACATTATGTGGATCGGTAATTTGATCCATGACAATGACCAGATCAGTATTGGTTAGTTCCGACAGTTTGCATGGTTTGAGGGGGAGAGTTTCCAACACAACACCTTGATGAACTGCTTCACTTCCAACAAGCGAATCAAGATATTTGGGCGTGCATAATGTAACAGAGCAAGGATAATCTGATTCGGATATATTTAATCGTTTTAAGGCATTTTGTGTAACGTAAAGACATTTTAAAATTCTTTTTGGGTTTTCTAAAGCAGCCTGAACAGAATGAATGCCATAAAGATGGATGATCTCTTTCTGTAAAGAAGCAGCTTTCTTCTTTGGGTGTGTAAAAGATCGAGAAGGAGAGCCTTTTGTATCGCGATATCGGCGACGCAAACGAGCATAATGAGAATTTTGTGATGTTTTTTCTTTCATAGCTTCTTTATAACGTGTTAATAAGAAAAATAGAGAGAAAAAATCTATGATTTAAAATTATGAGCAGGAAATTTGTACAGAATTGTATTTATTCTGTTGACAGATACAATAGTAATCGTCATAACCACTTCGCAATCAGATTGAATTGAATGGGTATTCAAGATGGTTGTCGTGATGTCTCATTGCGCGACTTTATCGGTGTAATGGAGGGGTGCCCGAGTGGTTAAAGGGGGCGGACTGTAAATCCGTTGCGTATGCTACGTTGGTTCGAATCCAACCCCCTCCACCATTCATCGAAGGAGAGTTAGTACGTGGGTCATGCGGGTATAGCTCAATGGTAGAGCAGCAGCCTTCCAAGCTGAATATGCGGGTTCGATTCCCGCTACCCGCTCCAAATGGTTGTTGATGATTGGGCAAATAGGTATGATGGAGGATATTCCATTTATAGATTTTGTGGGGTTTTCCGTCTAAGAGTTGTGGTGATTGGGCTGTTTACAGTCTGGTCAGACTTAAGTTTTGCAGAACTGTCCCTAGGTGCTAATAAAAATAGGGAATAAAACAAGAGATTAATAGCAATGGCGAAGAGCAAGTTTGAACGAACAAAACCGCATGTTAATATTGGTACGATTGGTCACGTTGATCATGGGAAGA